>NZ_CCSE01000001.1:1870000-2191063 GCF_000756715.1 Jeotgalicoccus saudimassiliensis
TTCGAACCCGGTCGGTTCCGTATATTTGATAACCGGTTCATAATTCTGAGATTTTAAATTGCGGATCAGTGCCTCTTCCAGCCGTGCTTTTTTACCCATGCCTGAAGTCTTATTAATAATAATCAATGCCTTCTTCATATTCCACCCTCCGTTCTGTATAAGTCTCTAACACTTATTATACCGCAGCAGCAGAACAGATTGGGGTAGATAAAACACGGAGAATATACTATAGTAAAAGCTGATACTAAAAATATGCCGACATAGTTTAATGGCAGAACGCAGCCATGGTAAGGCTGAAATGCGAGTTCGATTCTCGCTGTCGGCTTAAGAAAAGGGAGACTACCCAACATGATTACAATAGGTGCAGTGCTCCTTATTGTTTTGATTTACTCAATTGTTACAGCAGTGAAATTCTTTAAAGATACCGGGCTGAGTAAAGAAGTAAAAGGTAATATGCTGGCAAAGGCTTTTAAAGCAGCCTTTATTACTGTGACAGCCGGCTGGTTTTTCTTTGAATTATTTATGATTATGAGAATAGATCCTTCATTTGAGGTCTACCGGCTTGTAATATTAATTCTTATGATTATTTCATTTATCGTCTTCGGCCTGAATTTAAAAGTTCAGAACCATCGTCCGGACTAGGTATTTATTGTTTTATAAAAGATATCATGGTGTTATGATAGATAAGCTTTTAAATAGAAGATTGAAGGTAATAATATGAAGAAATTGATTATGAGAGTGATTAAAGAAACGATGAAAGATCCTGTTAAAAGAGAAAAAATAATGAGCTACGTTAAGCCGCTAATTTCCAATTATACAAATAAGAAAAAGTAAAAAATCTTCCTGTTATTAATTAAAATAACAGGAAGATTTTTATATAATCATTGATTTAATTAGAATATTAAACGTTATTCTGTAAATTATTAACTTATAAATATTAATCCATAAAATAATGTTCCAATTATTATTAGAGAAGGATGAACTCGGAACTTCTCTAAGCATATCCAACTAACTATTAAAAGTATTACTGTATGAAATAATCCAGCTCCTTCAAGAGATTGAAGGAAGAATTGTAAAGTTAGTGCTCCGAGTAAAATAGCAATTGTTGGTTTTATATAGTTTGTTAACTTCTTAACTACTGGGGAATTTTTGAACTTTGTTATTAAACCTAATAGAACTAACATAGCAATTAATGAAGGAGCAACACTGGAAAATAGAGCAATAATACTTCCAAAAACCCCACCAACTTCATAACCTATATAGCCTGCCATTTTTGTAACAATCGGTCCTGGGAGACCATTAGCTAATGCTAATATTTCTCCGAACTCATCAATTGTTAACCATTTATATCGGTCAACTACTTCTGCTTGAATCAATGGGATACTCGCAGGACCTCCTCCATATCCAACTACTCCTGGTATAAAGAAAGCAATAAAAATATCAATATATTTCATCTGAATCTCCTTTATAAACTATTTTCTATATTTGATAAATGAGTATATAATAATGACCAATATAATAATTGCCGGATGTATATCCAAAATAATATATGCTATAAAACTTAAAGAGAGTAAAATTAATGTTTTAATTTCACCTAAATTTTTCTTTGAAGAAAATAAAAATTGATAGGTAAGAATAAACATCATAACTGTAATAACTGGAGTAATTGCTGCCGTCATTCCTTGAACGTAAGTAGAATCTCTGAAGTTTGATAAAGTACCAATTAAAAATATCATAATGATAACAGTCGGCATAATTGTAGCGAATAATGCAACTATTAGACCTATGAATCCGCCAACCTTATAGCCTATATAGCCTGCCATTTTTGTAGCTATGGGACCTGGTAAGCTATTTCCCAAAGCTAAAACATTTGAAAACTCCTCATCATCCATCCATTTAAAATATTCTACAACTTCTTTGTGAACTAAAGGTATTGTAGAAGGACCTCCACCAAAACCCAGTATTCCTGATCGGAAAAAGGCAATGAAAATTTCTAAATGTAAATTAATATAGCTCTACTCCTTTCTTTAAAATTTTAAATCTATTAATTTGGTTTCGTTTAAGTATATTATAACGGTTATTACTTTACAAATGAATATAATGATATAAAATGTAGTTATTAAATAATAAAATGGAGTGGCAGTATGGTACTAGATGAATTAGATAAAAAGATATTATCATTGTTATCAGATAATGGCCGGATATCTTATGTAGATATAGCTAAAGAGTTAGAAATTTCGAGAGTAGCAGTTAGGGATAGAGTAAATAAATTAATTGAGAATGATATTATTGAAAAATTTAGTGTAGTTATAAACTCTAATAAAGTAGGAAAAACAGTGTCAGCTTTTTTTGAAGTGGATTGTGAGCCTAAATCGTTAGTTTCGGTAGCAGAATCGTTAGTAGAGAATCCTAAAGTTGCCTCTTGTTATCAAATGACCGGACCAAGTACATTACACATGCATGTCTTAGTGGATGACTTTGACCAATTGGAATACTTTATAAATGAAGAATTATATTCGTTAGATGGAATTACTAAAGTAGAGAGTCATATCTTATTGAAAAGATTTAAAAGCCGTACAGGTTTGAAATTATAATATTCTATAAAATTTTTCACACTCAATTCAGTAAAAAATTTCTCTGCTCAGTATAATTCATTGTTTAACAAATAGAATGCTAATATTGATAAACACTTTACATATGTAAGGTGTTTATTTATTTATTATATTTTTTGTTTACAATTAAAAGGTTAATATGTACAATAGATTTAAATTTATAATTCTAAAAATTATAAATATTTATATTTGGGAGGGTAGGTTTTCGTATTCGTTTTACGCATTTCATTAAATATAAGGGGGATAAAAAATGAAGAGAATTTTTTACTTATTAATGACATTTTCTATACTTATGGTATTAGTAGCATGCGGTAACGATTCTTCAACTGGAGAAGGAAGTAACGAAGGGGAAAATTTCAGTAATTATCCGGAAGAGAATATAACATTAATAGTTCCTTGGGGGGCTGGAGGAGACACAGATGTTATAGCGAGAACTGTAAACAAATACTTAGAAGAAGAATTAGGGACTAAAGTTATCACGCAAAATATTGGTGGTGGCGGAGGTGTAATTGGAGCTACGGAGGGACTATCAGCAGATCCGGATGGTTATACAATCATTAATGGTCATGACTCTATAGGGATATCAAAATTAAGTGGTACATCAGACTTTGATTATTTTGACTTTGAGCCTGTTGCTCTAATGACTACGTCTTCAAACATAGTTGTTACAAATGCAGATAATGATTGGGACAATATGTCGGATGTAATTGAACAAGCGAAAAATGAACCAGGATCTATATCTTTTGGAGCCACAGTGGGATCAACTACACACACTATTCCTCTCGGTATCATGGAAGACCAAGGTGTGGAATTTAATATAGTAAACTACGAAGGAACTGCCGAAAGAACCCAAGCATTATTAGGAAACCATGTAGATTTAGCTTCTACTACTGTCCCGGCAGCTAAAGATTATATTGAATCAGGAGATTTAAAATTACTAGGACTAGTCAGTGATGAAAGAAACGGTGAACTGCCTGATTTAGAAACACTAAAAGAACAAGGAATAGACTTCTCATCAGGGACTAATCGCGGCTACTTTTTACCTAAAGATACACCTCAAGAAATCGTTGAAATTTTAAGTGAAGCTCTGGGTAACGTAGCTTCAAATGAAGAATTTCAAAAAGAAATGAAAAACTTAGGTGTAGATGTGAATTATTTAGCCCATGAGGAATATAAGGAATTTCTTGAAGAGGATTTAGCTGAAACAGAAGAAATTCTTAGAAATCAAGGTGTTATCGAATAACATATAAAAGTAGAGTTGGTGAATAATTTAATGAAGAAAACATTAAGCGGACCAATTATTATATTACTAGTAGCAAGTTTCTTTTTATACCAAACTACTAATATAAAAACTTTGGATATAGTTGCTGGGTTAGGAGCAGACTTTTATCCTAGAGTGATTCTAATATTCATAATAGTACTGTCAGCTTTATCGATAATAATATCGATTATAAAAAATAGAAATTTGAAGTCATACTCAGATAAAGAGTCATTTTCTTGGAAAGTGCTATTAATGTTTATATCTTTTGGTATTTATATCTGGGCATTAGATGTGATTGGTTTCGTCATAGCATCGACTATCTTTATGATGTTTGTATATATTTTATTGATAGATAAAAAGAAGAATTGGAAAGTAAATATAATTACAGTTATTTGTTTGTTCCTGTCCGCGTTAGTTGTTTCATTTATCTTTGAAAACTATTTGAATGTATTTTTACCAAAGGGCTTATTCTTTTAAATGCGGAGGTAATATTTTGGAGAATTTTTTAGCAAGTTTAACAGAAGTTATGTCCTTTAATATAATACTCCTTATGATTATAGGTGTTATAGCGGGAATAGTTTTTGGCAGTATACCTGGTTTCACAATTACAATGGCGGTTGCACTAACTTTGCCATTCAGTTTTGCAATGGAACCTTTGCCAGGGATATCATTAATGATGGGAGTCTGGGTAGGGGGAGCCAGTGGCGGTTTAATATCGTCCATACTACTAGGAATACCTGGGACTCCATCTTCAGTGGCAACAACGTTTGATGGTTATCCTATGACTAAAAACGGAGAGCCTGGAAGAGCTTTGAATTTAGGATTATGGGCTTCATTTTTTGGAACTATAATCTCAGGTGTTATCTTAATTTTTGCGGCCCCTATGTTATCTGAATGGGCTTTAGCTTTTGGACCATGGGAGTATTTCAGCTTAATGGTTTTAGGCTTAAGTGCTATTGCAAGTATGGGGGAAGGAGATATGTTAAAAGGATTGACTGCGGGTGCGTTAGGAATCTTTTTTGGAACTATTGGACAAGATCCAGTGTTGAGTGTGTCTAGGTTTACATTCGGAGAAGCACAATTACTTTCAGGTTTTGATTTTTTACCTGTTCTTATAGGTATTTTTGCTTTCTCACAATTACTATCCCATATAAAAAATAAAACTAACGATAAAGATAACGAAATAGAAGAGATAGATATCAAGAAAGTGAGTACATCATATCCATTAATAGACACTGTGAAAGATATGTTTGATTCTTGGTTTAATGTGCTCCGCTCATCTATAGTAGGAACTTTAGTAGGTATTTTGCCTGCGGCTGGCGGTAGTATTGCCAACTTATTAAGTTACGATATTGCTAAAAAGAGTTCTAAGAATCCAGATTCATATGGGAAAGGGAATAAGGACGGAATAATTGCAGCTGAAGCTGCAAATAACTCTTCAGAAGGTGGCGCATTAATTCCTACTATGGCATTTGGAATACCTGGTGGAGCGGTTACGGCTATGATATTAGGTGTTTTACTTGTACATGGTGTGCAACCGGGACCATATTTCATTAGTTCACAACCTGTTTTAGCTAATGGTATATTTATAGCATTTTTTATATCGGGTATCTTTGCGCTCATAATTCAAAGCTTTGGTATAAAGTTATTTGTAAGAATTAATGATGTACCTATGTATCTCTTAATCCCTATTGTTTTTGTTCTATGTGCAGTAGGCAGTTATGCAATTAATAATCGTATATTTGATGTTTGGGTATTATTACTCTTTGGAATTATCGGTTATTTCTTAAGGAATAAAGGATATTCATTACCAGCGTTTGTATTAGGAGTAATATTGGGTCCAATGACAGAAGAAAACCTTAGAAGAGCTATTTCTACTAACCCTGATATCACTTTATTTTTAACAAGACCAATCTCTGGAATACTATTAGGTTTAACAGTACTTTCTATTGGATATGCTGTGTATCAAGAAATCAAATCATATAGAAGATTAAAATTAAAGGAATGATTAGGTAATGAACTCATATATTTTATCAGACATGACGTGGCCCGAAATTGAGAGCGCATTCAAAGATGTAAAGATCGCTATTATACCCGTAGGCGCTCAGGAACAACACGGACATCATATAGCAGAAGGCTGTGACTCATATAGAGCTGGAGAGTTTAGTAAGCTACTTACAGAGAGAAACTATCCTTCAGTTGCATTAGCTCCAACAATTAACTATGGTGTTTCTCCACATCATATGAATTTCCCGGGTACTATTAGCTTAAAACCTGAAACTCTAATAGCGCTATTAGATGATATTGTTACAAGCTTGTCTCAGCATGGAATAGAGAAGTTTCTAGTTATCAATGGTCATGGTGGAAACACATCTACTTTAAATGTAGCTGCTGAAAAAATTGCACGAGATAAAAATGTGAGTATAGCTGTCTCAAAATACGTAGATGCAGCCAGTGATGTAATTCAAGAAAATATTACTTCAGAACACTTTGGGCATGCTTGTGAGAGAGAAGTATCAGAAAGTTTATATCTATACCCAAGTATTGTTAGAAAAGATAAGTTGCAAGCTGCGGAGTACAATGATTCATTCGCATTAAATGTAAGAAAAAGAAAATATATCAAGTTAGTACATCAATTTGATGATGTTACTAAGAATGGTAACTTGGGTGACGGAAGAAAAGGTAGTTATGAATTAGGAGAGAAAATAATTAATCAAGCTTTAGAAAATTTAACTGGATTTATAAAAGAGTTTATAGAAGAATAAAAGATTAAAGTAAAAAGGGTGGGACAGAAGCCCTGAAGAAATAAGAGAAATGTCTTGGAAATCTTAAAACCAAGATTTCCAAGACATTTTTTATAGGTTTAAGCATATTAAATACAGATTACCGAGCGAGTTTTCTGAGGCTTACCGCCATTAAGGCGATTCCCAACTAGTTACGAACCGGATTATTCCCTCGGACAGACATCCGAGTGAACCCCAAATTTGCCTTCAGATTTCCAAAAGTTGTTTCGACATCAGTTTTGCGTTGCGCGTATCGACGTCGACCTTCTGGGCTTGAAAGCGTCTGGTTCACCTGTGCTTTGAAATACGCTAGGTTCATATTTTTTTGAATTAATATCCTATTAAAAAATATAAAAAAAACTGCCTCAGGAGCAATTGAGCTCCTGAGGCAGTTTTTCGTCTAGACTCAGAGCTTATGTCTCAGCCCCTTTTTATTATTTATCGACGTCTTCGTTTTTCACTTCGCTGACTCTGATGTCATCATGCTTCACAGTGCCTGAAACATGTTCCATCTTCTCCACGACTTCTTTGGTAATTACAATTTCTTCTGTAACCACATGTTCTTTAATGACTCTGATGCGTTCTTTCGTTACCGGGATTCTGATAATACCAAGGTCGTCATCCGAGTCTTCAGTATTGTTATACGTCTCAAACAGCGGTTCGCCTTCGACTGCACGGCGTTCTACAGTGACGTTATCCATATTGACCGGCACATCAAATTCTTCAACTGTTGAGTCTGTATACTTCTCAACAACGACTTCTCCTGTCTGGACTGTTTCTTTATCCACAGCAAGACGTTCTTCACGGAGTTCAATTGTTTCTTCGCCGGGAGATGTCTCAATTCCTGATTCATTATCAATATATAAAAGAAGTTCACCATTATTCAGAGCGTTCGTATAGTTTTCACGTTCTGAATTCGTCATCGTCAGCCGCTGGCTGCCGTCGAGCTGGGCGAGCATTTCCTCCAGGCTGCGTCCTGCCGGCATCCTTTCATTTACATCCGGGAAATCAATCAGAAAATCTGCATAGCCCCGGGTCGACATCACAGTTAATTTATTTTCAGGTACACCGGTTTCGATATAATGTGTCAGTCTTTCGCGTAAGTGCTGTTCATCAGCAATCAATTCAATTTGCCCCATAATGTCAAACCTCCATCGTAATTTGTATTTACTCCTTTATTTCCCGTATAGACTAAGTGCAAACCGGAAGTGAGTTGTGATACTCTTTACTTAAACAGCAGCAAGGGGAGATGGATATTATGTTTATAGATGAAATTAACGCACTGATTGGACAGCAGCCGACGAAAGATATTTCCTATAAGATTCAGTTTGATAACAAAGTATATGTACATAATGAGCACCAGGTTTATCCTTCGGCCAGCACAATAAAGGTGCCGATCAGCATTATTAATCTGCAGCAGCATTTTCATAACTACGAAGATATTTCGCTCACGGTCGGGGAGAAGGTCGGCGGATGTGGTGTGCTGCATACGCTCCAGAGTGTGAAACGACTGACACTGTGGGACACGATTGTCCTCTCGATTATTATTTCCGATAATACCGCGTCGAACATGCTGATTGATAACATCGGCATTGAGCGGATTAACGAAGGATTTATGGCACTCGGTCTCCACGATACAACGCTTGCACGCAATTACTATGACACGACGGGTATTAATGAAGGCAAACGCAACTCAACGTCTGCCGCTGATATGTTCACATCAATGCAGTATGTGATTCAGGAAAATGACGTACTGCCTGAAGACATCAGAAAAGATTTCTTTGAAGTCATGAAAAAACAGCAGATTAACGACAGAATCGGCGGATTCTTTAATATCGATGAAGACCATAAAGATGAATTTATCGCCTCGAAAACAGGATCTGTGACAGCGCTCGAGCATGAATTCGGCATGATTCAGCAGAACGGCAAACAGTTAATCTTCTCGGTTTTCTCAGATAACTGGCCGTCCAATCAGGAAGGTAAGCATTTCCTGAATGAGCTGGGACAGATCTTTAAGAAGTATATGAATTAAATAAAACAAAAGAACCGTACGGCAGACTCCATTTTTAGAGCCTCCGTACGGTTTATTTTATAAAATATAGTTTACGCTGCTGCTTTACATGCCATCGCACATTCAAAGCATGCTTCTGCACACTTCTGGCAGTGCACGTGATTGTGCTTCTGACATTCGTTGCCGCACGCTTCACAAATTGCTGCACACACGCCGGCAAGTTCTTTAACAAACGGTGAGTTTCTCGTAATTGCCTGTTCCAAATATGCGCACATATCTGCGCATTCACGGTCCAGTCTGATACATTCCGCCATCATTTTTACGTCTTCTTCTTCAAGGCATGCGTCGAAACAATGATTACAAGCTTCCATACATTCGTGCAATGTTTTCAGTAATTGCTGATGCTGTTCGTGAGCCATTCATTATTCCTCCTTAAATGTTATTACATTCTGTTAGTTCCCTGAGCAAAATTTTTTAAACTGTAGTACAGTAGATATATGAACAAAATATAAACGGCTGGGGGCGCACTTTACGTGCTGAGAGATAAAATTATCGACCCTTCGAACCTGTAGGTTAGTACCTGCGCAGGGAAGTCTGAGCTGATATATCTGTATGTAATTTCAGCCCGGGCCTCTTCGCGGGGTTCGGGTTTTTATCGTCTTCAGCTGAAAAACAAAGGGGATAATATAATGAAATTTACCGACAGAATCTGGAACAGAGTTGAGGATATTTGGAATCGTTACCTTGAACATCCGTTTGTGAGCGGTCTTGGTGACGGGTCGCTCAATGTCGATAAGTTCCGGCACTGGCTGAAGCAGGATTATGTGTATCTGGTGGAGTATTCAAGACTGATGGCAATCGGGGCAGAGAAGGCGCCGGATCTTGCGACGATGAACATGTTTTCCGAGATGCTGCACGGGACACTATTCGGGGAGATGGCGCTGCACAGAAAGTACGCGGAAATGTTTGGAATTGAAGAGAGTGAGCTTCTCGAGACCGAGCCGTCTGCAGTGAACACAGCGTATACGAGTTACATGCTGAATCACGCCCAGCGCGGTGATGCAGCAGCAGTTGCAGCGTGTCTGTTGGCATGTGCGTGGAGTTATAATTATATCGGCAGAGCATTAGCCGATAAACACCCCGATCAGAATAATAATCCGTATAAACAATGGGTGGACACATACTCCGGTGAAGATTTCAGCGAGTTGAACGGGACAGCGATGACACTTCTGAATGAACTGGCAGAAGGCAAGCCGGAACGCGAGCTGGCACAGCTGGAGGAGATTGTTGTTAAAACGAGTCTCTATGAATATATGTTTTGGGATATGTGTGAAACGAAAGAAGAGTGGCCGGTTAAGTTTAAATGATGAAGAGTTATAGTGAGTCATAAGTTTTAGAAATTGTTAAGGTCCGGTAAATTGGATATATATTCATTTCATCTGGGGTATTATGTCAGTAACATCAAAGTTCAGTCTGAAATCTACTATATACTTTAAGGAGCTGGATCTTTAAATGAAGAAACTGTTAGCAGTAGGATCACTAGTCGGCGTATTAGCACTTGCAGCATGCGGAGGCGGCACAGAAGAAGAAGGCACTGAAACAGAAGAGACTGGAACTGAAGAAACAGAATCTGAAGGCAGCGGCACTGAAACAGAAGGCGGCGGCGGAACGGAAACTGACGGAGAGTAAATTAAAAATTAGTTGAATACAATAATGCCGCAGGTATTTGCCTGCGGTGTTTTTTTGTTCGAATCGGAATTAAAAAGAAGGATAAGGGTATATACATATCAAACTGATTAAAAGGAGAGATTGTATCCATGAAAAGATTTATGAGTATTACAGCGCTTCTTGCCGTGCTTGCACTTGCGGCTTGTGGTGATGATACTGAAGATGAAAGTACAGGCACAGATGAGACCGGCGTAGAGGAGTCTGATGTGGAAGAGGATGCTCTCGACGATGCCGGTGATGAGGGCGATGATAATGACAGTAATATTGACAATGAAACTGATGATGACGAGAGTGACGACGAAGAAGATGACTAAATAAAAATTCAGCAGACGTGCCTGATTTCAGGTGCGTCTTTTCTTAAAAATCTGCCCCGGATACTGACTTGATTTCTGTAAAATACTCATAATATACTACATGGATATGATTTAAGTAAATTGTAAATAAATACAGCATGAATATTTAATGACTTTCAAGGTTTTCCCGGTTAATTTTAAGCGCTTTCCTTTATAATGAACGGGAAGCTAACAAATACAGAGGTGAGAATTGTGTCTCAGACAATTATGAAAGCGCAAACACCCAACAGGATTATTCTCGGAATTATATTAACCATCCTGACATACTGGCTGTTTGCACAGGCATTTCTAAACATTGCCCCGGAAGTTCAGGCGACATACAGCGGGACGAGCAGCAGCATTATCAACTTATCCGTCAGCTTAACATCGCTGATTACAGGAATCTTCATGGTGGCATCAGGCAATATCGCAGATAAAATCGGTTATAAAAAAATTACAATTATCGGTATTTTCTTAAGTATAATCGGTTCTGTTATTATTATTCTGCCGTTCCATACATCATTTTTAATAATCGGACGTATCGTCCAGGGATTCTCGGCAGCGATGATTATGCCGGCAACCATCTCAATTTTTAATAACATTTTTGAAGGTGAAAAGCGCCGTAAAGCGCTAAGCTACTGGTCACTGGGTGCGTTCGGCGGTACCGGTCTGGCATCGCTGTTCGCCGGAACGATGGCAACATTCGTTGCGTGGCAGTGGATCTTTATCGTGTCGATTGCACTGTCAATCGCCGGTCTGTTTTTAATTAAAAATCTTAAAGACGTACAAGATAAAAACCGGGGACCGATTCATTTCGACTTTGCAGGTTTGGCTGTCTTCGTCGTTATGATCGGGGCGCTCAGCATTTTTATTACGCAGGGTGAAACTATTGGCTGGACGAGCATCGCATCGATTGTACTGATTGCGGTATTCGTAATCGGTCTGATTGTATTTATCGTGCTTGAGAGAAGTAAACGGGCACCGTTCCTCGAACTGACGCTCTTTACAAACAAGGCATTTTTAGGAACTGTAGTGACGAATTTTCTGCTGAATACGGCAATCGGATCACTCGCGCTGTTTAATATTTATATGCAGCAGGGGCTCGGTATGACTGCCTTTTCAGCGAGTTTAGTTACGATACCATATATCGTAACGATGCTTGCGTCGATTAAAATCGGTGAAAAGAGCATAGGGAAATTCGGTCCGAAGCGCGCACTGGTTACAGCACCGGTACTGCTTGGTCTCGGATTAATTATGCTGTCGCTGACATTCTTTGAAGGTACGGTTTACATCGTGTCCTGTCTGATTGGCTTTGCATTTTTCGGTATCGGAATCGGTCTTTTTGCGACACCGGCGCTCGATACGGCAGTATCTACAACGCCTAAAGACAAAGTCGGAGTGGCATCTGCCATCTTTAAAATGGCTTCGACTCTCGGCGGTGCGTTCGGCATCGCGATTATCGTTTCGGTATACTCGGCGCTGTCGGCAACCGTCTCGCTCGCAGCAGCAGGAAGTGTGGCGTTTATCGTTAACGTCGGGCTGCTCGCGTTCGCATTTGTCTTCGCTCTCGTTGTGATTCCAAAGACGAGCGTGAAAGACAAGTAGGGTGAAGCGGAACTTTTTATGACGTGTAAAAGTTGTGATAGCATTGACAGAACAAATTGATGCGGGAGCGAATGAGTAATGAAAATTGGGGTTATTTCAGATTTGCACATCGATCGTTATCACAGCGAGACGCTGCAGCAAAAAGATTTTTCTCTGACGCTTGCAAACGAAGTGTCTCGGGCGTCGCTTGATATACTGCTGATTGCCGGTGATATTTCAAACGATCACATTCGTTCATACCGGTTCATGCAGGAGCTTGAGCAGATGACTGGTGTGACGATATATTTCGTGCCCGGAAACCACGATTTCTGGAACTTCAGCGGAGATGCGAAAAGTACCCGGGAAATATATGAATACTTTAAAGATACGAAGTATTTTAAAGTAGGAGCGCCGATTGATCTTGGCGACGACTGGGCACTCGTCATGAACCCGGCCTGGTATGATTACACATACGCGAGTGATCGTTTTTCACTGGAACGCTTAAGTCAGCGCGAATTTTACGGCGGTACATGGCAGGATAAGGTGAAAATCAACTGGGGCATGTCAGACCCGGAAGTTTCAAAATTAATGGCGGAACGCGCTGCGTCGGACCTGGAGGCGGTCCGGGACAAGAAGATCATCCTGATGACACACGTGGTCACGAACAAAGCGTTCAGGGTGCCGATGCCGAATCGTCTGTTCGATTACTATAATGCGTTCATCGGCACGTCGGATTTCGATTCTTTTTACGAAGACTACGACATCCGGTACAGCATCATGGGGCATATACATTTCAGACACCAGGTTAAGGAAGGCAGTACGGATTACATTTGTGCCTGTCTCGGATATAAGCGCGAGTGGCGGACGAAAGACATCGTCCATGAAATGCGCGATGCGCTGCAGGTAATAGAGATTTAATATTGATAACGGTGAGAAACCGCCTTCGGGCGGTTTTTTCTATTTTACTGGAAACTATTTTAAGAAATGCAGATAAATAAATTAACTTTTACGAAATAAAAATAAATCGCTGTTTTTCCCTATATATAGTATGAGAGGACTTTTTTTATAGAGGAGGAAATCATGCTAATTACAAAACGGAAAATCAGTAAAGAGTTGTTGTACTGCAGAGCATTGAGTTTTCGAAGTCGTTTGAATGCAGAAGAATCGAAGAAACTGTCGGTACTCGAGCGCGGATATGCCGGAGAATGTATTTACGATGAGGTATTTGAAGATGTGGGGCACGGAACGGTGTTTGTGTTCCGTGATATTTATTTGGGAATTGAAGACAGCGTCGCACAGTACGATTCATTAATCGTGAGCGATGCAGGGGTTACAGTAAACGAAATAAAAAACTACTCGGGTTTTTATCGTGTGGAAAATGGTAAATGGTTTGCCGGAAGTTTTGAGGTGCCGGACGATCCGGCTGTGCAGCTGAAACGTGCGATGAACAAGCTGCTCAGATTAAAATATATTCATTCGCTGAATTTTGGTATTGAGGGCAGGGTGGTGTTTCCGCATATCGATTTCAGGTTGAATTATGATGATCCGGGGATGCGTGCGAAACTGGTGATGCGGGCGGAGCTGCGTGATTATTTAAAGCAGTTTAAAAACGAATATGCGGGGAGTTACGCCGAGCGGATTGCCGATGCGGTTTCCGCACACATTATTGATAATCCTTACTTTGATAAAAGTGCTGATTTTGATTTGGTGAGAAAGGGATTGTATTGCGGGAATTGCGGAAGTTTTGAAGTGACGGACAATCATTTTTATATGAGATGCGGGGGATGTGGAAGCCAGGAAACGAAAGAAACGCATCTTCTGAGAGCGATAAGTGATTTCAGTGCACTGTTTTCAAATGAAAGAATGACCAAGAAAAGGATGATGGAGTTTATCAATTATAAAATCAGCTCCAGAACAGCATTGAGAATGCTGGAAAAGTATTGCGTCCGTATAAAGAATGGTCCCCGGACATATTATAAATTTAAGTATCATGATTTTAATGAAGCGTATTATAAAAATGAGGAATTATACAGATATAAAGATAAAAAAATGATCTGATTTAGGTTAGTGTGCCAAAGAGAGAGGCTCATTGTCACAGTAGAGGGGTTAGTGTATCAGAGAGAGTAGTTCACTGTCACAGTAGAAGACTTAGTGTGCCAGAGAGAGTGGTTCACTGTCACAGTAGAAGACTTAGTGTGCCAAAGAGAGTAGTTCACTGTCACAGTAGAAGACTTAGTGTGCCAGAGAGGACCACTCATTGTCACAGTAGAGCATAATATCTGCCATCCCAACAAAAAAACGCGCCGGCAGGCGCGTCATTCAACATAAATTCTAATTTTTAGCTTTAATTTCTTCGTATTTCGCGTGCCATTCGGGGAATACGCGTTTAAAGATGACAGGCTGGAATTCGCCGTCGACTTTTTTCACAACAATCAGTGTTGTTGTGCCGTGCGTGCATACTTCACCGTCACCGTTAACGATTTCGAAGCCGTAAATTGTGCGGACACCTGTATGTTCTTCCACCCATGTACGGACGAATGCGCGGTCGCCGTATTTTAACGGTTTTGCGTATGTGATGTTGACGTTGTGAACGGGAGCGAGGTATCCTGCGCGTTCCATCGTCAGGTAATCATAGCCGATATCCTCAATCAGCTGTCTGCGTCCGAGTTCCAGCCATTTAATATAATTGCCGTGATAAATAACACCCATCATATCCGTATCGGCATATAATATCTGTATTTCAGTTTCTGCTACATAAACGCTCATGCAAGTTCCTCCTAAAAATATCTTACCGTCATTATATCACTCTGATCGGACAATTTTTCTAAGGAGTTTATCAGATTTGCCTAAAAGGGTATGATAGACAGAGAAGGCAATCAGAAATGGGGCAGAATGGATATGAAATTACTGACTTTTGTAGATGAGTTAACGGGGAAGTATCACCTTGGTGTACTGACAGCGTCAGGTGTGCTGGATATTTCCGAAGATTTTGAAACGCTGCAGGATGTCATGGCGAACAAGGAAAAGGCGGAGGCACTGATCGAGTTCTATCTGGAAGATGAGCACATCGAACTGAAAAGTATCGATGATATCAAGCTCGGACCGGTTGTGCCAAATCCGGAGAAAATCATTTGCATCGGTGTTAACTATAAACGCCATGCAGAAGAAATGAAAATAGATATTCCGGAACTGCCGATTATCTTTTCGAAGTTCAACAACGCACTGACAGCGCATAACAGTACGATAAAAATCCCGTCGGACACATACATGATTGATTACGAAGGCGAGCTTGCGATTATTATCGGTAAAGAAGGCCGCAACATCCCGCGGGATGAGGCGATGGATTACGTGTTCGGCTATGCCAATGCGAACGACGTTTCCGACCGGAGCGCACAGTTTGCGACGAGCCAGTGGCTCGCGGGGAAATCGTACGACGGTTTCTGTCCAATCGGCCCGTATATTGCAACGCTCGGGGAAATAGGAGAGCCGCATAAACTGCGTATCAAAACGTATGTTAATGACGAACTCCGTCAGGATTCCAATACGAATGATATGGTGTTTAAGAGCAGAGGCCTCGTCAGCTATATTTCAAAATATATGACGCTTAAGCCCGGTGATATTATTCTCACGGGTACACCTGAAGGGGTGGCGTCCGGATATAAAACCGCAGACAAGCCGTGGATTAAAGACGGTGACACTGTAACGGTTGAAATAGAATCGCTCGGCAGACTGACGAATCGTTTTGAAAAGGAATGATGATTGATGTCGATTTATGGAAAAGTTCGTACACTCTATACAGGAAAAGTTAAAACATGCGGAAATCCTGAAGCGGAACGTAAAATGGATCAGCCGTGGGAAACCGGAGCGTTTAAAGAACAAACGGATGAGCCTGTATTTTTATCCGAAGAAGGTCTGGCAGGCGATGAATGTGCAGATAAGAAAAATCACGGCGGACCGGAGAAAGCGCTGTTTGCCTACAGTCTCGCACATTACGACGACTGGCAGCGGGAACTCGGCAATCCGGATATTACCGCCGGCGGCAACGGGGAAAACATTTCTGTTATGCACATGGACGAAACAAGTGTCTGTATCGGTGATATTTATGAACTGGGTGAAGCGGTTGTCCAGGTCTCGCAGCCGCGCCGTCCGTGCTGGAAACCGGCACGGCGTCACAGAGATGTCGACCTTGCGAAAAAGATTGAGGATTCCGGACGTACCGGCTGGTATTTCCGCGTGCTTAAAGAAGGAAATATTAAAGCCGGTGATACATTTCAGCTGGTCGAGCGCCCGTGCCCGGACTGGACGATTGCACGTATGAACGAAGTGCTTTATCATAATCGGGATAATATCGGCCTGATGGAAAACTTAAGAGATGGTAAGTACACACCGCCGAGCTGGAAGAAAGCACTTGATAAGCTTCTGACCGGTGAAGAGGTGGACGATTCAAAACGACTGTACGGACCGAATATATAACGAAAAGAGGATGGCCGCGATGCAGCCATCCTCTTTATATTTTACTTTCCGCTCATCCACTGCATCGCTTTTAATATTCCGGCGTCCCAGTAGGTGTAATCATGGTCCCCGGGACCTTCCTCGTATTTAAAGGAAATGCCTTTTGACTCAAGGAAGCCTTTAAACTCCACGTTATCTTCATAGATGAAGTCTTCGGTCCCGCACATCATGTACAGTTCCGGCAGGCCGTCAACTCCGACAGCCCCGACGCCGTCTGCAACAATCTTTTTAATATCCAGTGCGGTCCCGGCTGCCGTATTAACGTCACCGATAATGCCCCGCATTTTAAAGTCCGGCCAGTCGTAGTCAAGGAGCCGCTCAATATTTGCGGCACTCGACATAAAGCATGCTTTGCCGAACAGTTCCGGATTTTCAAATGCTGTTTTTATAACGCCGAAACCGCCCATTGAATGTCCTGCAAGGAAATTATCCTCCCGTGCTTTCGACAGCGGGAAAATCTGATGGGCGTAACGCCACACTTCAAGTATATGATCTTTATAACTGTGCCCGTATAACATGTTTGCATAAAAGCTGTGGTCTCCGTCAGGCAGAATCACTGCAAGATTATGTTCATTGGCGTAGCGTTCCGCACTTGTAAACCGCATGTATGAATTATTATCGCTGCTTAAGCCGTGTAGAATCATTACGGATGGGAGAAGCCGGGGCTTGGCCGCCATGTCGTAATGTTCATCCTGTTCAGGCAGAATTAAATTAAAATGATGGTGCTTGCCGAGAGCATGTGAGAAAAAGTTGATTCGCATTAAAGCCAAAAAAATCGTCTCCTTTATAATATGATGATAAAAAAAGTCCCGCCATCAGACGGGACTGTACAGTTTTAGTTGTTCACTGTTTGAGCTTTCGGTTCTTTATCTTCAGGATTATATGTCGGATCGAGCTTGCGTTCAAGGAAACGCAGCGCGAAGTCGATAATAATCGCAATCAGTGCAATCGGAATGGCACCGGCTAAAATATACACGGTGCCGTCCGTAGCGTTCGTTCCGCGGATGATTAAGTCGGACAGTGTCGGTGCACCGATAAATGACCCAATCGCAACGATACCGATTGCAACGACAAGCGCGATGCGCAGACCGCCGATAATTACCGACAGTGCGAGCGGCAGCTCAATCATGCGGAGCACCTGATTGCGTGTCATTCCCATACTTTTTCCGGCATCGGTAATATTTTTATCGACACCGGTAATGCCTGCGTACGTGTTTTTAATAATCGGCAGCAGCGCGTACAGGAATACCGTCACGATAACCGTATTTGTACCGAGTCCCATAACGAGCATTAAAATCGCGAGCATCGCGAGTGCGGGAATCGTCTGGATAATATTCGCAAGTGTAATTACAATGCCTGAAAGTTTTGCATAGCGCGCGATAAAAATTCCGACCGGGATGCCGACGATTGCAGCAAACAGCACGCCGTAAACACTCATCAGCAGATGATCTGTAAACAGGCTGAGCAGGTAGGCGAAGTTGTTGACGAAATAATTATATAAATCGGACATCAAATTACCTGTCATATTATTCACCTTTCCCTTCAAAGTAGTTGTGTTCTTCTAAAAACTCTTCCGCAACGAGTGCAGGCTCAATGCCTTCCTCATCCGAACGGTAGTTTAAGTTCTGCATCGTTTCTGTTGAAATCGTATCAGTCAGACGTGACAGTGCATCGTCAATTACAGGATATTCCTCGATAATTTCATGTGTTGCAAACGGTGCTGCATCATACGGCGGGAAGAACTGCAGGTCATCTTCCAGCACGACTAAATCATATGCCGGAATACGGCCGTCAGTCGTATAGCCGAGTGCGAGATCCAGACTGCCTGTACTTAATGCTTCGTACACGAGACTGATCTGCATTGCACGGATGTTATCGAATTCAAACCCGTATGCTTTCTGGAATGCAGGATATCCGTCACCCGGACGGTTGAACCATGATGTATCCACACCGACTGCGAACTCATCTGTATATTCTGCGAGATCTGATGTTGTTTCAAGATTGTATTTTTCCGCTGTTTCACGCGTTACCATAAATGCGTACGTGTTATCAAAACCGTAAGAGTCGTAAAATTTCATATCAAAATCTTTATCAAACGCTTCCTGCGTCTGCTCGAGTGCCACCATCGGATCACTTTCAGCGTCCTTATTCAAAACACCTGTAAGTTCTGTGCCTGTATAACGGACACCCGATACCTGGGCATCTCCCGAGAGCAGTGCGTTGTGCTGAATGGTTGATGAACCGAGATTGTTAATCATCACGGGTTCAATTTCGCCGTCGCTGTAATGTTCGATCATTAAGCGCGACATATGTGAAACGATTTGTGATTCTGTAGTTGTCATAGAAGTAATTGCAATGCCATCGCTGGAACTGCTGCTGAGTCCGGGCAGACTGCACCCGGCCAAGACAGTCAGAGATACCAGGATGACGGCTAATAATTTTTTAGTTTGTCTCATGATACTCCTCCTATCTCGATACTTTTAAGCCTTTCGGCGTCGCCCATTTTTCTGTAAGCGATAAAACATAATCAGCAATTAAAGCGAGCAGTGTCACCATAATTGCTGCGCTGATAATCAGTTCGGGCTGGTACGAATTCAGACCGTTAAAGACGAAGTCGCCAAGTCCGCCGGCACCGATATAGCTGGCAAGCGTTGCCCATGAAATAACGTAAACCGATGATAATCTGATACCGCTCAAAATTAACGGAACAGCAATCGGCAGTTCAACGTTCCACATTAACTGCATACGTGTCATGCCCATACTTTTTGCTGCTTCCCTGACGTTCGGATCGATGTTTTTAACACCGATAATCGTATTGTTTAAAATCGGCAGCAGAATATATGCACTGAGTGCGATAATTGCAGGCACGCGTCCGACTCCAAACAGCGGAATCATTAATGCAAGCACTGCAAGTGTCGGTACGGTCTGCAGCACGCCGGCTGTCGTTAATACGTAGCCGCTCAGTTTTTTAGTGTTGGCAATTGACATACCAAGCGGAACGGCGATCAGAATACCGATGATCAATGAAATAATAGACAGGTAAAAGTGTTCCCATGTTTTCATGAGGAGCTCCGAACCGTTGACGCTTAAAAATTCCATCATGCTTCATCAGCTCCTGACGTTACCGGTGCGGACGTCTCCTCGCCCCAGATTGTGTCGTATACGATATCCACTAAGTTGGAACGCGTAATTAATCCGATTAATGTATTGTTTTCATCCACTACAGGTATGTTTCTGACGTTTCGTTTTAAAATAGTGCGGACGGAATCCTGAAGTTTTGAATCGATGCCGATTTTGTATATGTCGCGGCCCATTAAATCAACGATATCCATACCTTTACGGTATCCTTCGTTAATATCTTCAATGTCGATAAAGCCGAGCAGTTTCTTCTTGCTGTCGGTAACGAGAATCGTATCGATACGTTTTTCACGCATCAGGGCGATACATTCGTTAATCGATTTATCGACTGTTATGCTGACAGGTGTAATCATTGCATCAGCGACGGTACGCATATTCGGACGGTCCTGAATTAAACGGCCTTCACCGATAAAGTCGCGTACGAAATCATTGGCAGGGTTGCGGAGAATTTCATCCGGAGTATCGAACTGGATAATTTCACCGTGACTCATAATGCAGATTCTGTCTGCGAGTTTAATTGCTTCATCCATATCGTGTGTGACAAAAATAAATGTTTTGCCGAGTTTCTGCTGGAGTTCTTTAACTAAATCCTGGAGTGTGTCGCGGGTAATAGGATCGAGTGCGCCAAACGGCTCATCCATCAGGATGATGTCCTGTTCTGCTGCAAGTGCACGGACAACACCGATACGCTGCTGCTGTCCGCCGGACAGTTCAGAAGGGTAGCGTTGTAAAAATTCTTCAGGCAGGTCGACGAGTTTTATTAACTCTTTCGCCTTCCTGTCTTTATCTTCCTCAGACCATTTTAAAAGTCTCGGAACAAGTGTAATGTTTTCTTTGATCGTCATGTGCGGCAAAAGTCCAATCTGCTGAATCACATAGCCGATACTGCGGCGCAGTTCCACCGGGTTTTTCTTGGTGATATCTTTACCGTTTATCGTAATCGTCCCGGAGGTCGGTTCGATCATCCGGTTAATCATGCGGAGTGCGGTCGTTTTACCACTCCCGCTGGTACCGATAAATGCGATAAATTCACCTTCCTGAATATCGAGGGAAATGTCGTTAACGGCTTTCTTACTGCCGCCGTAAATCTTAGTTAAATTCTTTATGCTTAACATAGTCGTCTCCTTTACTTTATAAAGTTGAGCAAATTTATACTTAATGATTATAACATACTTTGGAATACTATTTCAGATATCTGATTATGTAAGCGATTTAAAAATGCGTATTTACGCTTTTTAATTGCTTTAATGTGAAAAAAAACACTGTAATTTAATTAGGATAAAAAATAAAATAAGTGAATTTAAATTTCGCGTTAATTTGAAAACATGATAGAATGAAATAAAACATGCTATAGAAGGGGAATGCCAATGTTGTCATTATTAATGATTGTAGTGCCTGTCTTTTTAGTTTTTGTGATCGGTTTTACAGCACAGAAACTGCTGAAAATGGACATTAAATCTGTATCATCCGTGTCGCTTTACATATTATTTCCCTGCCTTGCATTTACGACGTTTTATACAAACCCTTTGGATGGGGAATTTTTATACGCATTGTTTTATTCGGTAATTCTAATGCTCACCTTAACGCTGGTTACAATCGTAATTGCGTCCGTGCTGAAATACAGCCGTGCGGAAATTGGTGCAATGCTGCTTGGTGTACTGTTTCCAAACAGCGGAAATTACGGTGCACCGGTAGTGCTGTTCGCGATTAATGCGGCGGCATTTGACTATGCGATTATGCTGACTGTAATACATACGTTTATTATCAGCACAGTCGGAATATTCATTGCCTCATACGGTAACGGTGCGGCAATTACTGTGCGGGAAGGCATACGCAGTGTCATGCGGGTACCTGTTATATATGCTGTAATGATTGCAGTAATTATGCAGCTTTTAAATTTTGATATACCGCCGCAGTTTATGGAAGTGATTGAAATGATTGGAGCGGCATCGATTCCAATCGTTATGCTGATACTCGGCATGCAGCTCGCGGATATGAAGCTTGGCCACAGTAAAATCACGGAAGTAACAGGGCTGGTTGTCATGCGTATGGTGGTATCCCCGCTCATTGCGATGGTACTGACATTGTTCATGCCGATTGATGAAATATTTAAACTGGTGTTTATCATACTGAACGCAATGCCGGTGGCCGCGAATGCCACGATGATTGCCGCAGCGTACAATACAAAGCCGGATACAGTTTCCCTTGGGGCGTTCGTAACGACTGTATTGAGCCTGATTGCGCTCCCGGTATGGCTGTATGTACTTGGAATCGGGATGTAGTAAATATATTTAATTAAAGATTTGTATGTATTATTGTACTGTTCTTCGTAAAGTAATCGAAACTTTCTGAATACTTATTGACACTAACAGTTAAAAAGTGGTAATTTAGACCTTAACTAAACTTTACATAGCCGATTTAAACTATATAACCCCTTAGCAGGCACTTTCCACCCGGGAAAGTGTCTGCTCTCTTTTTTATAGATTGCAAAAAGGCTCTTTTGGGTATATTTAATATTAAGCGATATAAATATAGGGGGAGTTATTGTGAAAAACCGATATACTGCTGATATTGAATATTTAACAGTAGGGCTGGAAAACGCATCGATTGAAGTGGAGGCTTTTGTAAATCTCGGCTGTCCGTACAGCGCGAAGTTCTTTGAAATTGCATCCAATGTCATTAAACCTTATACAGACAGCGGGCATGTGAAGTTTGTTGTGAAGCATGTGGACCGTACGAAAGATCAGCTGCTCCGCGGCACGATTGCCAATAACTATGTGGACCACGACGATCCGGTGGAAGGCTTCGCGGCGATGAAAAAATTATTCCGGACGCAGAGATCATGGGTGAAGAGTTTCAGAAAGACGCTTGAAATGTGTGAAGATGAACTTGGACTTCCTGAGCAAACTGCCGCTTATGAACGCGGTGCAGCAGTGCTGGAAGATTTTAATGAACGCGGACTGAAGATTGTGCCGACTGTATTTATTAACGGGGAACATCTTACAGAATATAAGCCGGCAGATCAGAGTGATGAAGAGATCGGCAGGTTATTTACTGAAAGAATAGAGTCATTGAAATAGGCTGGAGTTTCCAGTCTGTTTTCTTTTAGTGTATATTACTCGTAAGGAGATGAAGTGATGAAGTATTTCGCAGTGTTTTTATCGATGAAAGATGAAGAGTTATCGCGTATACACAGACAGAAACATCTGGACTTTTTGGCACAGAAGAGAGAGTCCGGCACTGTACTGATGAACGGCAGGTTCACAGACGGTACAGGCGGTCTTATTATTTACCGTGCTGAAAATGAAGAGTCAGCGGTCTCACTCGTAAAACAGGATCCCTACATTTCGCTGGGTGCGAGAGATTATGAAATCCGTGAATGGGATATGGAAACAAATTACGAGTTTTAAAAGTTCGGAGTGATAATGATGAAGTCAGCTAAGAGAGTTACATTATTAATACTGGGAGTACTATTATTATGGGCACCGGGAATTCATGCACAGGAAGCAATCAATCCTTATTTGCAGAATATGGTGGAGGTACGGGCATCATCCGATGAAAGCTGGCAGGAAGCCCAGCAGATGATCAGCCGTATGAATCATGTGGAAAACAGCATTTTGTATCAGACGAGCAGCAACGGTGCAGTATTTATACTCGCTGATACACCGATTACAGAGCAGCCGGAATTCGAGCATTTAAAAGGCGTGGTACCGAGGGGCCATACAAACTCCTGGGATGAAATTCCGGGTGCAGGAGGACACGTATCCATGGCGCGTATTGGATACAGTGCGTATGGCAGAGGCCATTCGGCAGTCAATCTTGAACTCCATGAATACGGACATGTCGTCGACTCATTTACAGTCGGCGTGCAGGTAAGTGAAACAGAGGAGTTCAGAGCGATTCATGCTGCTGAGGTGGATTCTCTGATGAACAGCAACTCACAGCGTGATTATTACGATATCGTTGAAGAATATTTCGGTGAAACATTCGCGATGTATTACTACACAGCGGAATCACGTGCGGAACTGGCAGAGAAAGCACCGAGAACATTTGCGTTCTTTGATGACTTTAACCATCGTATTTTATCGACCGGAGAAGTGACAGGGAACACTGTAACAATGTACTGGGATCTGCATGAAGATGCCGTGGAATACGAAATGTTCCGGAACGGTGAATCTGTCGGTACGACAGCAGACAGCAGCTTCAGAATCGAAGGATTAAATACGGATACAACTTACGATTTTAAAGTTGTCGCAAAAAATGCGGGCGGTGAAGAAATCTATACATCCTATACACGTTCGGCACTGACAGGCAGCGTGCCGGATGCAGATACGACCGAACTTGAAGCAACAATTTCAGAAGTTGAAGCGGCCTATCAGGACCGTGAGATGGGACAGCCGCTGACAAGAGCGCTGGCCAATGCAAAGAGTTATATATCTGATGTGTATAGTCCGAAACAGGATGAGGTGGATAACTTAAACAGTTATCTGCAGGAAACATGGGAAGCCGATGAAGCAGCACAGCAGGCAGCAGAAGAACAGCGGCTGCGTGAAGAACAGGAAGCTCGTGAAGAAGCAGAACGTAAAGCTGAAGAAGAACGAATAGCAAAAGAAAAACAAGAAGCGCAGGAAGCGGCAGAACGTGAAAAAGCTGCAGAAGAAGCAAGAAAACAGGAACTTCAGGATACGATTATTAAAATAACAATTGGTGCAGGAGTAATTATTGCTGCAGTTATAGGAATAATTGTGTACAGGAAGAAGAGAAAATAATATTGTTTAAAAAAGCTCTCAGAATATTTTTCTGAGAGCTTTTATATTTTTAAAATAATTGAAAGAATTATTAGAAAGGTTATTGTAATATTCATCGTTACATTGTAAGATTGTCATATTGTATTACAAATGTAAGCGCATTCAATTAAAAGGGGGGTAGGCCTTATGAAAAAAGGTTTATCAGTAATTATGATTTTACTTATGTCACTCAGTGTTCTGGCAGGTTGTAATTTTGAAAAGAAAGAAATTTATAACATTGCAACAGCCTCGACAGGCGGTACTTATTATCCGATTGGTGTCGGTATGGGACAGCTTTGGACAGAGCACTACAGAGACCAGAATATTAAATTTAACGGACAATCATCGGCCGGATCAGTAGAAAATATTGATCTGATGAAAAATGGTGAGGCAGATATGTCGATTCTTCAAAACCTGATTTCGACGCAAGCTTATGAAGGCAGCGGCGTATTTGAAGGAAATGAATATAAAGATTTAAGAGCAATTGGGATGATCTGGCCAAACGTAGAACATTTCGTATTAATGAACAGTGAAGTTGATAGCGGCGACATTTCAGACATTGAAGGGAATTCATTCTCGGTTGGACCGCAGGCAAGTGGAACAGAACAGTCGACTATGACAATGATGGAAGGTATCGGACTCGATAAGAGTAATATCCGACCTGAATATCTTGGTTATGACGATACTATTTCTTCAATGAGAGACGGAAGACTGGATGGCGGTTCACTGCCGGCCGGTGTCCCGGTTTCTGCTATTACTGACATGCTCGCAAGTAATTTAAGTGCGACTATTTTAGAAGTGACGGATGAACAGCTTGCACAGATTAATGAAGTAGCTGATGCATGGTATCCATATACAATAGAAGCGGGAACATACCCACGTCAGGAAGAGGATATCCAGACGATTGCCCAGCCGAACGTACTGGTGGCAACACCGGAAATGGATACAGAGTTTGTTTATGATTTAACGAAGATTTTATATGAGAATCAGGAATTTATGATAGGTGTTCATAATTCAGCGAAAGAGATGAAAGTAGAAACAGCACTGGAAGGTTTAAATACACCACTTCATGCTGGTGCTTACAAATACTTTGACGAGCAGGGACTGGATATCCCAGAGAAACTGAAACCGATCGAATTAGATGAGGAGGCTGAGGAAAATGAGTAATACTCAAGAACCGGTAATTGAAGAAATATCTCCTGAGGAATACAGAGAGCAGCGATTGCAGGGGTGGCCGGCTAAAGCAGCAGCGATTATTGGGATTATACTCGCTGTATTTGTCTTACTGACATCGAGTTATTTAAATATGCAGGAGTTTTACAGAAATACGATTTTTCTTATCCTAGTCGTCGTTCTCGGTTTTTTTATTTATCCTGTAAATAAGAAAAAGCCCGGACAGAAGTTTTCATATTTTGACCTGGGTCTCGCAGCATTGGGGATTGTGTCTATAGGTTATATCACACTGACCTATACTAATCTTCATGTCGAAAGAATGTCGCAGGCAACTACTGTCGATTACGTATTCGCAATTATATGTATCGCGGTATTATTTGAAATTACCCGCCGTTCAATCGGCTGGTTTATACCAATTTTAAGTGTGCTGGCAATGGTGTATGCAGTATATGGGGCATACTTCCCGATAGACTTTGCACATTCAGGGTTCAGCATGGAAAGATTACTTTACAGAATTTATATGACTTCTAACGGTATATTCGGAAGTACATTATCTATCGCATCAACTTATATTGTGCTGTTTATCTTATTTGGTGCATTCCTGAGTGCCAGCGGCGCAAGTAAACTGTTTAATGATCTGGCGCTTGCGATTGCAGGACAGCGACGCGGCGGACCTGCACAGGTTGCCGTTATTACAAGTGCACTGACAGGAACATTAAACGGGAGTGCGGTTGCTAACGTTGCAACGACAGGTGCTTTTACAATTCCATTAATGAAAAGTATTGGTTTAAAACCTCGCTTTGCCGCGGGTGTTGAAGCAGCAGCGTCAACCGGTGGAATGATTATGCCGCCGATTATGGGAGCTGCAGCTTTCATCATGGCAGGTTTCCTCGGAGTTCCGTACACAGTTATTGTTGTTGCAGGAATCATACCAGCGTTACTGTATTACCTCGCATTAATTTTTGCAGTGGATACAGAGGCTAAAAAGCAAGGATTGAAAGGTCTGAGCAAAGATAATATTCCTGAGATAAAAGCAGTACTGCTTGAAAGAGGTGCGCTGCTGATACCGATTATAGTGGTATTCATCGTATTACTGACTGGGCGTACAGCAATTATGGCAGGTTTTGCAGGAATTATAGCAGCAATAATTACATCGTACTTAACGAAAGATAAAACGAACAGAATTACATTTACGAAGTTTTTTGCAGCACTCAATGATGGTGCAAGAGGATCAGTTCAGGTTGCGATCGCCTGTGCGTCCGTAGGAATTATTATTGCAGTAGTGTCAATGAGCGGTGTCGGTTCAATGCTGGCATACAATGTTATCGATATTGCAGGAGGAAACTTATTCCTTATCCTTATTATGGTAATGGCCACATGTATTGTACTGAGCTTTGGTTTACCATCTACAGCACTTTATATCGTTGTTGCAGTTACAGCAGCACCTGCTCTTGTTCAGGCAGGAATTACGCCGCTGGCAGCTCATTTCTTTGTATTCTATTTCGGAGCAATGTCGAACGTAACACCGCCTGTAGCACTGGCAGCATACACAGGTGCAGGTATCGCAAATGCCGATCCAATGCAGACATCATGGACTGCACTGAGACTGGCGTTACCTGGATTTATCATTCCGTTTATCATCGCTTACGACCCGATCTTATTACTGGATACTACTGATGGTCCGATTGATTATCTGAGATTAGCGATTGTGGTAGTGACAGCTATAATAGGTGTATATGCACTGGCAGTTGGACTTGGTAAATTTATTAAGACAAGACTTAATATAGTCGAACAGCTGGCAATGATGGCAGTAGCGTTCTTATTAATAACAACTGATCAGATGATGGATGTTATTGGACTTGCTCTGTTTGCAGTTGTGATGGTTATCCATTATGCAAGAAGCAGAAAAAAGGTGGAAATGAGCGATGGAGCCTATTAAGAAAGAGAAATTGTCAGATTTAATTTTCGACAATCTGATCGAGCAAATAAAAAGAGGGGATTACAAGATAGACGATAAACTCCCATCTGAGAATGAACTTGCTAAATACTATAAGGTGAGCCGCGTACCAATCAGAGAAGCATTAAGTAAGCTTATCTCGATCGGCTACGTGGAATCCAGCCAAGGCAAAGGGACATATGTAAAAAATACATCTGTTTCAGAACAGGTTAAACAGTTTACTTATGGAACTTTTAATAAGAAGGAACTTTTTGATTTGCTGGAAATGAGAACGGTAATAGAAGTCCGTTCAGCATATTTCGCGGCAGAACGCAGAACTGAAGAAAATCTTTTGAAAATTGAAGAAGCACTGAATCATTTTAAAAAGATAACGACAGACCAGAGAATTATAGGTATGGAAGCGGACTACGATTTCCACAAGGCAGTAGTAATCTCGACTCAGAATGATTATCTGATTCAAACATTTAAAAATCTGCAGTCGGTACACCGCGATGCGCTGGAGTTTTCACTTAAACTGAATGTCGGTAAACCGAGGAAAAGAGAACAGGTTTATGATGAGCACGTGATTATTTACGATGCGATTAAAAATCAGCAGCCTGAACTTGCAGCTGACCTGATGAAAGAACATTTATTTAATATGAGAAGAAAACTTGGTGACGATAGAATTTAGGTGGTTTATATGGAAAAAATAATTATGGATAAATTAAATGAAATTTTTAAGGAACGCTTACTGACTGAAGTGGATGACAGAGTTTCTTACAGCTACGACGCTTCATTTGGTCAGCACTTGCCGGACTTCGTTGTACAGGTATTAAGTTCCGAGGAAGTTCAGAAGACTGTTCAGATTGCTGATGAATTTGAAATTCCGATATATCCAAGAGGTGCAAGTACAAGCTTATCCGGCGGCCCGCTGCCGGTTCATGGCGGTATAGTTATGGATTTCTCGCAGTGGACGCAGAAACTGGAGATTTATCCAGAAGACCTGATTATTAAAGTGAGCCCTGGTGTAAAGACCGGAGATATTCATAAGCTAGCTGAACAGCATAACTTAATGTATGCTCCAGATCCGTCTTCATCTTCGATTTGCACTATTGGTGGAAACCTGGCTGAAAACGCCGGCGGACCGAGAGGTGTAAAGTACGGTGTGACTAAGGATTATGTTATTGGTCTTGAAGTTGTTACTGCCGAAGGGAAACTGATTAAAACAGGCGGCAGCACCGTGAAGAACGTCACAGGATATGACTTAACGAAACTCCTGATCGGTTCTGAGGGAACTCTTGGAATTATTACTGAAGCGACATTACGGTTAATTCCCAAACCACTGGATACGATGACAGCCATGGTTATCTTTGATGATTTATATACAGCGGGAAAGTCGATTTCCAAAATACTGACTGCCGGTGTAAGACCTTCAAAAATGGAAATTCTAGATCAAAACTCGATAAATAAAGTTGAAGACTACGCAGGATTAAACTTACCTAGAAGTGCGGCAGCAATCATTCTTGTTGAAGTAGACGGTGACCCTGAGGTGCTGCCAAAAGAACTGGCTGTTATTAAAGAAGCATTAGAAGAAATTGGCGTGAAAAACATTCAGGTGGCAGAGAACAAGGAGCAGGAACAAAAGCTGTGGCAAGTGCGTAAGCTGGTTTCTCCTGCGATTGTAACCAGCGGATATACTAAAATTTCTGAAGATGCAACGGTACCGTTAAGCAAGATACCGGATATGTTTAAGAAAATTGATGAGATAAAGAATAAGTATAATCTTAATATTGTTGTGTTCGGTCATGCAGGAGATGGTAATTTACATCCGACTATTAACACTAATATGAGAGATATAGAAGAAGTGAAAAATGTTGAATTTGCAGTAGAAGAAATATTCAATTACGCTATCGAACTTGGCGGTACACTGTCGGGTGAACATGGTATCGGAACGATGAAAAAAGCGTTTATGGTTAATGAAGTCGGAGAAGAAGGTCTCGCGTTTCAGAAAGCAATCAAGCAAGCCCTGGACCCTAAAAACATATTAAATCCAGGCAAAATATTTCCTGAAGAAGGAGAAAAAAGGTTAGTGTTGCGCAATGACTAATGCATTATTGAATAAACTGGATATTGAAGCCACATATGACTGTGTCCAATGCGGCTACTGTCTGCCGGTCTGTCCGACATATATAGCATTTAAAAAAGAGAAACACTCACCGAGAGGCAGAATTAATCTTGTTCAAATGGCAGCAAAAGGCAAAATCACTATTGAAGATATGCAGGAAGGCATAGATCTTTGTTTAGGCTGCAGGGCCTGTGAAACTGTCTGTCCTACTAATGTGAGATATGGGGACATACTGATGTCTGCTGTGGAAGTATTAAAAGAAAATAAAGACATGGGCATCATAGAAAAGGTTAATCGCACAGCAGCTTTTAAATTTGCTTTGAAAAATAAAAGTGTCCTGAGAATTATGAACAAGGGACTCTATGCGTATCAGGTATCGGGAATGCAGAAAGTAGTTAAAAATAACAATCTGCTTAAACCGATTAAAAAATTTAACCAGATGAATAAAGCGATGCCGGATGTAATTTTGAGTAAAAGAATTACCCGGAGTATCAATCCATTCCGACGCAATGATTTATCAATCGGTTTTTTTCAGGGATGCATCATGGACTCATTTTTTGCGAATATTAACGAACTTGCCATCAAGATTATGAAGAAACACTATGTACAGGTAACAAATATACCGAAACAAGGTTGCTGTGGTGCGCTCCAGCATCACGCAGGTGAAACAGCACAAACAGTAGAGCTTGCTATGAAAAATATTGCTGCATACGAGAAGTATGACTTCGATTATATCGTTAACACTATCGGCGGGTGCGGCGCGACTTTAAAAGAGTACGATAAATTGTTTGAAGCGGGAACAGATTGGCATAAACGTGCTGTTGAATTTACGAATAAAGTCAGAGATATCTCACAGATAATGTCATTAATTGATTTGGATTTAGTGAATGAAATCGATAAGAATGCAGTATATCAGCCGTCATGTCATCTGGAAAATGTCCAGAAAGTATTCAATGATCCGTTAAAATTGATTAACAGAATTCCTGGATTAAATTACATAGAGATGCCTGAAAAATCTTTATGCTGCGGATCTGCAGGGATATATAATATTCTGCATTTCGAAGAATCGATGCAGATACTGGATATGAAAATGAAGAACGTAAAATCGTCAAAACCAAATTTGATTATCACTTCCAACCCGGGCTGTCATATTCAGATGCAGCTGGGTGTTGAGCGTGAAGGTTTAAGTAATGAAATCGCAGTGAAACATATTGTTGAAGTCATTGCAGAAGCATGCGAGGTGGAATAAGTGAAAGCAGATATTTTAATTGTAGGGGCAGGAATCATCGGTTTAAGCACGGCATATCAATTGTCTGAAATAAACCCTGATAAAAAAATTGTTGTGCTCGATAAAGAATCGAGAGCTGCCGAACATCAGACAGGACATAACAGCGGAGTAATACACTCCGGTATTTATTACCGGCCGGGGTCTTATAAAGCGGAATTTGCGAAAAACGGTTCGGCGTCAATGATAGAGTTTTGTAAAACACATAATATAGAGTACAACCAGTGCGGAAAAGTAATCGTTGCGACTGAGGAAGAAGAAATCGAGCGTATGCGTAATTTATACGAACGAGGTCTGGAAAACGGTTTGGACGTTACACTGTTGGACGGAGAAGAGGTACGTAAAATTGAACCGTACGTTAATACTGTTGGTGGAATTCGTGTGAAGAATACAGGAATTGTTAATTTCCGTGAAGTCACTGAAAAATATGGAGAACTGTTTGTAAATAACGGTGGGGAAATTCATTACAATAATAAAGTTGAAGCGATAAAAAATAATGAAGATACGATTGAAGTGACGACGAACAAAACAATTTATGAAGTGGGCTACCTGGTTAACTGTGCAGGTCTGTACAGTGACAAACTAGCTAAGTTGAGCGGGATTGATACTGACGTTAAGATTATCCCTTTCAGAGGAGAGTACTTTAAGCTGAATGAAGATGTGAAGAAGTACGTTAAAACATTAATATATCCTGTTCCGAATCCCGAACTGCCGTTCCTCGGAGTGCATTTTACAAATATGATTGGTGGGGGAGTGGATGTCGGACCGAACGCGGTGCTTGGATTTAAGAAAGAAGCCTATAAAAAAATAGGTTTTGATAAATCAGAGACGCTGGAGATCTTAACATTCCCTGGACTTTACCGTATGGGATTAAAAAATGTTAAAGAAGCAATCGGTGAATACTACAGATCATTCAATAAGAAAGCATTTGTTAAAGCGGCGCGCAAATTAATTCCGCTTATTAAAGCAGAGGATATTACGCCTATGGAAGCAGGAGTCAGAGCGCAGGCGATGAAACCGGACGGCACGCTGCTGGATGATTTTTACTTTGAAGAAAATGACCGCAGCATACATGTGTTGAATGCACCGTCACCTGCGGCAACATGTTCTATTGAAATCGGTAAGGAAATTGCGCGGAGATTTAATGATAAATTTAATTAAAAAGAACGCATGAAACCTGTTATGAGTATAGGGTTTCATGCGTTCTTGCTTGTTTTGGGTAGAATTGCGCGCCGCTGAGAATCCACGGTGGCGCGCAATGTATGTTTCTGTGCCGTCGAAAACTCATGGTGGCGCGCAACGCATCAAAAAAGGTTCGCCGGCATGTACCGGTGAACCTTTCTCTCTTTTCTAACTTATACTTTTAACAAATGCTTCCAGTCTGTCCATGCCTTCTTTAAGCGTGTCGATTGAGCTCGCGAAAGAGATGCGGATATGGCCTTTGCCGTGTTCTGAGAATGCTGATCCCGGAACGACTGCGATATGTTGTTCTTTCAGTAATGCTGTTGCGAAGTCCCAGTCATCCATTCCCGTAAATGCAATATTAGGGAATATATAAAAGGCGCCGCCCGGTTTTTCCACTGTACAGCCCATCTTAATAAGGCGGTCGTAAACGTAGTCCCGGCGTTTTAAGTATGCTTCATTCATCACTTTCGGGAAGTCTTTGGCATTCGTTAACGCTTCAAGTGCCGCGTATTGGCTTGGTACCGCAGCACAGATTGAGTTATTCAAATGCACTTTTAATATTTCATCGCTCAAGTGTCTCGGCGATAATGTATAGCCGACTCTCCATCCCGTCATCGAATGTGATTTCGACACACCGTGAATGAGTATTGTTTTATCGCGGATATTTTCTTTGCTGCCGAACGAAATGTGTTTATTTTCATAAACATTTTCGCTGTATATTTCATCGCTGATCAGGAATAAGTCCTTGCTGCTGATGTATTCAGCAATCGCGTCGACGTCTTCTTCCGATAAAGATGCGCCTGTCGGATTCGAAGGGTAGTTTAAAAGAACAGCTTTAGTGTTATTAGTAACTAGAGCATCTAATTTCTCAATATTCGGAACGAAGTTTGTATCGCTGACATCGAGATATTTCACAACGCCGCCGTTCAGCTCGATTAATGATTCATATGCAGGATATGCAGGTGCGGTAATAATGACTTCATCACCTTCCGTTAATATCGTGCGGAGTACTGAATCGAGTGCTTCACTGGCACCGTTTGTAATAACGACTTCATCAGCAGTGTAGTGAGCGTTATACTTATCTGCAAAAAAATCTGCTGCCGCCTGCCGCAGTTCGACGATGCCGGCGTTTAATGAGTAGCCGGTTTTATTATTATTAATCGCAGTAATTGCCGCGTTTTTAACACTTTCAGGTGTAGGGAAGTCGGGCTGGCCAATTGTTAAATTGACACCGTCTTCAAACAGCTGAACCTGATTTGAAAATACTCTGATTCCGGGTATTGATAGTGCGGTTGCACGCGGATTTAATTCTGGCATGTATTTCACTCCTGTATTAAGCTAGTCTTCTTATTATAGAATTTTCAGTCAATAGATTGCAAATCGAATTCATATTTGTATAATATTACATTATAATTTATAATTATAAAAAAACGAAGGGGAGCTGACAGCGTCTTGAAAAAATATACGTTATTAATCAGCATTTTATCGTTTTTACTGGTACTCAGCGCATGCAGCAATGAAGATGAAAGTGTGACATTACAGTTTGGACATGCTTTGCCGCCGGATACGAATCAGGCAATCAAGATTAATGAAATGGCCGAAGCGGTGGAAAAACAGACTGACGGCAGAGTGAGGTTTGAAATATATCCTAACTCGCAGCTCGGCAGTGAAACTGAAATGCTCCAGCAGCTGGATGTCGGTGCAATGAACGGGCTTGCAATCATGGTCGGTTCGATGCAGACGATGGATATGAGACTCGCAATTGAGGATCTGCCTTATATGTGGCCGGACGCCGAAGCGGCACGTGATGCATATGATGGTGAATTTGGAGATTACATAGCAGATATTGCAGGGGAGTACGGCATGCACACGGCGGGATATTTGGAATGGGGATTCCGCCATGTGACGAATAACAAAGGACCGATTGTGCAGCCGGAAGATTTAAAAGGAACGAATATCAGGGTCGCTGAAACGGCACTCCGTGTAGATACGTTTGAACAGGTGGGTGCATTGCCGACAGTTATGGCGTTCAGTGAAGTATACGGCGCCTTGCAGCAGGGTGCGCTCGATGCGCAGGAAAACCCGCTCGCGAATATCGTTGCCCCGCGTTTTAATGAGGTGCAGGATTACTTATCGCTTACCGGACATTTTTATAATACTGTGATGCTTGTGTTCGACGGTGAGACTTGGGAGAAAATCGGTCCCGAAGATCAGCAGATTATTACAGACGAAATCGATAAAATTTCCAAAGAAGTGCAAATGGCAAACGACGATACTGAATCGGAACATATAGAATTCCTTGCCGAAAATGGTATGAAAGTGAACGATGATGTGGATAAGGAAGCATTCAGAGAAGCGATGATGCCGGTTTATGCACAATGGGAAGAAGACGTGTTCGGTAAAGAAATGATGGATATGTACCGCAGAAATTCCGGATGGGAGGAGGAACAGTAATATGACAAAAGCATTGGTGAAAACCTTATATATTGCATGTGCAGTCGTCATTGCACTGCTCACTTTAATCGTGCTGACTCAGGTCGTATCGAGATTTTTTGATTACTCCATGCCGGGAACAGAAGAGCTGTCCCGTCTCCTTGTAGTCTGGATGACATTCCTCGGAATGAGCGTTGCTGTTTATGAACGCGGGCATCTCGCAGTTAACTTTTTTGTTAAACGTGCCGGCGATAAACTCCGTCCGTATATCTATTTAACAGTGAATATACTGCTCGGGCTGTTTTTCCTGGTGCTGACAGTGTACGGATTTATATTCTCGTATCAATCACTGGATTTTACATCATCCACACTGCAGCTGCCGATGACGGTGTTTTATCTTGCGGTGCCGGTCAGCAGTCTCTTATCGCTTTACTTTTTAATATTAAATGCCTGGAAACCCCAGAATGAAAGTGAGGCGGTATAATGCTCGCCATCAGTATGCTTATTTTATTTTTTGTGCTGTTGTTTCTTGGAATGCCGATCGCCTTTGTTATCGGGATTGTCGGACTGATTATGCTTATTCTGGGCGGTGTGCCGCTTGAAATTATTATTCAGCGCGCCTTTGCCGGAGTGAACAACTTTTCATATTTAGCGATTCCATTATTTATTCTCGCAGGGGATATTATGGGGAAAGGCGGTCTGACGAAACGTTTAATGGCGTTTGCGAATGCCTTCGTCGGCAAACTGTCAGGCGGCACTGCTATTACGACGGTTGTCACTTCAGCACTGTTCGGAGCGGTTTCCGGTTCAACAGTCGCGACAACTTATGCGGTCGGTTCGGTGCTTGTGCCGAGACTGAAAGAAGAGAAATACTCGAACTCATTTATAGCGAGTATTATCGGACCGGCCGGCGTGCTCGGGCTGATTATTCCGCCGAGTATCACGATGGTTATTTTAGGAATTACCGCGAACATTTCAATTGGAGATTTATTCTTCGCCGGAATTATACCAGGTGTGCTGCTGACGCTCGCCTTATGTATTTACGTCTGGTATATGAGTAAGAAAAAAGGATTCGGTGAGGTACGGACAGAATCGATTTCAGGCAAGGAATTATGGAAAGTAACGAGAGAGGCATTCTTCCCGCTCCTGACGCCGGTATTTATTTTAGGCAGTATCTTCTCAGGATATGCGACAGCGACCGAAGCTGCTGTTATCGCAGTGGTTTACGGCTTTATTTTATCGCTGTTCTATAAAGAACTGAACTGGACTAAGATAAAGGAAATTATGGCGGGTTCAGCAATTACATCAGCGACTATTTTAATTATTATATCCATGGCGAATGTCTTTACATATGTACTGACAATTAATCATATACCGGATGCTGTGTCAGGCTTCTTTCTGAACTTCGCTGATTCACCGCTTGTCTTCCTTCTCGTTGTATCTCTGATATTGTTAATATTAGGAATGCTGACAGAAGTAACGTCACTGATTGTCCTGTTAACACCAATCTTTATGCCGATCGCGATGGAGTTCGGTATTGATCCGATTCACTTCGGCATGGTGATGATTATGAACTTTGCACTGGCGAACATTACGCCGCCGGTCGGACTCTCATTAATTGCCGGGGCATCTGTAACCGATAGAAAGATGGGCATTGAAGAAACACTTCCGTACATTTTACACGTGCTGCTAATTGTAGCGATTATGGTGGTGCTGATTATATTCGTGCCGTCCATCTCGACGTTCCTACCAAACTTACTTAAATAAAGGGGCAGATTAAATGATTATCAATCCGGAAGAAACTATCGAGTTAAAGAACAGATTTGATGGTAAAGGAAGTATTTTTTCGACGTCTTATATTAAAGAAGATGACTTTGAAGGAATCCGCAAAGTACTGGAAATTGAACTTGAGCCTCACGCATCAATCGGCTATCACCAGCATATCGATGAGGGCGAAATTTATCATATAATAGAAGGTAAGGGTGAATTTCAGGATTCGGATGGTACGTTTAAACCTGTATCAAAAGGCGACTGCTGTGTTATTACGAAAGGCCAGTCACACGGTTTAGTGAATACAGAAGATAAACCTCTCAAAATAGTTGCAATTATATTTTAGAATTGCGTGAATATTATGATATATTTATTGTATTGTAATATTCAGGAGGGGTAGCATGAACGATGCACAGAAATTATACGATGCAAGATTAAAAGGGGTTAATTTAAAGCCGGGACAGGATATTGAAACGGATTCTGTTGAAGCGGCGTACCATGTTCAAACTGAGATTTTAAATATGCAGGATGAGACTGCGAAAGGATATAAAATCAGTATGACGAGTGCAGAGACACAAGCGCTTTTTGACAGCCATGAACCGGTTTACGGACCGTTTACTGCAGCACAGGTTATTACTGAAATGAGTCTGGCTGATTATAATATTCCGCTCGCGGAACTTGAACTTGTATTTTATGTAAATGAAACATTGAGCACGGATGATGATGCCGAAAGCATTTTATCAAAATGTACTGTGGCACCGGCACTTGAACTGCCGGATGGGAGATACACAGACTGGTTCCCAAATATTTCGAAATATGAAGTCGTAGCAGACTGTGCAGTGGCCGGAGCAATAGTTATCGGAGATGCGAAGACTGTAAGCTATGATGAATTGGATAATATCTCAGGCGAATTGCTGTTTAATGATGAAACGATTAAACAGGGCCGGTCTTCAGAAGTGATGGGTCATCCCGTTAATGCAGTGAAATGGCTGATCGGTAAACTGGACAGTCAGGGCAAACAGCTTGAAGCCGGCCAGTTCGTGTCATCGGGGACCTTCATTTTGCCTGTAAAACTGGAGCCGGGTAAATACAATGGAGTATTTGAAGGCCTCGGAACTGTAGAAATAGAAATAACGAAATAAGCCTCTCATTTGAAAGGCTTATTTTTGTGTTGTGTATTATATTGTGTTTGGGTCGGGCCGGGGATTTGTTTGGAAGTGTGAGTCCCGTTGTGAACCGAGGAGTACCGGATGACAACGGCGGATTCCTGTTGTGAACCGACTGTCTCCGGATGACAACGGCGGATTCCCGTTGTGAACCGACTGTCTCCGGATGACAACGGCGGATTCCCGTTGTGAATCGACTGGCGCCGGATGACAACGGCAGTTTCCCGTTGTGAACCGACCAGCTCCCGGATGACAACGACAGTTTCCCGTTGTGAACCGACCAGCCCCGGATGACAACGACAGTTTCCCGTTGTGAACCGACTGTCTCCGGATGACAACGGCGGACTCCCGTTGTGAATCAACGTCTCCCGGATGACAACGGCGGATTCCCGTTATGAACCACAGGCCCCTATACCTATTACTCAAGCCATACTAATTACCAGCCGCGTTCCGCCATGCGTTCTTCGAGTGACATACTGTGAACGTCGAGGCCTCTCATCGCGCTGCCGAGTTCTTTCGACAGCTCACCGATTAATTTATAATCTGTATAGTTTTCAGTGGCCTTAACGATTGCTCTTGCGAATTTTTCAGGGTTCTCCGATTTGAAAATCCCTGATCCGACGAATACGCCGTCTGCGCCGAGTTCCATCATTAACGCTGCATCTTGCGGTGTTGCGACACCGCCGGCTGCGAAGTTTGTTACAGGTAATTTACCGTCTGTTTTAATCTGCTTAAGTACATCGTACGGTGCGCCCAGTTCTTTTGCGGCTGTCATTAATTCATCGTCGCTCATTACTGAAATCTGTTTCACCTGCTGATTAACCAAACGGATGTGACGTACGGCTTCGACGATATTTCCTGTTCCCGGTTCACCTTTAGTACGGAGCATTGATGCACCTTCGCCGATACGTCGTGCAGCTTCACCTAAGTCTTTACAGCCGCAAACGAATGGTGCTTTGTATTCATCTTTCTTCAGATGGTATTCTTCGTCCGCCGGAGTCAGCACTTCGGACTCATCTATGTAATCGATACCCATCGATTCAAGGACACGTGCTTCAACGATATGTCCGATGCGGCATTTTGCCATAACAGGTATCGACACAGCATTAATGACCTCTTCTATAATCGTTGGATCACACGCACGTGCAACGCCGCCTTCTGCTCTGATGTCTGATGGTACGCGTTCCAGTGCCATAACTGCGACTGCACCGGCTGCTTCCGCGATTTTTGCCTGTTCTGCGTTGACAACGTCCATAATGACGCCGCCTTTAAGTTCTTCTGCTAATCCCATGTTTATCCCTCTTCCTTTTGAAATTAATATCAGTTTAAAATACAATGTGATATTCTATAAGTGTCAGAATAAATAAAAAATTAGGGGTCAGATTATGTTTATCAATCTGGATAAAGAAAACCCGATACCGTTATATGAGCAGCTGTATCAGGATATAAAGAAAAAAATATTGAACAATCATCTGGCGGGGGATGTGAAACTGCCAAGTAAACGTCAGCTGAGCGGGGATTTGTCTGTCAGCATGACGACGGTAGAGCGGGCATATAATCTGCTGATTGATGAGAATATGATTTATACGAAAGAGAAGAGTGGACATTATGTCGTCCCGACAGAAACCCTTCACACACAGGATAAAAAGCTCAGGGCAGTTAGAATGCCAAAAAGACAGGAATCCATCCTGCCGCTTGGAAAAGTAGATACGTCAATTGTGCAGAATGATGTTATTAAACAGCTGAGCACCGCAGTATTTTCTGATTTGTCTCTATTGAACAGTGGACAGAGCAGTGGGGAGCCTGTATTAAAAGAGACGATTCGTGAATATTTATATGTCAACAGAGGCGTACAGTGTCAGTCGGAGCAGATTTTTATCGGACCGTCCACGGAACATTTGCTGGAGCAGGTCTTTTATCTCCTGGATTACCCGAAAGTGACGCTTGAAGACCCGGGTTATCCGGTTGTGAAAAACGTGTTGGAACGTTTGAAAATCCCCTATGATTCAGCACCGGTGGAAGCAGATGGTATTGAGATTAATACTGTTAAGGAACTCAATAATAAACTGACGCACATCACACCGTCGCATCAGTTCCCGGGCGGTGCGGTCATGTCGCTAAATAAACGCATTCAGCTGCTGAATGCTGTGAGTGAGCGGGGCAGTTATTTAATAGAAGATGACTATGACAGTGAGTTCAGATATACTGGGCGGCCGCTGTCATCATTACAGGGGCTTGATCAGAATGACCGGACAATTTATATGAATACATTTTCGAAGTCGATCTATCCGTCGCTCCGGCTGGCGGTAATGATACTGCCGACAGAACTCGCGGAAAGATATTATGAAAGTAAGCTGTCGTGCAACGTTTCAAGACAGATACAGCATATCGTTGCGGGATTTATCAGCGGTGGATATTTAAACAGGCACGTCAACAGAGTCCGTAAATTTTACGGCGGGAAAATGAAGGCGGTGACCTCGGCTATTCAGCTTATGTATCCTGAAATTGAAATCAGCGGCGAACATACTGGCATGCATTTTGTACTGAGAGTACCGGGGGTGGATTTAAGGGAACCTGCAGAACAGCATCGGATTATCAGTATGTCTGCATATTCATCGGCTGAAGAATATTGTGATACCGTCCTTGTTGGAATAGGCGGGAAGAGTACGGAAGAAATAGTGGAGATACTGGACAGCTTCCTCGTCGATGCAGCAGATTAAAAGCTTGCCTGTCGTATGAGCGGCCTTTATAGGGCCGGAATCTGTACTTAAAATTAAAAAAGCACGGAAATATAATTTCCGTGCTTTTTTAATATAAGACGATTACATTGAAGTGTAGCCGCCGTCGACGTTCATTACAGTACCTGTTACATATGATGACAGATCTGATGCAAGCCATGCGTTTGCCTGTGCCACTTCTTCTGCCTGTGCGAACCGGTTCAGCATGCTTAGCTGTTTAGCGTATTCTTCCGGATCGAAGCCGAACTGGTCTAATGCGCCGCGGAGCATCGGTGTATCGATTGCGCCGGGTGCGACTGAATTCACGCGGATACCTTTAGGTGAATAGTCCATTGCCGCACTCTTCGTGACACCGATTACAGCGTGTTTGGCTGCGATATATGCCGGTGTACCAGGCTGCGGGCGAATACCGCTGACTGATGAAGTATTAATAATTGAGCCTTTTGTTCCGTCTTTTTCCATCTGCTGCAGTTCGTATTTCATACATAAAATAACACCTTTAAGATCGACTGCCATTAATTTATCGTAGTATTCCATGTCCATTTCTGCGACTGGTTTATCGTCCGGAGTAATTGCTGCGTTGTTTACTGCAACGTCGAGTTTACCGTATGTGTCGACTGTGAACTGGACCATGTGCTTAACCTGTTCTTCGTTGGACACATCAACTTTAACGAATGCTGCTTCGCCGCCGTCTTTTTTAATGCTGTCGACAACTTTGTTTCCTTCTTCTTCGTTATAGTCCGCAACGACAACTTTCGCACCAAGTTCTGCGAACAGTTCTGCTGTCGATTTACCCATACCCATTGCTGCTCCTGTGATGATTGCTACTTTACCGTCTAAAGTTAACATCTGATTCCTCCTAATAATGATTTTTCACTTTAATTATATCGGTCTTTTCAGAAAACTTCACCGGTTACGGGTTATAGAAACGATAAAATGTTAAGCATTTCACAAACAAGTCATGAAAAAGACTCCGGATTATACCGGAGTCTGACTGATTTTATTATTTCACCGTCGATGTGACCTGATACACCCAGCCCTGTTTGTCTTCAAGTTTGCATGTCTGAATGCCTGTCAGCTGATCGTACAGTTTCTGAGTGACTTCACCAATTTCGTTGCCGTTGATTCTGTAATCTGTGCCGTGGATATTCATAATGCCGACAGGGGATACTACCGCCGCTGTACCTGCACCGAATACTTCCGTAATTGAGCCGTCTTTAATGCCTTTTTCAACGTCATCGATATGAATACGCTCTTCGACGACATTATAGCCAAGTTCTTTTGCCAGCGTGATTAACGATTTTCTCGTAATTCCCGGCAGGATGGACCCGTTTAATTCAGGCGTTACCAGTTCACCGTTTCTTACGAAGAAAATGTTCATGCTGCCGACTTCTTCAACGTATTCCTGATGAACACCGTCGAGCCACAGGACCTGTTCGTAGCCCAGATCATTGGCTTTTTGCTGTGCTGTCAGACTCGCTGCATAGTTGCCGGCAAATTTTGCTTCACCCACACCGCCGCGGACAGCGCGGACATACGTATCTTCAACGAAAATGCTCGTCGGGTTCAGCTGGGCACCGTAATACCCTGCAACAGGTGACAGGACAATCAGCATTTTATAGCTTTTCGCCGGTCGGATTCCGAGATATGCTTCATTTGCGAAAACGATAGGGCGCACGTATAATGCCTGGCCTTCACCGTCAGGAACCCAGTCGTGTTCCAGTTTTAACAGTTCAGTTAACGCACGGAGTGCGAAATCCCCGTCAACTTTCGGCATAGACATGCGTTCGAGAGAACGATTTAATCGTTTAAAGTTTTCATCCGGTCTGAATAAAATAACCTCGCCGTTGACATTATAAGCTTTCATTCCTTCAAATACGGTCTGGCCGTAGTGAAGTGCCTGTGCACTCGGTGAAATTTCAAATGGTGCATAAGGAACAATTGCTGCATTGTGCCAGCCGAGTTCAGCCGAGTAGTCCATTGAAAACATGTGGTCTGTAAAGTAACTCCCGAAAGGAATACCCGCCACTTCAGGTTTTTCTTTTAAAGTTTGTGCTTTGGTAATTTGAAGGTGCTGTGTCATATATTGGGTCCCCCTATAATATCTCTCTATTGGAATTTGAAAATTGTTATTATTGTATCAGCTGGTAATCTAAAACGCAATATATTATCTGACAATTTAGAATTTATTTTAAAATCATAATTCATACTAAAGTAATATGTTATTTTATGCATATAACATGTAGAATGGACATATATGTAAAAATTAATTTATCAGCAGAAGATAGGAGAATTTATAATGACTAAAAATATATTTGATAAAGTTCAATTATCCTCCGGTAAGACATTTGAAAACCGGCTGGTGATGGCACCGATGACAACGCAGTGTTCGTTCCACGACGGCTCGGTGACTGATGAACTTGTTCAATATTATGCACGCCGTGCCGGCGGACCGGCTGCAGTTATCGTAGAAAGTACTTTTATCGACAATTACGGACGTGCTTTTGAAGGTGCGCTCGGAGCTGATTCGGATGATAAAATTCCAGGGCTGAAAAAACTTGCAGAAGGTATTAAAAACAAAGGATCTAAAGCGCTTATTCAGCTTTACCATGCAGGACGCATGGGGACGCCTGAGCTGAACAGGGGACGTCAGCCGATTTCTGCGAGCAGCATCGCAGCACTGAGAGACAATGCTGTCGAACCGAGAACACTTGAAATTGAAGAAATCGAGGAAATGATACAGCTGTTCGCCGATGCAGCAGCGCGTGCCATTAAAGCTGGATTTGACGGTGTTGAACTGCACGGTGCGAATACTTACCTGCTGCAGCAGTTTTACTCGCCGCATTCAAACAGACGGGATGACGAGTGGGGCGGATCAAGGGAAAACAGACTTCGCTTCCCGAGACGCGTCACGGAGAAAGTCCGTCAGACGGCAGAAGAGATGGGGAAACCCGATTTTATTATCGGATACCGTTTCTCGCCCGAAGAGCTTGAAGAACCGGGAATTAACTTCGATGACACGATGTATCTGTTGAATCACCTTGCCGAATACTCTATTGATTATTTCCATTTCAGCGTTAACGACTGGCAGCGTACGTCAATTATCGATACGACAGATGAAGAGCTGCTTCTGGATAAGTATCTTAAGAATGCAGGTGACAAACTGAAAGAAATTCCGATTATGGGTGCAGGGGGAATTAAATCGAAGGAGGATGCCGAAGAAGCAATTACTTCCGGCTTTGATTTAATGAGTATCGGTAAAGCGCACTTAATGAATCCGGACTTTGTTGACTGCCTGAAAAATAATGAACTGCCGAAATCGCTCCTTGCAGATGGCGACGATGCGAAGCTGACAATACCGGCACCGCTCTGGAACATCCTTGGATTTTTAAAAGAGAAGAAGTAATGTAATTTTGAGAATATTTACAAACCTTTGTATATTTTATACAAAGGTTTGTTTTTATTTTACTGCGGTTGTAGTAAAATCTTTTTATAAGTCAATGGGAACAGGCTTACGCATAAATTCAATTAAAAGGGGATGTCGTCTTTTGGAGAACACAAAGAAGAAAAAAGGAGCAGGACAGGCCTTTTTAGATGTAATTGAAAGGATCGGTAATAAACTGCCGGACCCGATAGTGTTATTTATGATAATCGCAGGGTTAATACTTGCAGCTTCATGGATTACAGGAATGCTCGGTGTCTCGGTAAAAAATCCGGCTGACGGGGAAACGATTGAAGCCGTGAACTTATTAACCGGTGAAGGCATAGCGAGAATACTTACTGAAGCGATAAGCAACTTCGGTGCGTTCCCGCCGCTTGCGATGGTACTGGTTGTAATGATTGGTATCGGTCTCGCAGAGAAAACGGGATATTTTGAAGCACTGATGAAACGCTCTCTTGAAATTACACCCGGATTTTTAATTCTTCCGATGGTAATTTTTGTCGGTATTATTAGTAACGTTGCAGGTGACGCAGGTCCGGTAATACTTCCGCCTATCGCAGCAATGATTTTTATCCGTCTCGGCTTAAACCCAATCGGCGGTATATTTATGGCTTACGCAGCAACGAATGGTGCATTCGCCGCGAACTTTATTTTAGGTATGACAGATGCACTGGCAGTCGCATTTACTGAACCGGCTGCACAGCTTGTTAACCCGGATTACTCGGGTAATATCGCAATGAACTATTACTTCATTGCTGTCTCGGCAATATTCCTGATGGGTATTATTTACTTCGTGGCAAAGAAAATTTCAATTCCGCGCTTAGGTAAATATGAAGGGCCTCCGGTTGATGAAGAACCGCTGGGTAACAAAGAAAAAACAGCATTGTTGTGGGCGAATCTGTCAGCACTTATTTTTGTGGCAGTTATTGTAATCGCAACGCTGCTGCCGAATGGCATACTCCGTAACGCTGAAACAGGTTCAATCCTTCAGGAATCACCGCTGATGGATTCAGCAGTATTCCTGATTACAGTATTATTCTTTATCCCGGGGCTTGTATTTGGGATTTTAATGAAAAATATTGGAGGAACTAAAGGATTTGGAAAAATGCTCGGGGAGTCTATGGGCTCTATGGGACAGTACATCGTTCTTGTGTTCTTTGCAGCACAAATGCTCGCGTACTTTGACTGGAGCAACCTCGGTCCGATTCTTGCAGTATCCGGTTCGAATCTGCTGGAATCAATTAACCTGACCGGTATTCCGCTGTTTGTCGGCTTTATACTGGTAGTTGCGCTGATTAACTTACTAATTGGCTCTGCAAGTGCAAAATGGGCAATTCTTGCACCGGTGTTCATTCCGATGTTTATGTTCCTTGGTTATGACCCGGCGTTCACACAGATGCTTTACAGAATCGGAGACTCCGCAACAAACCCGATTGCACCGATGATGCCGTTTCTGCCGCTGATTATTATGTACGCACAGCGTTATCAGAAGGATATTAAAATGGGGACGGTTATTGCAAACCTGCTGCCATATTCAATCGCACTGCTGATTTCGTGGGTGGCATTTATTATTATATGGTACCTCATCGGTCTGCCGGTCGGTCCGAATGGTCCAATCTACTTACCGGAATAAAACGTGCTATAATATATTTGAAATGTCAGAAGACTGCGATAAATATCGGAGTCTTTTGATTATAATTACAGGGAGATGAACAGTTCTATGTTAGATGATGCAATAAAAAAAATTGAACCTCAGGTTATCGAATGGCGACGCGAGATGCACAAACATCCGGAGCTTTCCTTTGAAGAATACTGGACGAGTGATTATATAGAAAATGCATTAAAAGAAATGAACGGTATTGAAATCAGCCGTCCGACACCGACAAGTGTGCTTGGCATTATTAAAGGTGATCATCCGGGACGTAAAGTGGGGCTCCGCGGTGATATCGATGCGCTGCCGATTCAGGAGGACCGTGACGATCTTGAATTTGTGTCTGAAATCGACGGTGTAATGCACGCATGCGGACATGATTCACACGCTTCAATGCTCCTTGGTGCTGCAAAAGTACTTGCGGATAACAAAGATAAAATTCATGGAGAAATTTATCTTATATTCCAGCATGCGGAAGAACTGCCGCCGGGCGGAGCGAAAGAAATGGTAGCCACAGGATTGTTCGATGATCTTGATGTAGTGTTTGCACAGCATATTATGACGACAAAGCCGCTGGGTGAAATTCACATTAAGCCCGGTGCAGTGACAGCGAACTCGGATCAGTTTGAAGTGACGATCAACGGGCAGGGAGGTCATGCATCCCAGCCGGAAAACTCAGTGGATCCGCTGTTAATCGGTTCAAGAATTGTCACTCAGCTGCAGGATATTGTATCGCGTCTGGCAGGGCCGATGGATAACCTCGTTATTTCCGTGACGAACTTTAATGCAGGTACAGGCGCTAAAAATGTTATACCGCACACTGCTCACCTGAGTGCGAGCGTCCGTTCGGCAAGTGCTGAAATCAGAGAACTTGCACGTGAAAAAATTGAAGCGGTCATTAAAGCAAACTGTGAAATTTACGGAGCGACGTATGATCTGAATTACGAATACGGTTATTCAGCGGTCATGAATGATGAGGTTGAAACAGCGCGTGTTAAGCAGACGTTAAACGATGTATTTGGTGAAGACAGAGTCATCGAATCAGAAATGATGATGGGCGGCGAAGACTTCGGTGCATTTACCGAAAACCTGCCGGGGGTATACATTCTTCTTGGAACATATAATGAAGCGAAAGATTACGTATATCCGCATCACCATCCAAAATTTGCGATCGATGAAGAAGCATTTATCGACGGTGTCCGCGCACATGTTAACGTGGCGCTCGGTCTCGGCCAGTAATATAAATTGTCATCCGGCTCTTTAACCGAGCCGGATTTTATTTATTTGACATATACCCTGTGGGGGTATAAAATAAGGGTAAGAAAACATATGAATGAGAGCGGGTGTAAATGATGGAAGAAGTAAAACATATGTCGAGACCGCGTCCGGATGAAGAGAAGCAGAGAGTACTGAACCGGTTGAAGCGTGTGGAAGGCCAGATCAGGGGAATTCAGACGATGGTGGAAGAAGACCGCTACTGTGTGGATATACTTGTCCAGCTGAGCGCAGTTCAGAGTGCGTTAAAAAATACAGGTCTGACGATTACAGAACGTCATATGAAGCACTGTGTAACCGATGCGATTAATTCAGGTGAAGGTGAAGAGTCAATAGAAGAATTAATGGCTGTACTTAAACAGTTTTCAAAATAACGCGGGAAGGGAGGAGTATTCATGGAGAAAAAAGAACATGTTAATTTAAATATAAGCGGCATGACGTGTGCAGCGTGTTCAAACAGAATCGAAAAGGTGCTGAACAGACTGGACGGTGTTGAAGCGAACGTTAACTTGACGACTGAAAAAGCGAGTGTGAATTACGAACAGGACAAAACATCACTCGAAGATATTACGAACCGTATCGAAAGTATCGGCTACGGTGTCGTCTATGAAAAAAGTGATTTGGACATTACCGGTATGACATGTGCGGCATGTTCAAACAGAATCGAAAAAGTGCTGAATAAGACTGACGGTATAAAATCGGCAACGGTAAACCTGACGACGGAAAATGCGATGGTTGAATATAACCCGGACGTTATTGAAGAACGCGATATTATTGACCGGATTGACAGCCTCGGCTACGGTGCGGCACCGAAACAGTCTTCCGAAGATAAAATATCACGGAAAGATTCAGAACTTAAGAAGATGAAGTGGAAAGTCATTATTGCAGCGATCTTATCACTGCCGCTGCTCGTTACGATGCTCGACCATCTTTTTGGCATGAGCCTGCCGGAAATTTTCATGAATCCGTGGTTCCAGCTGGTCTTTGCGACACCGGTGCAGTTTATACTGGGCTGGCAGTTTTACGTCGGTGCATATAAAAACCTGAAGAACTTTACTGCGAACATGGATGTGCTCGTTGTGATGGGTACGACCGCAGCATACGGCTTCAGTTTATACCAGACTTATTTATGGATAACGGATGCAGTGGCACATCCTCATCTGTACTTTGAAGCGAGTGCGATTATTATTACACTGATTTTATTCGGTAAATATCTGGAGACGAGAGCGAAATCACAGACGACCGGAGCGATTTCAAAACTGCTTGATATGCAGGCAAAAGAAGCACGTGTTGTCCGGGACGGGACTGAACAGATGATTCCGGTTGAAGCTGTTAAAGTGAACGATGTATTAATCGTTAAACCCGGGGAGAAATTCCCGCTCGACGGAGAGCTGACAAGCGGCCGTACATCGGTCGATGAATCGATGCTGACGGGTGAGTCGATTCCTGTTGAAAAAGAAGCAGGCGACTCTGTTATCGGTGCGACGATGAACCAGAACGGTACGGTAAATGTCAGAGTAACGCGGACAGGAAAAGATACGGCGCTTGCAGGCATTATTAAAGTGGTGGAAGAAGCCCAGGGCAACAAAGCGCCCATCCAGCGTATGGCTGATGTTATATCAGGCTACTTCGTGCCGATTGTTATCATAATTGCAATTGTGACGTTTATCGTGTGGTATTTCTTTGCATCACCGGGCAACCTTGAACCGGCACTGGTGGCGGCAATTTCGGTGCTTGTTATTGCATGTCCGTGTGCACTTGGCCTTGCGACACCGACATCGATTATGGTCGGTACAGGTAAAGGTGCTGAAAACGGTATTCTGTACAAAGGCGGGGAACACCTTGAGAAAACACATCAGGTCGATGTCGTTGTACTCGATAAAACGGGCACGATTACGAACGGTACACCTGAAGTAACGGACTTTACAGGTGATGATGAAGCGCTGCAGCTTCTTGCCAGTGCTGAAAAAGGTTCGGAACATCCGCTGGCAGCAGCGATTACGTCATACGCGCATGATAAAAATATCAGACTGTCGGATGCCGCAGAGTTTTCAGCGATACCGGGTCATGGTATCCGTGCATTGATTGACGGCCGTGAAGTGCTGGTCGGTACAAGAAAACTGATGAGGGAAGAAAATATAGATGTTAACTCAATCGAAGAGGATATGCAGCAGTTTGAATACGACGGGAAAACAGCAATGATTGTTGCAGTCGACGGTCAGCTGAGAGGAACTGTAGCAGTGCTCGATACTGTGAAAGCGACGGCAAAACAGGCAGTTGAAGAAATGCATCAGGCAGGCATTGAAGTGATTATGCTGACCGGTGATAACAAGAGAACAGCAGAAGCCATCGGTCGTGAAGTCGGCATTGATGCAGTGATCGCTGAAGTACTGCCGGAGCAAAAAGCGGAGGAAATCCGTAAAATTCAACAGAGCGGAAAAGTCACAGCGATGGTCGGGGACGGAGTCAACGACGCGCCGGCACTTGCACTTGCTGATGTGGGTATTGCGATGGGTACAGGAACAGAGGTCGCAATTGAAGCGGCTGACCTGACTATCTTAGGTGAAGATTTAACGCTGATTCCAAGAGCAATTAACCTGAGTCACAAGACGATTAAAAATATTAAACAGAACCTGTTCTGGGCATTTGCCTACAATACGCTCGGTATTCCGATTGCGGCACTTGGATTTTTAGCGCCGTGGGTAGCCGGGGCGGCGATGGCATTCAGTTCTGTGAGTGTAGTAGCAAACGCATTACGTTTAAAACGTGTTAAAATATAGGTATATAAGGGTATAAAATATTTAAAAGACAAGGGGATTGATATTATGGCAAAAACAGTAATCGAAGTAGAAGGTATGACTTGCGGACACTGCAAGTCGTCAGTAGAAGGCGCACTGAACAATCTTGACGGAGTTTCAACAGCATCGGTCAGCCTGGAAGATAACAATGTCACTGTGGAATACAACGACACGATTATCGACCGCGGCAAAATGACGACGGCGATTGAAGATCAGGGTTACGATGTGAAATAAGCAGTATTAAATAATAATGAAAACCGTGCCTGACTTTTACAGTCAGGCACGGTTTTGCTGTTAACGTATTGAGAATGTAAATTTAATCCGGAAAATGATAGAATGTTCTATAAGATTATAAGTACATAAGGGGGATACCACGCTTGATATTTGTGGTTATATTTTTACTGTTCATGTCACTGTTCTTCTCGGGCAGTGAAACTGCACTTACAGCAGTGAATAAATTGAAATTACAATCGAAAGCAGCAGGGGGCGATCAGAAAGCCCAAAAGCTGTACGACCTGGTCAGTAAACCGAGTCAGTTTATTACGACGATACTGATTGGTAATAACATCGCGAACTTAATCGCACCGGTACTTGTGACAGCGATGGCAATCCAGTACGGCTGGAGTGTAACGATTGCTTCAGTCGTACTGACGGTGACGATTATTATCTTTGCAGAGGTTATACCTAAATCAATTGCAGCTGCGTTTCCGGAACGTGTCTCTCATATCGTCAGGCCCGTTATAGCGTTTTTAAATGTAGTGTTTTATCCGCTGACTTTCCTGTTGAACTCATTAACCGACCTGATTACGCGCTTTCTGTCGAAAGGGTCACAGCCGGGCTGGACAGTTTCACGCGAAGAAATTGTGAACCTCGTGCAGATTGCTGATAGTGAAGGGGCTCTTGAAGGCGTTGAATCACAACGTCTCAGAGGGATTTTGGATTTCAGGGATTTAAACGTAAAAGATGTCATGACAACACCGCGTACAGAAATGGTGGCAGTGCATGTCGACGACAGTTTTGAAACGGTAAGGGACAGAATTATCGACGAAATGCATACGAGATATCCGGTATACGATGAAGATCTCGATAACATTGTCGGAATGTTCCATTCGAAATACCTGCTGCAGTGGTCATTGAATCCGGAACAGCCGTTAATGAATTTTTGTGATAACGACCCGCTGACGGTACGGGAATTCCAGAACGTTGAAGACGTGCTGCGCCGCATGAGCAAGCAGCGCCGTCACCTCGCTATCGTGCTGGATGAGTACGGCGGTACAGAAGGTATTCTGACGCATGAGGATATTATTGAAACGATGCTCGGATTTGAAATCGAAGACGAAACAGATCTTAAAAATGATTCAGTCGTCCGTGCATTCAGCGAAGATAAAATTCTTTGTGATGGTAAAATCACATTGCACCGTCTGAATCAGCTGTTTGATACAGATATTCCCCAGGATGAAGATACGCTGTCAGGTTTCCTCCTGTCGGTCTTTGAGGAAGTGCCTGAGGAAAAAGATATTACGCATCTCGATAACCTCGAGTTTAAAGTAATGGAGATGGAAGATAATATGATCCGTCTCGTAAAAATTACAAAACTGGATGCCGGGCTGATGCAGGGAGAATGAGGCGTGAACAATGAAACTATTGGATAAGTTAAAAATGAGCCAGCTGATACTTGGCTTTATTATCGCCTCGGCCAGGTTTTTATGGACCGAAGATAAACATATTGTAACGACTGATTATACGTACAGTTCTAAAAATGTACCGAAAAGCTTCGACGGTTATAAAATAGTCCAGGTATCGGATTTTCATAATGCGTATTTTGGCAGGCGTTCAAAAAATCTGTTGAAAGCTGTTAAGAAAGCAGGCCCTGACGTTATCGTTATTACGGGTGATATTGTCGACCGCCGGACGCCGTGTTTAAAACGTGCAGCGGTTTTAGTCGATAAAATTACCAAAATACAAAAGACGTTCTATGTCACAGGGAATCACGAAGCGCATTACAGGCATTTTAACAAGCTGTATGATGTAATCGGCAAGTCCGATGTCCGTAATATTACAAAGCACAGTGCGGAGCTTGAAAAAAATGGAGAAAAGATTAATCTTGCGGGAATTAATGATGTCTGGTTTTTCGGTGATGAAGAGAATCCGAAAACGTACCGTAACTTTAAACAGGAGCTGGCGGATACAGTCGGTGCTCTGCCGCATGATTTTACTTTGCTGCTGGCACACCGTCCGGAGCTGCTGCCTGTATACAGTCAGCATGATGTGGATATTGTATTTTCCGGGCATGCACACGGCGGACAGATTCGTCTGCCTGTCGTAAAAGGTCTGTATGCGCCGCACCAGGGTGTAAATCCGAAATATACAGAAGGAATGCACGAACAAAACGGCACGACGATGGTCGTGAGCAGGGGACTCGGCAACAGCCGTTTCCCGTTCAGAGTGTTTAACCATCCTGAAGTTGTAGTCGTTGAATTGAGGTCTGAAGCATGAATGAATTAATATCATACATTCTTGTCGTAACGGTGCTTACAATAATGCCGGGTGCCGACTCGATGATTGTAATGAAGAATACACTTGTTTATCAAAAATCTGCAGGGCGGATGACAGTGCTCGGCATACTCGCCGGGCACTTTGTGTGGATAGTCATTTCGGTACTTGGACTTGCAGTGATTATTACGAATTCACCGGCGCTGTTTAATATTATTAAATATATGGGTGCTGCATATTTAATCTATATCGGCGTGAAGAGTTTTATGGCGAAAACGTTTGTGTCGGCATCATCGCTCGATTACGCAGCCGGTGAAAAAACTAAATCTGACGGGCTCCGCACATCGTACATGAACGGTTTTATAAGCAATATTCTTAATCCTAAAGTTTTAATATTTTATATTACGATACTGCCGCAGTTTGTAGGGCAGGACACGAATGTTTCCGGTGTAGTACAGCTCGTGATTCTCGCTTTGATTATGCTTGTCATTTCGATGAGCTGGTTCCTCGTTGTCGTTGAAACAGTGAACTACATGAAACGCTGGCTGCATAAACCGGGTTTCCAGAATCTGCTCGGCAAAGGTGCCGGCATTATTATTATTCTGTTTGGTATACGTACGGCATTGTCGTAATGTTTTCCAAAATAAAAACCACTTTCCAGGTAGGTCACCTGAAAAGTGGTTATTTTTTAGTTATACATAATCATATCGAGTTCATCGTCTTCAGTGATTGTTTCAGTTTTAACCAGATACTGCTCCATTTTACCGAAGTCAACTTCGGCACCGATGCCCGGTTTGTCGCTGACTTTCACGACACCGTTTTCTGCAACAACTTCTGGCGTGATGATATCTTCAAACCAGTATCTTGAAGAAGACGCTGTGTCGCCCGGAAGTACGAAGTTGCTCAGTGTTGTGATTGCTACGTTGTGAAGACGGCCGACACCGGCTTCAAGCATACCGCCGCACCATAATGGAATGTTGTGTTTCGCGGCAAGGTCATGAATTTTAATCGATTGTGTAATACCGCCGACACGTCCGACTTTGACGTTGATAATTTCACAGCTGCCAAGCTCAATTGCCGCCGCCGCTGATTCGTATGAATCGATACTCTCATCGAGACAGACAGGTGTTTTAATCTGCTTTTGAAGTTTCGCGTGATCGATAATATCGCCTGCCATTAACGGCTGTTCAATCATCATCAGGTTAAATTCATCGAGTGCTTTCAGCGTATCGATATCATCTAATGTGTATGCAGAGTTTGCATCGACCATTAAAGGAATATCCGGATAGACTTCGCGGATAGCACGGATCATTTCAACATCGCGTCCCGGTTTGATTTTAACTTTAATACGTTTGTATCCTTCTTCGACTTTTTCGCCGATACGCTCAAGAAGCAGTTCATCAGTGTCTTCAATACCAAGTGACACACCAACATCAACTTCTTTTTTCTTACCGCCCATCGCTTCAGCTAAAGTAATACCTTTCTTCTTCGCATACAGATCCCAGACAGCACCTTCAATCGAAGCCTTCGCCATGTTGTTGCGTTTGAACGGTTTGTAAATTTCCCATACTTCATCCGGATGTGAAATCTCTGTGTTGATTACGAGCGGACCAAAGTATTTTTTCAGAGCGATAAGCGTCGCATCCATAAATTCTTCAGAGTAGAGCGGATCTTCTCCTGATACACACTCGCCAAAACCGCTGACACCATCTTCATCAATTGCTTCAACGATAGTGATAAAACGCTTCTGCTGAGTTCCAAATGACGTAGTGAACGGGTTTTTCATCGTCATTAAAAGCTGGTGCAGTTTAATTTCTTTAATTTTCATTATTAGAGCCTCCGTAAAAAATTTATACCGGTCCCCAGTTAATAGCTACGAGAACGATTAAGTATATTATACCTAAAACATACCATATGCCTACAAGCGGAAGTGCGAATTTTAACCATTTTGTAAAAGGAATTCCCGCAATTGCCAAATTCGCCATAAGTACACCGGAAAGCGGTGTAATAATATTGGTAAAACCATCACCCATTGAATATGCCTGAACTGCAATTTGTCTGGGGAAGCCCATCAGGTCTGCCAAAGGTCCCATGATTGGCATTACGATAGCTGCCTGGCCGCTTCCTGATGAAACGAGGATATTGAATAATCCGTTTCCGACAAACATTAAAATGGCACCCGTTGTGCTGGAGAATGGATCGATTAAAACAGCCATTCCGTTAACCACAGTATCTAAAATCATGCCGTCTTCCAAAATAACAACAATTGAACGAGCCATACCGATTATAAGTGCACCGTACAATACAGAATTTGCACCTTTCATAAATTCCTGTATCGACTGATTGACACCCATTCGTGTAATTAGAACGGTAACAACCATAATCATAATGAATACAGCAGCCATCTCTGTTAAGCTCCATGTTTCTCCGAATACACCAAATACCCCCGCAACATAAACAGCGATACCTGTGATTAGAGTCAGTAGTACTAAAGCATGGGTTTTAGTCATTTCAGTTTTACCGAGGTCTGACTCCGAACTGTCTTTTGGAAATGGAGTGTTTCCGAGAATACCTGAGTGCTGATCTTTTTTTACTTTCCGGGAGTACCAGATAACGTAAGTCATAGTGACAATAAGTGAGATGATGAACATTACAGTACGTTCTGGTGCACCTGAAAATAGAGGAACACCTGCAATCTGCTGTGCAAATCCGGTAGTCAGCGGATCCAGAACAGACATGGCAAATCCGGTATAGGCACCGATATATATAATCGAAACGCCGACAATAGCATCCATCTTCATTGACTTGGCCAGAATAATCCCGAGTGGTATAAATGCAATTACAGCATTAACTATAATTCCCAGTGTTCCAAAAATAGAAAATATAAGCATCACCAGGGCAATCAGCAGCCATTCTTTATTTTTAGTTATACTGATGACTTTTGTCATCATAGCATCCATGGCTCCTGTTTTTTCAATAACACCAAACACGCCGCCTATAATTAAAACAAGAAATATTAATTGGGATGTACTGGTTAATCCTGTAACTATGGAAGAAAATATGTCCAATAAGCCGGCAGGATTTGATTCTATAGTTTCGTAAGTGCCGGGGATAATAGTGTCCGGACCGTCACCAGACGACTCGGTTTCAAACTCGCCGGCAGGTATGATATATGTAGCAGCTGCTGCCAGAATCAGGAAGATAAACATAATTCCATAGGCATCGGGGAATTCAAACTTCCATTTTCTACTTTTAGAATTATTGTTGTGGGACATAAAAAACCTCCAGTAATTTAAATATTCATGCAATTTAGAGTATGATATATTAGAGTATACTAAAATTGTTAAATTTGAAAGAGGGATTTCATGCTAAATACTAAAATTTCTGAAATATTCAACCACGTACATACAAATGCGGAACTGAGTAACGAAGAGTACAAGACAACGGACTACATATACAACCTTTTAAAAGATGAAGGTTTCGAACCTGTTAAATTTAAAAATATCACAGGTCTTTATTGCGATGTCGGCAACTGGAGCGGTGATTATCCGTTAATCGGAATTCGTGCGGATATCGATGCGCTATATCAGGAAGTAAACGGCAAACTGCAGGCGAATCATTCATGCGGCCATGATTCACACATTGCGATGGTGATGGGTGCAATGTTGAAGATAAAAGATCATGAAGCACTAAAAACACGCGGTGTGCGTTTTGTGTTCCAGCCGGCTGAAGAAGTGGGAACAGGCGCGCTCGATGTGCTGAAAGAAGGAGTAATTGAACCGCTGGATTACATGTTCGGTATTCACCTGCGCCCGATTGAAGAGGCCGCGGACGGATATTTATCCCCGAGTATTGAACACGGTTCTGCCGGTTCATTTGAGTTTAAGATTGTTGGCAACGATGCACATGGTGCACGTCCGCATTTAAATCACAACGCAATTGAAGTGGGTACGGACATTGTTAATATGCTTGCAAAAATTCACGTCAATCCGATGGTGCCGTCGAGTGCGAAAATGACGAAGTTCATCGCCGGCTCGAAATCGCTGAACATTATTCCGGGGTCTGCAGAGTGCGGTATCGATGTGCGTGCACAGACGAATGAGGCGATGGCTGAGCTGAAGTCACGCGTATATAACATTCTGAAATATATTGAAGAACTTTACGATGTGAAAATCGAAGATCTCGAGGACTCGAGTATCGTTGCGAGTGAGAGCAATGACGAGGCGATTGAAGTATTCCGTTCGGCAATTATCGATACGGTGGGCGAAGAGTATCTTCTTGATCCGCTTGTGACGAGCGGTGGCGATGATTTCCACAACTATACAGTGCAGTACCCTGAATTAAAAGGTGCGATGCTCGGTTTAGGCTGTGATTTAACACCGGGACTGCATCACCCGAATATGACATTTAACCGCGACCGTATGGAAACAGGTGCAAAGGTACTGTATCAGGCTATTTTAAACGTCCCGGCAAAATAAGAGGATGTTTGAATTCTCCGCCACGTGGAATTGTATATAGTATTCAATTTCTAAAGGAGGATATTCATAATGGCAGCACCAAAAGATCCGAGAAAAGAGTTTTACACAGGAGAATTTGATAAGCAGAAACAGGAATATCCAGGTGTTCAAAAAGAAATGGAACAAATTCCCGATTGCGGGGAAGAATCTTATAAGGGTAACGGCCGTTTATCAGGCAGAAAAGCTTTAGTTACAGGCGGTGACTCAGGTATCGGCCGTGCAGCCGCGATTGCATACGCCAAAGAAGGCGCGGATGTTGCGATTAACTATATGGAAGACGAGCAGGCGGATGCCGAACAAGTGAAGAAAGTGATTGAAGGTGCGGGGCAGAAAGCATATCTCCTGCCGGGTGACCTGCGCGATGAAAAATTCGCAAGACAGCTGATTCACGATGCGAATGAAGCGCTCGGCGGATTGGATACGCTCGTACTGAATGCATCAATGCAGCAGGCAGTAGAGAAATTCGCTGACTATACTGCCGAGCATCTTGAAACGACTTATAAAATTAACGTTGTCGCACCGGTACTGCAAATGCAGGAAGCTGAAAAAATAATGCCTGAAGGTTCAAGTATTATTATTACGACTTCAATTCAGTCATTCTCACCGTCGGCACACATTGCCGACTATGCGATGACGAAAGCCTCACAGACGAACTTAATTAAGTCACAGGCGCAACACTTTATGGATAAAGGTATCCGTTTAAACGGTGTTGCACCGGGTCCAATCTGGACGCCGATTCAAATTTCAGGCGGACAGCTGCAGGATTTCCTTCCGGAATTCGGTCAGGATTCATTTATTGGACGAAGCGGTCAGCCTGTTGAACTTGCAGGGACTTATGTTCATCTGGCAAGCGATGAGTCAAGCTTTACGACTGGACAGGTATACGGTGTAACAGGCGGCGCACCAATTAACTAATATAATTCTTTAGAGACGAAACCCTTGTAGCGGGTTTCGTCTTTTTTTGTCTGGCGTACGATGGAGAGAGGTTCATTGTCACAGTAAGTGGTCTAGTGTGCCAAAGAGAGGAGTTCATTGTCACAGTAAGTGGTCTAGTGTGCCAAAGAGAGGGGTTCATTGTCACAGTAAGTGGTCTAGTGTGCCAAAGAGATGGGCTCATTGTCACAGTAAGCGGTCTAGTGTGCCAAAGAGAGAGGTTCATTGTCACACTAAGTCGTATACTGTGCCAGAGAAAGAAGTACATTGTCACACTAAACAATAAAACGCCGTCAATATAAACAAAAACCCGGGCCTCAGTGAGGTCCGGGTTCAAACTATTTAAATATCTCTATTTAAATTCGGGTCATTTGGATGTGAAGGGTGTGAATTGTCGTTTTGATGATGAGCGGTTGCGGCAGCGTCAGTGAAGTCGTCCTGTCCGCCGTCAAATTCTTCTTTTAACCTGCGGCTGTAGAGGAACAGCACAATAATGGCTGCGATACCTGCAGTAATAATGTTTAATACTGCGAGAAGTACACCGATGACCGGCTGTCTGACGTATGCTGTAAAAAGTCCGATGAATGCAATTGATTCCATCAGCAGATACGTAATAACAAGGTCGCCGATTGACAGCCCCATCATGTAAACTACAAGTCCTGTAATCGCAAATGCGAGTCCGATATGTTTTGGATCAAATGAATCTTTCTTTAAAATATTGCCGTCGTATCCCTGGCCGCCGATGTAAAATGTACCGAACGGAACGAAGGAGAGCCATGGCAGGTGGTATGACTTAATATCAGCCACTCTGAACAGGAAGTATCCCTGCAGAAGCCACTTAAGAAGTCCGAGTATAAATATTACGAACAGGATAAATATCCCAAGTGCTGCTGCGCCAAAGAAAAATGCTATAAATTCCCAACCCATATTTTCACATCCTTTATAAGTTATTTCTATTATATCATTTTCCTGCGTGTGAAAAAATAAATAGGGACCGGATATCCGGTCCCTGCAGTCAACTACCTGTGTGAGCTGTATATTCTGCGGTTTACGCGTTCTGCATGACGGTATGCGTTAACAACACTGTACAGCCACACAATCGGGAATGTAATGAACCCGATTAAAAGATACATCAGCAAACCGTTGATTACCTGTATGATAATGAGCAAAATACCTTTAAATATCTGCCCGTTATAAATCTGGCCGAGCCCGGTAATGAAAAAGCTGAGTACAGCAGCTATTCCGGAATTCTTTATTCCTGGCATATGGTCAGCCTCTCTTTCTGTTTAAATTCGTATAGTTATTAATACCCGTTTTTTATCAGTTTTAAACGCGGTTATTTGTCGTCAAGACGGTCTTCACGCGCCTTGCCACCGGGCATTCTGAGCGGCCACCAGCTGCCGCGTTTCAGCGTCACTATCAGTGCCGGCACGAGAAGCGGCAGGACGATAAATGCATAGAACAGCAGCGCGAATATAATTACGCTTGTTACCTGTACGAGTATTGCAATGCCGGATGGATATAATGCTGCGAATGTGCCTGTCAGAATAATGACTGCGGTAATAACAACAGTACCCATGCGGCGGATGGATGTTTCAATAGCATCGCGGATCGTACGGTATTTCACTTCTTCCCTGAAGCGGTCGATAATAAAGATCGAGTAATCAATCCCGAGTGCTACAAAAATAATTAAACTGAAGAACGGCACTGCCCAGTTTAACTGGTCGATACCAAATATAGCCAGGAGCCATTGTGAAATGGTCATCGATGCAAAATACGTAATGAAAATCGAACCGATCATCAGTACTGGAAGTATTAACGATCTGAACAGTACTGTCAGAATGACGAACAGTGTTACGATAAACAGTATAACGACATTCGTATAGTCATCAGCTGTAACTGTATCGAGGTCTCTGTTCATGCTTGTCACACCTGAGAAGTAAGCATTTGTCTCAGAACGGCCGAGTCGTGTCAGTTCACCGTGTACAGTTTCTTCAACATTGTCGAGTACGCCCAGAGCTTCGTTACTGTACGGATCAACTGCAAGAACAACATTCATCTTCACGGCTTTGCCTTCAGCGAATGAATACTGATCGATTGCCGCTTCAAAATCTTCATTCTCAAGTATTTCCGAAGGAACGTTAATCCCGGTTGAATCAACAGCGTCATTATCTTCGAACGAAGTCATCAGCTCACCAATGCCTGTCAGCCCCTCATTAATTTCTTCGATACCTTCAGACATGTCGCCAAGCCCTGCTGCAAGTTCTTCCATTTGTGCAGCGGCTTCAGCGCTTTGTGCAGAGATTTCATTATCAGCCTGTGAAACACCCCGGCTTAACTGCTGTGCCCCCTGTGATAATTGTGCGAGCTGTGCTGCTGCGCCCTGCGCATCACCAGTTGCAGCCAGATACTGATTTACACCGTCAATGCCTGACGAGATTTCATTGACCCCTGTTTCCAGTTCGGACAGATCCCCTGACGGTGTGTCTGCATTTGAAATCTGTTCGTTAATGCCGGACAGTGCAGTGGAAATTTCAGTCAGGCCGTCCTGTATTTCAGTCAGGCCTGAGTTGGCCTCACCGAGCTGGTATGACACAGTCAGCTCGTCCATCTTGTCGCCGACAGGCCGTGTCAGCGTCTGAACTTCGCCTACACCGTCAAGCTGTGATACTGCTTCAGCGACAGATTCAAGACGGGACAATCCCTCTTCCGTCACGAGGTCCTCTCCATTTGTGAAGATCACTTCAACAGGGAAAGTTGAACCTGCATCAAAACTGTCACTGATAACATTAACTGCATGAACTGCAGAGTATGAATCATCCAGTTCAGCAAGTGAATCGTAGTGTACTTCATCGTCGTAGAAATAAATTAACGCAATTAATACTGCCACGACCGAGAAAATAACACGAGTCGGATACTTAAGCGACAGCATGCCGAGAGGAGTCCAGATTTTACTTTCCCCGGATCCTGACGTATGTTTACTTGGCCAGAAAATATATTTTCCAAGCAGTGACATAATAGTCGGCAGTACTGTAAACAATGACAGCAGAAGGGCAAGAATACCGATTGCCACACCGACTGCCGAGCGGTAAATCTCAAAGTTTGCAAAGTAGAGTACACCGAATAATATGGCGCCTGAAATACCGCTGATAAATACCGTCTTGCCGGCTGTGCGGAACGTATTAATGACGGCCTGGTTTTTATCGTGGTGCTCAAGTTCTTCTTTAAATCTGTTTAATAATAAAATAACGTAATCGGTTCCGATACCGAATAAAATTACAATCAGGAAGCTCTGCGTCTGAGGCGACACCGGGAAGCTGAACCACTCAACCGCCCAGCCGACAAACGACTGGCCGAGCAGATAGGCGATACCTACTGCAATGAGAGGGACGAAAGGTGTCACGACTGACCGGAACATTACAAGCAGTACGATGATAATAATTGCGACCGTAAATATTTCTGTCGTCCGGACACCGTTCATGGCATCCTCCTCAAGCGTACGCTGAATCATTTCGTTGGATGTCGATGAAACATCTGCATCTGTATCATTCAGGCCTTCAATTTCATCTGCATTGGCGAGAATTTCAGGTGCTTCACCAACGTATTCAAGCGGAATCATAATGACGCCGGATTTTTCATTGATGAAGTTCTCCTGCATATCGACATTAAATGTAAAAGGATTAATGACGTTGTCCGTGTAATCCAGACCTTCAAGTTCTTCTATATAAGATTCGATCTCATCACGGTGTTCGAGGGGGCTGCCTTCAAACTCCAGCACCACCGACATCATTTCTATATCCTGATCATGCTGCTCCAGGAACTGGCGGGCCTGTTCATTCGGCATACTGTCAGGCAGCTGAACATCGCCTTTTTCAGCTGCGAGCTGAGTCAGGTTTGGTGAAATTATAAATGACACGACTGCTGCAATAATCATCAGCGCAGTAATCGGCCATTTAAATTTAAGAACGTGTTTCATTCGGTAATCCTCCATCTGTGTTTATAATTTTAATAATTGTCCGCGTCGCATCGAGCAGCGTTTTTGCTTCTTCTTCCGACAGATCTTCAACATGTGTTCCGATAATACTGTGGATATTGCTGATAAACTCATGGACCAGTTCTGCAGCAGCAGGGGTCAGGGAAATCAGTTTTGAGCGTTTATCATTTGTCAGCTTATTTTTCTTAGCAGTAATCAGCTTCTTTAAGCTGAGTTTTCTGAGAGCATGGGCAATAGAGCTTTTATGTACATTCAGCTCTGCCGACAGTTCGCTTGGTGTGGCTTCTTTATGCAGATGGAGATATTCGATAATTGCCATCTGTTCTTTTGAAATATGCATTTTTCTGACCGATTCTGTAACCTCGGAAAAAATATGTGCATAACCGTAGCCGAAAATTTGTGTGAGATTTTGAATAGACTCATTTTTAGCCTGCACTGGTCAGTCATTCCTTTCAGTTGTTTTTTTCAAGCAGAAGTAGTTTAACATGCTCAACTAATTTAGGCAAAAGATAATTACAGTGTATTTTTTTCTTTAAAATGTATGTGTATAATGAAAAACGGGTAGAGAGAAAAAAGGAGTGTGTCAGAAATATGTTTCAATACGTATCGCTTTACAGACAAAATGCTGCAGGACAGCATGGTAAAGTAATCGGTTTTACTATTCTTCAATTTATCTTATGTGTATTTCTGCCGATGATTGTAATTTTTGGAGCGATGATGCTCCCGATGTTATTATCATTTGGAGGCGTGAGCAATGAGACGGTGGGTGTAACGACGATTCTTACGATGCTCGTTATGTTTATTATCTTTTTCATCGTGATGATCTTTGTCATTTATCCGGTTATGGTCGGCATCCTGCGCTATTTCGCAAGTGCGTACCGGGGTGTGGATTTTACATTTGGTGATGCCTACAAAGTATTTAAAAAGGGCAACTATTCAAAACTGATCAAAGTAGCACTGCTTGTTTTTGTGCTTAATCTGGTATTGTCCATGGTTATCGGTTTTGTCATTAACATGCTGATGACTATTGTATTTATCCCGCTTATGCCGCTCGGAGTGTTATTGGAAGACCCGAACGCTGCAATGACAGGAACATCAATTGCACTCATTGCGGTGGCGGCAGTACTGTTCTTTATCATTATGATTGTATCTTACATTCCATACATTATTTTATACATCTACTTCGCAGTCGTCTTTATGGTTTATATTGACGAACCGAAAATTCCGACTGTCGATAAGCTGAAAGTGGCCTGGGATGTAGTATTCAAAGCTGATACAAGTATGGTTAAGCTGTTCTTCAGCCAGCTGATTCTGTATATTCTGCTCTCGGTTGTGATGTTTGCAGTGATGATTGTAGTGGGTGTGGTTTCCATGATGATTGGTGAATTTACAGCGCTGATTCCGGTACTGTTCATTACAGGTATGATAATTTCAATTGTAGTGAGCATCTGGATTACGTATCTGATTGTCGGCTCAATTGTGGCGTATTATTTCGTCGGCCGCGATTCACTGGACCGTAAAAACGGGATGAACCATCAAAATGATGAAGCCGTCATTAACGATGAAAATCCTGACATGCAATAAGATTAAAATGAACCGCCGGATAACTGTCCGGCGGTTTTTATAATGATTTAAATATTTGCAAAATTCGATTTCAGCGTTAGAATTAATCTATACATAAACAGAATTGTGGGTGAGTGAATGTCCGAAAATAACAAAGGGGTACTGTTTGTTGCAGGTGCATACATCATATGGGGATTTCTTCCGATATACTGGCGTCAGATTGAAACGGTATCACCGTTTGAAATTATTGCACACCGTATATTCTGGTCATTTATTTTTATGCTGCTGTACATAAGGTTTACGGGCAGGTGGCAGTATTTAAAAGCGAATCTGACCTTTATTTTCAGCGACAGAAAAAAAGCGCTGAGTCTTGTGGCGGCATCTGTCATTATATCGGTCAACTGGCTGACATACATACTTGCAGTAAACGAAGGACATATACTGGAAGCGGGGCTCGGGTATTATATTAATCCGTTTGTCAGTATACTCCTCGCATTCTTTATATTAAAAGAACGTTTTTCAGTCGGAGAGTGGCTGGCAATTTTTATCGTTTCGATCGGAGTCATATACATGACACTTGGTGTCGGACACATTCCATGGCTTGCACTGACGCTCGCAGTTACGTTTGGTGTCTATGGACTGATCAAGAAAACTATTAATATCGATGCGACTTACGCACTGGCAGTGGAGACTGCTGTACTGGCCCCGGTGGCGCTTCTCTATATTCTGTATTTGAATGCGACAGGCGCTAATACACTGGATTTCGGATTGAACAGCGATACTGCATTTACGATGGGAACAGGTGTGATTACGGCAATTCCGCTGCTGCTTTTTGCATTGGGTGCGACGCGGATCCCGTTGTCACTGACCGGACTGCTGCAGTACATCGGGCCGACACTGATGCTCGTTATCGGGATCTTTATGTACGGGGAAGCATTCACAACGACGCATAAAATCGCCTATGCATTTATCTGGTCGGGGCTGATACTGTATACGCTGCTGCGCTTTAAAGCCTCGCGGCCGCGCCGTCCGAAGGGCAGGATTAAGCTGACTGATGATTAGCTTATCGTTAGATATAAAGATAACTCCGTGTTACTATTTAGAAAGATTTTAGTATAAGGGGAATGAGTCATGCGATATTTAAAACACTTTGGCTTATTATTGGCAGTGACGGGCATTCTGACAGCATGTCAGAATACAGAAATCAGAACCGGCAGTGAGGCGGTTTCTGAGAAAACTGATGTCGCAGCAACCGATGAAGAATCTGCAGAAAATACAAATAGAGAACCGGCAGAAGAAGATACTTCGGCTGATATAGATGAACATAAGATTGACGATGACAAGCTTGCGGAAATTGTGTCGAAAGCTGAGGAAGTGGAAAGCTACAGAGCGGAACTGAATATGTCGGCAGCACTCGATAATACAGACCCGCGGGAGTTAAATGCGGAAGTCTCGTTTATTAACAGTACACCGCCGCAGCTGATACTCCGTGAGTTTGGCGAGGAGCGTACCATTTCAAAGGACGGCAAGATTTACTACAATAACAATTCGGAATGGATTGATGTAAGCGAATCGGTCGATGTGAACGTGTTATACAGCGTAACATATGACAATGCCGCCGCTTCATTTGCAGAAATCGCACCTTATATGGAACGACAGGAGCAGGATGACAAAGCAGTCTACACGTATAACGGCGGCCGTACAGATATTTATCAGACAATCGAATCACTGGTTCAGGTTAATTTCGGCCAGATGGAAATAGAGTCGGTGGACTCAATGATTGAGGTTACGGTGGACAAGGAAGATAAACTGATTGAAGAAATCAAATTTGAAGCTGACGGCACCGATACACAGGGAACATTCGAACTCAGCGGTAACGCGGCATTTGATACATTTAATGAAGTGGAAGAAATAAAAATTCCGGAAGTGGAATAATTAAACCGACAGAAAAATGCACCTGCCCCGAAAAGGGAACAGGTGCATCTTTGTATTGATTTTTAATTATAATACAATCAGTTCAGCGGGTGGAGCCTCATCTCTATAAAGTCCCGGTCTTCTTCGAGGAACGGCGGCAGCGACAGCGCTTCGCCAAGTGTTTCAAGGGGCTCGTCGATTGTAAAGCCCGGTGTATCAGTGGAAATTTCCACCGTAATATTACCCGGGGCACTGATGTACAGCGCTTTGAAGTAATGGCGGTCAACGATGCCTGAATTGCGCCATTTATCCTTTGTTACGCGGTTCTGGATTTCTGTCAGCGACGTTTCATCTTGGACGCGGAGTGCAAAGTGATGAACACTGCCGCAGCCCTGTTTTTCAACGTTTGTCGTCCGCGATTCTACGACGAAAACCGAGTCGCCGCCGAAACGGACACGTGCTTTTGTATCGTTGTCGATATCGCCCTCGTATTCTCCGCCGAGAAGCTGTAAAAACTGAACCATCGGTTTTAAATACTGGACGGTCAGTTCAACGCCGAAAATTGCCGTTATTGCATATTCAGCGGGAATTTTACCGCCGCCGGCATACGGCTCAGAGCCGTTATACTCCGGATCTGCAGCGAGTGCGAAGCGCTGTCCTTCCTCATCTGAGAAATTCATTATTGTTTCCCCGAAGTAATCGATAATGCCTTCGTGGTACACACCGTGTTCGTCCATACGTGTTCTGAAGTATTCGATGGCCTCTGTCGAAGGGACTCTTAAAATCGTGCGGGAAATGGAGTTGGTGCCGGGCGTATATTTCGGTGCCAGACCGATTTCGAAAAATGTGACGTCTGTCCCGGGAGTGCCTTTATAATCACTGTAAAACAAGTGATACATATCAGTGCTGTCCTGATTGACAGTTTTTTTCACCAGTCTGTGTCCGAGAAACTCTGTAAAAAAATCATGGTTGCCGATAATGTCTTTCGTTATTGCCGATACGTGATGAATGCCGTACGCGCTCACAGTGCATCCTCCTTTAATCTCTTTGATGTTATTATATAATACAAGTATACGTATCTCTATTAGGAGGACTTGTCATGAAACATTTGTACATTAAATCGAGGAACGAAGCGGCTAAGGAAACTCTGATATTATTTCACGGCACCGGCGGGCGAGAGACGGATCTTCTCGACGTAGCAACGACAGTCAACAGCGAAGCGAATATTTTAAGTTTGCGGGGAGATGTCGATGAGAACGGTCATACCCGGTTCTTTAAACGTCTGACGCCGACACAGTATGACGAGGACAGCTTGAAAGAAGAAGGCGGTAAAATATACGGGGAACTGAAAAAGTTAAGTGAAGAATATAACTTCGAACTCGAAAAAGCAGTAATAATCGGCTATTCAAACGGAGCCAATATCGGCGCGTATCTGCTCTTAAACTACGATTTGAATGTAAAAGGCGCAATGCTGATGCACAGTGCCTACAGAACCGACACAATCGGCACAGGTATGCTGTTTGATACAGATGTGCTGCTCACTGCCGGTGCACAGGATATGACGGCAACAGCAGGTGAGGCTTATACGTTGAAAAGAAAGCTGGAAAATAAAGGTGCGAAAGTCAGCGTGAAACTGACAGACGGCGGACATGAAATATCCCCTATGGAATTAATGGAAGGGCATGTTTGGTACATGCCGATCAAAAATTCCATAAGGGATGAGGATAAATTATTATAGATAATGTGTTTTTAAATATTGTTCCAGACCGTCTTCATCACAGCTGAATTCGGTCACATCATCAGCGATTGCCTTAACGTCTTCTTTGCCGTTGGCCATCGCTGTTGCTTTGCCGGCAATTTTAAACATTGGAATATCATTCATTGAATCACCGAACGCGTGAACATCATCAATTGAAAGGTTCATTTCTTCAAGAAGAGTCACGAGGCCCGTACCTTTATCCGTACCGTACACCATAATTTCCGAGTTGTGATCTGACGTGCGGTAAATCTGATAGCCGGCATCAGTGGTGAACTTTTCCTGCAGCAGAGCGGCCCAGTTATCGATCTTCTCTTTACTGTTTGAGAAAAAGTAAAACTTTATAATATCGGAACGGTTAATATCCAGAGTATCGACCCATTGTTCGGTACTGTTTAAAGTTTTCGCCGTGCCGATATTTTCATACTCAAGCACAGTCGCATCAGGCGTTTGGGTCAGGTCTTTTTCAGCATAAGCACGGTCTTCTTTAAAAGTATACGGTCCGCCGTGTTCACTCGTTGTCATTTCATAGTGAATTTCGTGCTCCCGCACCTGAGACAGTACAAAGTCAACCTGTTCTTCGGTAAAAGCTGTGCGGGAGAGCAGCGTATCTCCGTGATGTACAGTCATGCCGCTCGCACCGACATAGCCGTCAACGGGTACGTCATGCGGAACTTTCTTATGTATCATCGGCAGTGAGCGGCCGGTCGCGATAATGATTTTGATCCCTTTATCGTGCACTGCCTGCAGTGTATCCCTGAGGGAATCCGGAAACTCGCCGGCATTATTTAAAACTGTCCCATCCAAATCAAGTGCAATTGCCTTCATAATTTATAAAAGCTCCTATCTTCAGTTAATTAATATCAGTACTGCTTAAATTTTAGCATATTACGGCATATATGATAAAATTACGTTAACAACAGTTCAGTAAAGGAGTCGTTATATATGACAAACACTGCAGCTTATTTAGAAAAGTATGATATGGAAGACCTTTATCACCTTGCGGTTAACACCGGAGTCACTGACGAAAAAGCGCTTGGGAAAGACGAACTCATAACAAAAATTTCAAATAACCTGCTGAACCGGGACGTTCTGGAATACGCGTACCTGTACAGCGATGATGCTGCGCTCGAGAGCTGGCGGCATGGGTCAGAAGACGGTGAACTCGGTAAAAACCTCAGTCTGACCGACGTCTACGGTTTATATATAATGGGACTCGCATACGAATCTCTGAACGAGGAAGACAACTTCTTTATATTAGAAGAAGTACTCGATAAGTTTGAGGCGGTCCATACCGAAGAAAACCGCGAAGCCCGGACGGGAATTCAGCGCCAGCTGAATTTAATACGTGCGGCACTGCACCTGTACGGTGTGGTTGAATTTAAGCAGATTGTGCATCTGTTTAAAAAATATTACGGTATGGACGTCACGATTGAAGAAGTGGTGGACATGGTCAACCGCTCGCCGTATGTTATTACTGTCAATGAAAAGAACCGTGAATTCGTCATCGATGATATGACAGATGAACAGTATGAAATTATCCGGAATGCCCAGCAGAAATATAAATATTACGAACCGGAATTCGGCAAGTTTATTAAATTCAGCAATCCGGGCTATATCGATGAATCGGCAGCTCATGAGACATTGAAAAAATGGGTATCCGAACATCTGAATACGAATGTGGCATCGGATTATGAACTGTATCTTCACGTACTCCGTATGGTAATCAGCGGCCGGAAGCGCGAAGATATTTCCGGGGAAATAAAAAATCTCGGACATACCTTTGAATCGAAAGCAGAAGAAGATGAATTCTTTGAATTAATCAGCAATATCGTCAGACAGACGAGACATTTCCAGTACCGGGGCAAGAGCGAAGCGGAACTCGGACAGCGGACAATCGTCAGGGAAGTTAAAGTCGGACGCAATGATCCGTGTCCGTGCGGCAGCGGAAAAAAATATAAAAAATGCTGCGGTAAAGCAGTATAGAACGCAAAGTGGCTGGTATAACTACCATCCACTTTTTACATAGCGGAAGGTGAAGTTGATGCATTTTAAAATATTTATGGTGTTTTTCCGGGTCGGCGTACTCGGTTTCGGCGGCGGACCTTCGTCCATTCCGCTTGTGAAAATAGAAGTCGTCGACAAGTACGGCTGGATGACCAATGAAGATTTTCAGGATACGCTCGCGATAGCAAACGTTCTGCCGGGACCGATTATTACAAAACTTGCCGGACATATCGGCTATCAGCTGAAGGGCTGGGCGGGCATCATTACAGCGCTCACTGCAATCATACTGCCGACAGCGGTATTGATGACCATTTTGCTGACACTGTTTTCGGAGTTTAAAGACCTGCCCTGGGTACAGGGAATGAGTGCCGGTGTCGTACCGGTCGTGCTCGTCATGCTCGCGGTACTGACTGTCGAATTCATGCAGACGGCCAAAAATGCATCGACCTGGAAGTTTATCATTCCGTTTACGCTCGTCATGCTTATCGTACTTGAAGTGCTGAACATTCACCCGGCACTCGTCATCGGTATTATTATAGTATTCAGCCTGCTCCAAAGAAGCGGCAGAAAAGCAGGTGACTCATGATTTATCTCGAAATATTTCTGGCATTTTTAATTCCCGGTATACTCGGGTACGGCGGGGGACCATCTTCAATTCCTCTCGTTGAGCGCGAAGTGGTCGGAACGTATGACTGGATGACTACAGCGGAGTTTGCAGAAGTGCTTGCTCTCGGCAATGCATTACCCGGTCCGATATTAACGAAGATGGGCGCATACATCGGTTATGAAGCAGGGGGAGTGTTCGGCAGTATCGTTGCGATATCGGCAAGCGTTCTGCCGTCACTGCTTTTAATGATATTTCTCGCAGCAGTGCTTTATAAGCTGAAAGGCACGAACAAGTTTAAAACACTGACGCTCTTAATCCGTCCGGTCATTGCGATTCTGCTCGGGGTCATCGTATTTGATTTCCTGTTCAGTTCACTGGAAATGTCGGGGACATTCCATACAGTCTTTCTGATCGGATTGTCATATGTACTGCTGCAGCTCGTTAAAGTGCATCCGGCACTTGTTATCGTGATCGGTTTAATCTATGGTGCGCTGTTTATCCGGTAAGTAAGCACAAAATTTAAAACACCTTTCTGAATGTACTATACTTAATAAGATAAACAGACAACCGAGAAAGGAAGTTATCACAAATGGCATATGACATTCGGAAAATGAAACTGACAGATGCTGCCGGTATTATTGCTCATAAACAGCAGGTGACGGCGGAAAATCCGGATACATTGGCAACAGCAATTGAAAACAGGACGATTACTGTAGAAGAGGAAGAGGCAACGATACAGTCTCTCGGACCGAATGACCTCGGCATCGTAGCAGTCGACGGGGACAAAGTCATCGGCATGCTTAACCTCCGTCAGGACCACCGTAAAAAGTTTGAGCATATCGGCCAGTTCGGCATCAGCCTGCAAAAAGCTTACACAGGATCCGGTACAGGTACCCGGATGGTGGAACAGGCAGTGGAATTTGCGCGCGATAATGAAAAACTTGAAAAATTAATATTAACAGTTTTTGCAAACAATCCGGGAGCGATTAAGTTGTATAAACGTCTCGGTTTTGAAGAAGAGGCAACATTAAAAAAACAGGTGAAATTAGCAGACGGCTACACAGATTTAGTCTATATGGCGAACTTTTTAGAATAATGAACTATCCGGCTGATTAAAATGCTATTATATCGGTAAGAATGACTATACTTTTGCAAATCAGGTGATTAAATGAAAGTTGTCCATGCACTGATGTACGCGCTCTTCTTAACGTTATTCACGGCAGGAATCATCTTCTCAACGATGGCGTCCTATACGGAAACATCACCGCTGTCCTATACAGTAATCGGGATATTTATGACGGTCTTATTTATCATTTATACTGCTGTCTTAATTAAATACCGGAAGAGAAGAACGGGTAATGATAAAGAGAATCGCGCATAAGCGATTCTCTTTGATTTTTTACAACACAATTGAGGATGGTGTATCTTAATGGGGAATTTTGAAGAAATTAATAAGAGAGCTCAAAAAAACACCGGACGTATCCAGGAGGAACAGCCGGATTTTATGAGAGCATTTAAAAAACTGCAGCAGGAAGGCTACAAGGCGAATGCACTCGATGAGAAAACGAAAGAATATGTTGCACTGACTTATGCAATAGCAGACAAATGTGAAGGATGCATCGGCAATCACGTCAACAAACTCGTAAAACTTGGTGCCACGCGTGAAGAAATAGGCGATATTGTTGCGGTGTGTATTGTCATGGGCGGTGGACCGGCAAGTGTTTACGGCGGCAAAGCCCTTGAAGCATACGACGAAGCAGCAGCAGGTAAATAAACTTAAAACAGGAGGAACCGCTATGAAAGTACATTTAAACTGGCAGGGCAAGTTAAAATTTGAGTCCACTGGAGAAACGACAGGCTATACAGTAGCGATGGATGCGAATGAAGCAGCAGGCGGCGATGCGTCGGCACCGTCACCGATGGAAATGGTGCTTCACGGTGCGGCCGGATGCATGGCAATTGATATCGGTGTAATCTTAAGACATCATATGGATAAAGTTACAAAGCTTGAAATTGAAGCTGACGGCGAACGGGCAGACACGGAACCGAAGTACTACAAACATATCACGATGAATATTTTAATCGACGGGAACATTACAGCCAAACAGGCTGTACGCGCTGCAGAGCTGTCTAAAGACAAGTACTGCTCTGCAGTTCATTCTCTTGTTGCGGATGTTGACATCAACGTGATTCTGAACGGTGAAGCAGTGTAGAATGCTGCACATAAAAAATCTCGGCATTTATTACGGGAGCTTCAGTGCAGCGGTTAATAATGTAGAATTCGGTCCGGGTATTCACGTACTGCTCGGTGAAAACGGCAGCGGTAAAAGTTCCGTATTGACCGGTATTACAGGATATAATCCGTCTGTCATTACCGGGCGGGAATTGGAATTTAACAATACACGGCTCGACAAAACGGCCGACTGCATCAGCTATTTACCGCAGCAGAATATACCGTTTCAAATTACTGTCCTGGAATTCGTCCGGATGACGGCAGCATCACGTGTGTCTGAAAAAGATATCATGAGTACTTTAAAGGCGTTCGGCCTGGAGCAGTACAGTTATATGTCAGTTGATCAGCTGAGCGGCGGTGAATTTAAACGGGCATTGTGTGCGCAGCTTCATCTTGAGGATAAGCCGGTTATGATGTTCGATGAACTCGAGCAGGGTCTCGATGTAAATTATCAGCATCTTGTTATGGAATGGCTTAAAAAGTTAAGTGAAAAAAAGACAGTTATTATGGCAATGCATGATCTGAATCTGGCACTGCAGTATGCAGATACCGTGACATGTATGAAAAAAGGGACTTTAACCGAAGTCAAAGTCCCTGTCAAAGAAGTGAGCGAAAAAATGCTGTCGGACACTTTTTCACGTGAAATGAAACTCATTTATCATGAAGGCAGGGTAGCTGCACTCAGCTGATTGCCCCCAGTGCACCGCTGTATTCACCGTCCGGCACGACATAAGCTTCGGCATTTTTTAATTCGCTGTATCTGTAAATAATATCGGTCATGACTTTGTTATCAAGCAGTGTCGAACCGATAAACACCATATTTTTCGTCTCGAAGGCATCGGCTAAATTAATTGCCATTGCTGTGACGGTTTCTGCCACGAGTCCGATAACAGCAATCAGCTGGTCTTCGGCCGTGGCAGTTTTTTGTGCATTGATAATATGACCGAAGTTGCTCGCAGTCAGATCTCCGGGAATCGGTGCCGGTCTGCCGTTGTAAATATGGTGAACTTTCAAATCTATAATATCGCGGTCTCCATTTTCTGCACGTTCGATAATCTCGTCAAAGTCACTGATGCCTGTCAGCATATAGCTGAGCCCCATCAATGTACCGCCGCCGACTCCTGAACCGCCGACACGCTTTTGAGATACTCGCGTCGCCTGATGAAAACTCGTACCCGTACCGACATTTAAATAAACGTAACGGTCAAGATCCATACCCGCTTCTTTTAATAGCTGTGTCAGTCCGCGGAATGTTGCATCAAACTCAATTGAGAGTGTGGCATCAAAATTCAGTTTTTCCTGAATGTATTCGGCCTTTCCCCCCGTTAAATAAACATCATCACCGGCATATTCATTATTAAGCATTTCGATGACATGATTGATTTCACCGGCAGGATATTTTTTAAATGTCCGGCCTTCGTCAGTTAACAGTGCAACTTTAATCAGTGTGCCTCCGGCATCGATTCCTATTTTCATAATCTTACTCCTCACAGTTGTGAAATATTAAGCAGCGCTCAATGATTTTGAGCGCTGCTTAATTTTAATCTTTAATTCTATTTTAATACTTTTTACGTCGTTGTCTACGTTTCATTGCTTCGTTCGGTTCGCGTCTCAGGCCTTTGGATACAGAAGCGATCATCATGATGAGGATGAGAGCGAACGGCAGACCGGCAAGCAGTGATGCTGCCTGCAGACTTGTAAGACCGCCGGCAAGAATCAGTGTAATTGTTAACAGACCAAGCAGAAGTCCCCAAAGGATCTTCAGACCGGTAGGCGGGTTATCGGTATTACCGATACTCATCCCTGCAACGATAAATGTTGCGGAGTCAGCTGATGTGACAAGGAATGTGAAAATCAGAATGATAGCAATTGCCGAAGTCAGCCATGAAACGGGAAGAGTTTCAAACAATGCAAAGAGTGCCTGTGTCTGATCATTTAAAACAATTTCCCCGATGTTCGTGTCATTCATCAGATCTGAGTAAATTGCCGTACCTCCAAGTGCGCCGACCCAAAGGAATGACAGTATAGGCGGTACGATTAAAATACCCATGACGTATTCACGGATACTGCGTCCGCGTGATACACGCGCAACGAATGACCCGATAAACGGACTCCATGCGATTACCCATGCCCAATAGAAGACTGTCCAGTCCTGAACCCAGGCTTCTCCTGAGTATGGCTGCAGACGTAATGAATAGCCGACATAATTTGTCAGGTAATCACCGAGGCCGACAATGATTGTTTCCATTATAAATGTAAACGGACCAAAGGCCATAATGAAGATTGTCAGTACAAGAGCAAGAATCATATTCAGACTGCTCAGCACTTTCATTCCGCGTTTAAGTCCGGTAATTGTTGAGAATATGAATAATCCTGTCATTAATGCAGTCAAAATAATCTGTGTCAAAGGACCTGACGGAATACCGAATGCGATATCGAGACCGCCGTCCATTTGCATAATACCTAAACCGACTGATGTTGACATACCTGTTACTGTTGCAATGATGGCAAGAATATCAATTGCTTTTCTCGCCTTTTGATTGTAATCGAGTCCAAAAAGCGGCTCCAGTGCAGTAGATACCAGGCCGTCGCGGTTTTTACGGAACTGGAAATACCCAATTGCGAGACCTGCGACACCGAAGATTGACCACTGTGAAATACCCCAGTGGAAATAAGTATAACCCATTGCGATTCTGGCAGCTTCTGCGGATTCCACAGGACCGCCGAGGAATGGTGATGTCATAAAGTGCTGCATTGGTTCAGCGACACCATAGAATACGAGTCCGACACCGAGACCGCTTGAGAATAACATTCCAATCCATGACCAGAATGAGAACTCGGGTTTCGAATTATCGCCGCCGAGCTTAACGCGGCCGTATGGCGACAGTGCCAGGAATAAAAGAAATACCCCGAATCCAAATACAACCAGTAAGAAGAACCAGCTGAAATATTGGGAGATTACCGCATAGACATTTTCCGAAGCAGTCTGGAACTGATTTGGAATAATCATTGCGATTACTGAAACAACAAGAATAATCGCGGTAGCTGCCCAGAAGACAACACCGAGCTGTTTCAGGTGAAACTTATCCGGTCTTCCCGGATTGGTACTTTGCTTTGACGTGTTATTATCATCATTCGTCAAGAGAGTTCCTCCTAAAATTGATTAATAGTTTCTTACTACTTACCCATTCCATACCAACAAAAAACGCTGAAATAAGGAAACTTGTAATGTAATGTCTAAATTGTCACTATAGGGGGTATGGCACTATAATAGCAAAGTATAATAAGATGTCAAAAAAGGGGCAAAAGGGGAAAATATGGATATTAACATTAGAGAATTTACAGAACAGGACAGAAAACAACTTGAAAATTACATATTGAGCGACAGACAGCAGGTCTATTCCAGCATGCCGCTTGAAGTACTGGATGATGCTTTGAATGACCGTAACCGCACTGCGAACGTTGTTGTTACCGGCGATGGAAAGGTAATCGGCTTTTTTGTGCTGCATAAACATTATCAGCATGAAGGGTATGATACACCTCATGAAGTAGTTTACGTACGTTCTTTATCTATTAATGAGAAGTATCAGGGGAACGGTTACGGTACGGCGGTTGCTCAGCATCTGCCGGTATACGTGCAGGAAAACTTTTCATCATTCGATCATCTGTATCTCGTTGTGGACGGGGAAAATGCAGGGGCGTGGAACCTGTACGAGCGGGCAGGGTTCCTTCATCTCGCTACAAAAGAAGAGGGTCCGATCGGTAAAGAACGTCTGTATTATCTGGATCTGAACAGAAGCTATGTGCCGAATCTACGGCTTGAAGTTGACGCAGAGGCCGTGCTGCCGGCAGTGAAAATTATACTTAAGCGTGACGAGAAGGAAGTGGGTCATATCGATGCCGGACTTCATGACGGTGTACTCGATATTAAACATATATATGTAGACGAAGCACACCGTGAAGAAGGTGTGGCTGAAAGTGCGATGCGCCAGTTTGCAACCGTGGTAAGAAGGAAGCTCGAAGGGGTGGACAAAGCAACGGTAACTGTATCGGATCCGGCCTTTGAAAAACTGTTTAAGAATGCCGGCTTCGTGCTGATCGACAATCCGGAGAATACGAACCGCTATGTGAAATTAGTAAGATATTAATATAAAGCTTGAAACATCGTGTAAATATTTGTATTATATCCTAAGGTATTTACATCTTGAAAGGATGACGTAAATGAGACTGGACAGTTATACAAAAGAAATGATGGACGAGCATTCGTTTATAGATATGTCGCATATTTATTTAGAAGATAAAGGCAAGGAAACAAATCTTTACGAAATGATTGATAAATTTAAAGAAGTCGGCAATTACACGGAAGGTGAAATTGAAAACCGCGTACTTCAGTTTTACACGGACTTAAACACTGACGGACGCTTCCTGAGTACGGATGACGGTGTATGGGGTCTTCGTGAATGGTATGCAGTGGATGATATCAGCGACAAAATTGCACCGACAATCCACAAGATTGAAATTGCAGCCGAAGAAGAGTACATCGAAGAAGATGAAGGCGACTATCCGGGCGCTAAAGAATTAGGCGAAGAGCAGGAAGAAATCGACGAAACACTTCATGGCGAAGAAGACGAAGAGGATATCGACGGTAAAGAAGCTGACGATGAAATCGAGTTTGATGAGAAAGAAAAGCTTGAAGATGACTACGACGATGAAGCGGATGCTTACTAATTTTTAATTGACTTTTTTTCTGAAAGTGATAGTATTTTATTTGGGCTCCCTTAAACAGGGACAAGTAAACGAGCTCCTTTTCACGGTTGTGAAAGGGAGCTATTTTTATTTTATACAGGAGGATACTTACATGACAAAATATATCTTTGTAACAGGTGGCGTAGTGTCATCATTAGGTAAAGGAATTACAGCTGCATCTCTCGGACGGTTATTAAAAGACAGAGGTTTTAACATTACAATTCAGAAATTCGATCCGTACTTAAACGTTGACCCGGGTACGATGAGCCCTTATCAGCACGGTGAAGTATTTGTGACGCAGGACGGCGCGGAAACTGATTTGGATTTAGGACACTACGAGCGTTTTATAGATATCAATGTAAGTAAATATTCTAATGTTACAGCAGGGAAAGTATACTCCGAAGTAATCAGAAAAGAACGCCGCGGAGATTACCTCGGCGGAACAGTGCAGGTTATTCCGCACATTACTAACGAAATTAAATCCCGTATTAAAAAAGCCGGCGAATCTTCAAATGCGGACATCGTTATTACTGAAATCGGCGGCACAGCAGGAGATATCGAATCACTGCCGTTTATCGAATCAATCCGTCAGCTGAGAAGCGACCTTGGAAAAGATAATGTTATGTTCATTCACTGTACGCTTCTTCCATATATTAAAGCTGCTGGTGAAATGAAAACCAAACCGACTCAGCACAGTGTGAAGGAACTTCGCGGTCTCGGCATTCAGCCTGACATGATTGTCGTGCGTTCAGAATACCCGATGACAGAAGATCTGCGCGATAAAATTGCACTGTTCTGTGATATTAATGAGAAGAGCGTAATTAACGCAAAAGACGAAGAGACGATTTACGAGCTTGTTATGTCACTGCAGGCTCAGGATATGGATGATCTTGTACTTCAGAACCTGAACATCGAATCGACAGGAGAAGCACAGCTTGACGACTGGAAGCACCTTCTCGACAACTTAAGTAAAATCGACAAAACGATTAAAATCGGCCTTGTCGGAAAATACGTTGAACTTCAGGATGCGTATTTATCAGTTGCGGAATCACTGCGTCACGCAGGTTATGAAGTGCATGCGGATATAGACATTCACTGGATCAATTCACAGGATGTAACGCCGCAGAACTATAAAGAAATCTTAAGCGAAGTCGATGGAATTGTCGTACCGGGCGGATTCGGCGACCGCGGTATCGAAGGTAAGATTCTGACGCTGAACTATGCGCGTGAAAATAAAGTGCCGGTTCTAGGAATCTGTCTCGGCATGCAGCTTGCAACAGTTGAATTTGCACGTAACGCTGCAGGTTTAACAGGTGCCAATTCATCAGAACTTGATGAACACACACCACATGCAATTATCGACTTAATGCCGGACCAGAAAGATGTTGTCGACTTAGGCGGTACGCTGCGTCTCGGAAGTTTCCCCTGTGTAATTAAAGAGGGCACGAAAGCGCATGAACTTTATCAGGTTAACGAAGTTGACGAACGTCACCGTCACCGTTTCGAGTTTAACAACGCATATAAAGAACAGCTTGAAGAAGCGGGTATGATTTTCAGCGGAACGTCGCCTGACGGCAGACTTGTGGAAATGGTTGAACTGAAAGATCACCCTTACTACGTCGGTGTTCAGTTCCACCCTGAATTCCAGTCGCGTCCGACACGTCCGCACCCGTTATTCAGCGGATTAATCAAAGCGTGCCTGAACGAAGAAGTACAGGAAGAAAACTAGTATTTACTCAGGAAGAATGTTTTCTGAAATTAAAAGAATGACCGCGTTGCCAAAGCGCGGTCATTTTTTATTAATATGTGTTAAAATACCTTTGCAGCAGTAAAAATATTAATAATTAAAACATTTTAATGAACTGTTAATGGTAAAGCATTGTCAGTTTGTGAAGCTTTAATTTATAATGAGAGTAATATCACAATATTGGAGGACGAAAACAAGATGAAATACTTTATAGATACAGCTAATATGGATGAAATTAAAGAAATACACCAGTGGGGAGTACTGAGCGGCGTTACAACCAACCCGTCACTCGTAGCCAAAGAGAAAGATATTTCTTTCCACGACAGACTTGTTGAAATTTGTGAACTTGTAGGCGGACCGGTAAGCGGTGAAGTTATCGCACTTGACGCTGAAGGCATGATTGAGGAAGGACGCGAACTTGCGAAACTTCACGAACATATCATCGTTAAAATTCCGATGACAGAAGACGGAATGAAAGCAGTTAAAGTACTTTCCGAAGAAGGAATCAAAACAAACGTTACTTTAATTTTCAATACAGTACAGGCATTGACGGCAGCACGCGCAGGTGCAACTTACGTTTCGCCGTTCATCGGACGCCTTGATGATATCGGTCTTGACGGACTTCAGTTAATCGAAGATATCGCTGCGATTTTTGCAATCCACGAAATCGATACTGAAATTATTGCAGCATCAATCCGTAACGCCGGTCACATGCACGGTGCAGCAGTACGCGGTGCTGATATTGCAACAATTCCGTACAAAGTAATCAAGACGTTAACTCAGCATCCTTTAACTGATAAAGGAATTGAGCAGTTCTTAAACGACTGGAACAATAAGTAATCTCCATTTTATTAAATGACAAGGAGCTTTCTATATGGCTGAAGATGTAATTAAAGTCCGCGGCGGCAGTACATTGACGGGACAAGTTGACATCAGCGGTGCCAAAAACAGTGCGGTGGCACTGATTCCGGCATCACTTATGGCCTCAAGCGGTACAGTAAGACTGGAGGGACTGCCTGAAATCAGCGATGTTAAAACGCTGATGAGTCTGTTGAATGATTTGAACATTAAAACGGATCTTACAGGGACAACTCTCGAAGTCAATGCAGAAGATGCAGTGAATATGCCGCTGCCAAACAACAAAGTACAATCTTTACGCGCATCGTACTATATGATGGGAGCAATGCTGTCCCGTTTTAAAAAATGTGTGATCGGTCTGCCCGGTGGATGTCCGCTCGGACCGAGACCGATTGATCAGCACATTAAAGGATTTGAAGCACTCGGTGCCAAAGTAACGAACGAGCATGGTGCGATGTATCTGACAGCAGAAAAACTGACAGGCGCAAAAATATTCTTCGATGTTGTCTCGGTGGGTGCAACGATTAATATGATGCTTGCAGCAAGCTGTGCAGAAGGACGTACCGTTTTGGAAAACGTCGCAAAAGAACCTGAAATCGTCGATGTTGCTTCATTGCTGAACAACATGGGAGCGAATATTAAAGGTGCAGGTACGGATACGATCCGTATCGAAGGCGTGGAGAAGCTTCACGGTACGACTCATAATATTATTCCGGACCGTATCGAAGCGGGAACTTATATGATTGTCGGGGCAATTGCCGGAAAAAATTATAAAGTAAATAATATTATTCCGACGCATATGGAATCACTGTCTGCAAAACTGGAAGAAATGGGTGTTAAGCTCGACATCGGTGATGATTATGTCGTGATTAACAAACCGGAAAGTTACAATGCAGTATCGTTAAAAACACAAGTGTATCCGGGCTTTGCAACAGACCTGCAGCAGCCGATTACACCGCTTATGTTTTTAGCTGACGGTGTAAGTAAAATTACCGAAACCATTTATCCGGCAAGATTCAGGCACGTGGATGAACTATCGCGTATGAATGCCCACATTGAGAAAAAGAGCGGCAGTGCTTTAATTTACCCGTCGCAGCTCAAAGGTGCTGAAGTGTATGCAAGTGACCTGCGTGCAGGTGCATGTTTATTAATTTCAGGGCTGATTGCTGATGGTGTCACGACGATTCACAATGTCAACCATATCGACAGAGGCTATGCTGATATCGTTAAGAAATTAGAATCGCTCGGTGCTGATATTTGGCGTGAAACTTTAGAAGATTAATACAGAAAGACTGGAATTCGTAAAAATTCCAGTCTTTTTTCTGTGTTATAATAATCAGGGAAAAATCAGCGCATATATAGGAGGAGACAGTTGTGGAAAGAGGATTATCAATGGAACTTGTAAGAGTGACTGAAGCGGCTGCACTTGCAAGTGCAGCGTGGACAGGGAAAGGCGATAAAATCGCGGCGGATGATGCAGCAACAACAGCGATGCGCGGCCTGTTTGAAACGATTCCGATGACTGGTAAAGTAGTCATCGGCGAAGGTGAAATTGATGAAGCGCCGATGCTGTACATCGGCGAGGAACTCGGTACAAAAGATGGTCCGGAACTCGATATTGCTGTCGATCCGCTTGAAGGAACAACGACTGTTGCTGAAGGCAGTTTCGGTGCGATGACGGTACTGGCTGTTGCCGATAAGGGGAACCTGCTGCACGCACCGGATATGTATATGCAGAAGCTGGCTGTCGGACCGGACTGCCGGGGTGTTATTGATATTGATCAGTCTGTTGAAGACAATATCCGTGCAGTCGCAAAAGCGAAGAATAAAAAAATCAGTGATGTTACCGTCACAATAATTAAACGAGAACGCAGCCGGGAAATTATCGAACAGGTACGTGCCCTTGGTGCGCGTATCGTAATGTTTGATAATGGTGATGTCGGTGCTGCAATCAATACGTGCTTTGACTGGACAGGTATTGATATATTAATGGGTGTCGGCGGAGCTCCGGAAGGTGTCATTGCAGCTGCCGGTATTAAAGCGCTGGAAGGTGATTTTCAGGGCAGGCTGCTGCCGAGGAATGACGCGGAGCGTGTACGCTGTAAAGCGATGGGTGTAGATTCCGGCAGTAAATTGGAACTTGAAGACATGGTCAGCGGCGACGATGCAATTTTTGCAGCGACGGCAGTAACTGACGGAGAATTGATGAAAGGCGTACAGTTCAAGAGCGGTTTTGCTGAAACGTCATCGGTCGTAATGCGTGCGAAATCCGGCACAGTAAGGTTTGTTAACAGCCGTCACAGCATGCAGAAAAAACCGAATATGGTAATGGAAAAATAATCAGTAATGCCGGGAGACCTTCCCGGCATTCGATATTTTCTTTGACACACAGGCTGCTGGAGATGTAATATATGTATTCCTTTTAAAAAACTTCGGTATTATACTCATTTACGAGAATCACTCTTCATCGCAACTTCTAAAAAATCCGTTATATATAAATATAAAATAATAATAAAATCAGTATTGGGAAGTGGAAATTTTGTCTGATAAACCAAAGACACAGGATATGAAATATGAAACATTTGATGCGTTGTATAAAAACAACACGACGAAAGAGTTAACTGAACGCGCCAAAAGCTTGCGTCTGTCAAACTACAGTAAATTGAATAAAAAAGAACTGGTCCTTGCAATTCTGGAAGCTGAGATGGAAAAAGACGGTAACTATTATATGGAGGGTATCCTCGATGATATTCAGCAGGACGGCTACGGTTTTCTCCGTACGGTAAACTATTCAAAAGGTGAGAAGGATATTTATATTTCAGCGTCGCAAATACGCCGTTTCGAACTGAAGAAAGGCGATAAAGTCACAGGGAAAGTCCGTAAACCGAAAGAAAATGAAAAGTATTACGGTCTTCTGCAGGTCGATTTTATTAACGACCATAACGCTGAAGAAGTGAAGAAACGCCCGCATTTCCAGGCTTTAACACCGCTTTATCCCGACGAGCGGATTCACCTTGAAAACGAACCGGCGGATATGTCGACGCGTATTATGGATCTCGTTACGCCGATCGGTTTCGGTCAGCGCGGTATGATTGTTGCACCGCCTAAAGCAGGTAAAACGTCCCTGTTAAAAGAAATTGCCCAGGCAATTACGACGAATCATCCGAATGTAAAACTCTTTATCCTGCTCATCGGTGAACGTCCGGAAGAGGTAACGGATTTGGAACGTTCCGTTGAACAGGCCGATGTCGTCCATTCGACATTTGATGAGCCGCCTCAACATCACGTCAAAGTAGCGGAACTGCTGCTGGAACGTGCGAAACGACTCGTTGAGATGGGAGAAGATGTAATTATTTTAATGGACTCGATTACACGTCTTGCACGTGCGTACAACCTCGTTATTCCGGCATCGGGACGTACGTTATCAGGAGGGCTTGACCCTGCGAGCCTGCACCGTCCGAAACATTTCTTCGGTGCGGCAAGGAACATCGAAGCAGGCGGCAGCCTGACGATTCTGTCGACTGCACTGGTCGACACGGGCAGCCGCATGGATGATGTTATTTACGAGGAATTTAAAGGTACGGGGAATATGGAACTTCATCTTGACCGTCATTTAAGCGAACGCCGTATTTACCCGGCGATAGATATCCGTCGTTCAAGTACGCGTAAAGAAGAGCTGCTGCTCGACAAAAAAGAGCTGGAAATATTATGGCAGCTCAGAAATCTGTTTACGGACTCGTCGGATTTCACAGAACGTTTCCTGAGAATTTTAAAGACGACGAAAACAAACGAAGAATTCTTCGATGTGCTTAGAGAGCGTATGATCAGCTCTCAGAAAACAGGTAAACCCGTAATATAAATTTCTTCACAGATATTGCTTTTTACACCGTGAGAATGTATAATGGCAAAGTAATGCGTGGTGATAGCCACAAATAACTCTGTTCCAGATGGTCCAGGGCAAAGGAGCTGACAATTATGAAACAAGGAATTCATCCTGAATACAAAAAAGTAATCTTTTTAGATTCAACTACAGATTTTAAATTCTTAAGTGGATCTACACGTACTTCTTCTGAAACTATGGAGTGGGAAGATGGTAACGAATACCCGGTTATTCGTTTAGATATCTCTTCTGATTCACACCCGTTCTACACAGGACGTCAGAAGTTCGCATCTGCAGACGGCCGTGTTGAGAAATTCAACAAAAAATTCGGTCTTAAATCAAGCAACGAACAATAACGAAACTTCAACTGCACTGAGTATCTCAGTGCAGTTTTTTTGTCTAAAAAATATGCTATAATAAAGTAACTAAAAAGTACCAGGAAAAGGACGTATTCTTATGTTTGATCAACTTGAAATAATTGAAAACCGATATGAACAGCTGACTGAATTACTCAGCGACCCCGATGTAGTCAGCGATCCGGAAAAACTCCGCACTTATTCTAAAGAGCAGAGTGATATTCACGATACAGTAGAAGTGTTCCGCGTATACAAAGGCCACTTGGAAACGATTGAAGAATCAAAAGAAATGCTGAAAGAAACAGACGATCAGGAAATGATCGATATGCTGAAAGAGGAAATTGCAGAATCGGAAAGCACGCTCCCGAAACTGGAAGACGAGTTAAAAATTCTTATTATCCCGAAAGACCCTAACGACGATAAAAACGTTGTTATGGAAATTCGAGGTGCAGCAGGCGGAGACGAAGCGCAGATTTTTGCAGGTGATCTGTTCAGAATGTATTCGCGCTACGCAGAAGATCAGGGATGGCGTACGGAAGTCGTCGATGCTTCAAGCAGTGACCAGGGCGGATTTAAAGAAATCAGTTTCTTAATTCACGGTAAAGGTGCATTCTCAAAACTTAAGTTTGAGAACGGTGCACATCGTGTTCAGCGCGTTCCGGAAACGGAATCAGGCGGGCGTATTCACACGTCTACGGCAACGGTTGCCGTATTGCCTGAAGTTGAAGATGTTGAAGTGGAAATCCGTAACGAAGATATTAAAATTGATACGTACCGTTCAAGCGGTGCCGGCGGACAGCACGTTAACACGACTGACTCCGCAGTACGTATTACCCATCTGCCAAGTGGTACAGTGGTTACATCGCAGGATGAAAAATCACAGATTAAAAACAGAGAGCGTGCGATGAAAGTACTTAAAGCACGCGTTTATGACATGATGCAGCAGGAAGCGCATGCAGAGTATGCAGAGAAGAGAAAATCTGCAGTCGGTACAGGTGACCGTTCAGAACGTATCCGTACGTATAACTATCCGCAAAACCGTGTGACTGATCACCGTATCGGTTTAACAATTCAAAAGCTCGACCAGATTATTAACGGCAGTCTCGATGAAATTATTGAAGCACTTGCTATCGAAGAACAGACTTCGAAACTGGAAGAACTGAACAATGAAACAATATAAAACAGTACTTAAAGAGGCGGAAGCCTCTTTAAGTGTATATGGACAGGAAACCCGTACAGCGTCGATTGTTATGGAAGAACTGTTTGGCATGAACTTTTCAAAACTGATGGTGTACGGCGATGACGTCATGCCGGAAGATGATTATAAAAAGTTCGAAGAGATTATGGTGCGGATTTGTAATAATGAGCCGTATCAGTATGTGCTCGGTGAAGCGTATTTTTACGATGCATATTTTAAAGTAACACCGGATACACTGATTCCGCGAAACGAAACTGAAGAGCTCGTGGATTTCGTGCTGAGAAATGAGCATGACAGCGGCATGACAGCGGTTGATATCGGTACCGGAACGGGTGCCATCGGCCTGACTCTGGCCCGTTACTGGGAACTAAACAGGGTCATAGTAACGGATTTATCGAAAGCGGCGCTTGAGGTTGCGAAGGAGAATGGGGAGCGGCTCGGAGCAACTGCCGAGTATCTCGAAGGCAGTTTATTCGTACCTTTAGTGGATAAAGAAATTAAAGCTGATATAATCATCTCTAATCCTCCGTATATAAGCGAGGATGAAAAACATCTGATGACTGCATCTGTACTTGAGCACGAGCCGCAGACTGCGCTGTTTGCAAAAGACAGCGGACTTGCACTGTACAAAGAGATGATCCGTACGCTCGACGGCGTTTTGAATCCGGGCGGGCGCGTGTATTTTGAAATCGGCTTTAATCAGGCAAAAGTGCTGAAGACTTTTATTGAAAATGTCCTGCCGGGAACTGATGTGCATACAATCAAGGATATCAATCAGAACGACAGAATATTATATTTTACGCGGGGTGAAAAACAGTGACTAAAATTTGGAAAATTACCGAAGCCGATTTAACGAATGCGGACAATCAGGAAGCACTGCTCGAACAGCTGGAAGAAATAAAAATTGCATTTACCTACGGTGAAATTATCGGTATTCCGACTGAAACGGTATACGGTCTGGCAGCGGATGCGAGGAATTCGGAAGCAATCAATAAGATTTTTTCTGCCAAAGGACGTCCTGGAGACAATCCTTTAATTATACATATCCACGATATCAGCCAGCTTGAAGACTTTACAGCGGTACTCGATGAACGCGTTCTCAGTCTGATGGAGGCCTTCTGGCCGGGACCGATATCATTTATTCTCCCGCTGACCGGTGATTATCTGTCGTCCACTGCAGTCGCTGAACTCGATTCAGTGGCAGTGCGTATGCCGAGTCATCCGGTCGGACGGAAAATTCTGCAGCATGCTGATATGCCGCTTGCAGCACCCAGTGCGAACATCAGCGGCAAGCCCTCGCCGACGAATGCGCAGCATGTCATCGATGATCTTGAAGACCGCGTGTACGGCGTTGTCGACAGCGAGTCTGCAATTTACGGTATCGAGAGTACGGTGCTCGACTGTACGCAGTTCCCGTACAGAATCGCCCGCCCGGGTGCAGTGACGAAAGAACAGCTTGAAGCAGTGCTCGAGTCAGCGGTGGATACAGTAAGCAGCCAGACGGATAAGCCAATCTCACCGGGAATGAAATATAAACATTATGCGCCGAGTCAGCCTTTAATCGTCATCGAAGGCGGGATTAACAACAATACGAAACTGCCGGTGGAACGGACGCAGAAAGTCGGTATTATCGCACCGGAAACGAGCAGGGAATTTATCGGTGAGGACATACAGTTTATCAGTCTGTGCAGAGACCGTAACAGTTACAGGGAAGCAGCACGCAATCTGTACTCGGCACTTCGTATTATGGATAATTCCGATGTCGATATTATTTTCATTCACGGCTTTGACAAAGTGCCGGAATCGGAAGGTCTGATGAACCGCATTTACAAAGCGACGGGAAACGAAGTGATTCAGGGTGGATAAAATAATATTTGTCTGTACGGGAAATACATGCCGCAGCCCGCTCGCAGAAAGTTACGCACGAATGAAATATCCGGATATGGATATTTCATCCCGCGGACTCTTCGTTGTGGAGGAGCGGACGAACAGCCGCTCGCTTAATATAATAGAAGAAAATAACCTGCCCGCACCGACACCGCCAAAACAGCTGACAGCGGAAGACGTTCAGAAAGCAAAACTCGTCGTTATGGGGAGAAGTCATAAAGAGGCTATTCTCGGCCGGTGGCCTGATGCAGATGTGAGACTGGTGTCTGAATATGCCGGGGAAACATCAGTGGACATTCCAGACCCGTACGGCGGTACACAGTCGCAGTACGAAGAAGTATTTTTACATCTGAAAGAATACATTGAAAAATTTAACTGGTAAGACCAGTAATCTTTTGAAACTGGGAATGCTGCCGGTTATAATATGTTCTAAGGAGATGAGTGTATGAAAGTTGTTATAGCATCAGACCACGGCGGCATCAATTTAAAAAAAGCCGTGACGGAATATTTAACTGCTCAGCAGATTGAATTTACAGATCTCGGGCCTGACAATACGGACTCTGTGGATTACCCGGATTATGCCAAGCCGGTTGCAGAGAAAGTTGCTGCAGGAGAGTATGATAAAGGTATTTTAATTTGCGGTACAGGTATCGGCATGAATATTACTGCAAATAAAACCAAAGGTATTCGCTGTGCACTTGTACACGATACTTTCTCGGCAAAAGCAACACGCGCACACAACGATTCCAATGTACTCGCGATGGGTGAAAGAGTTATCGGACCGGGTCTTGCACTTGAAGTAGTGGACACCTGGCTGAACACTGAATTTGAGGGTGGTAGACATGAAAGACGCGTTTGTAAGATTGAAGAATGACTTACAGACACTGACGGATGACTTATATGAAACTGATTTCTTCACACCGGGTAAAGTGCTTGTTATCGGCTGTTCAACATCGGAAACGATCGGAAAACATATCGGTAAAAGCAGTTCGGATGAAGCTGCGGAAGTCATATTTGAACATTTTTTTGAAATCGCAACCAAAGAAAATGTTCACTTGTTATTTCAGGGATGTGAACATATTAACCGTTCCCTGACAACGACGAGAAAGACGATGGAAACATTGAAGCTTGAAGAAGTAACGGTAGTGCCGCACAAAGAAGCCGGGGGCAGCTTAAGCGAACTCGCTTATAAAGAAATTGACGACCCTGTTGTCGTTGAATCTGTTCAGGCGGACCGCGGCATTGATATTGGGCAGACGCTGATCGGCATGCACATGAAACACGTTGCAATTCCGGTCCGGACGTCTGTAAAAACAGTTGGCGAAGCAGTAGTGACGATAGCAACAACCCGCCCGAAACTTGTCGGCGGACCGAGAGCACATTATAAATAAAGGGGAGACCACAATGTCATACATTAATTCACAAGATCCACAGGTACAGGAAGTTATCAACAATGAGCTTGAGAGACAAAACAACAACATCGAACTGATTGCGAGCGAGAACTTTGTTTCGCCTGCAGTTCTGGAAGCACAGGGTTCAATTTTAACGAACAAATATGCGGAAGGATATCCGGGTAAACGTTACTACGGCGGTTGTGAACATGTAGATGTTGTAGAAAACCTTGCCCGTGACCGTGCGAAGGAAATTTTTGGTGCAGAACATGCCAACGTACAGCCGCATTCAGGATCACAGGCTAACATGGCTGTGTATTTCTCGGTGCTTGAACCCGGAGATAAAGTACTGGGAATGGATTTATCACATGGCGGACATTTAACACACGGTTCACCGGTTAACTTCAGCGGTAAGCTGTTCAACTTCCTGTCGTACGGAGTGGACAAAGATACTGAACAGATTAACTATGATGAAGTGATGGAAATTGCGAAAAAAGAACAGCCGAAAATGATCGTTGCAGGCGGCAGCGCATACGTTAAAACACTGGACTTTAAAAAGTTCCGTGAAATTGCTGATGCAGTCGGTGCGTATCTGCTTGTCGATATGGCACATATCGCAGGTCTTGTTGCAGCAGGGCTGCATCCGAATCCGGTTCCGCATGCCGATTTCGTGACTTCGACGACACACAAAACATTACGCGGACCGCGCGGCGGCTTAATTTTAACGAAAGAAAAATATGCCAAAGCAGTGGATAAAAATATCTTCCCGGGTATTCAGGGCGGGCCGTTAATGCACGTTATCGGTGCGAAAGCAGTCGCGTTCGGTGAGGCGCAGCAGCCGGAATTTAAAGAATATCAGCAGCGTGTGCTCGACAATGCAAAAGCACTTGCGGAATCACTTGCAGCAGGCGGACTGCGCATCGTTTCTGAAACGACGGACAACCACCTTGTACTCGTTGACGTTAAAGCGTTTGGTCTGACTGGTAAAGCTGCAGAAGAAGCACTGGATGAAGTCGGTATTACGGTAAATAAAAACACGATTCCATTTGATGAAGCATCGCCATTCGTTACGAGCGGGATTCGTCTTGGCACACCGGCGATGACTACGCGCGGATTTACTGCTGAAGATATGACAGAAGTGGGTAAAATTATGGTAGAAACGCTTACACGAGTCAAAAACGAGGAAAGTCTTGAAGGAATTTCAGATAAAGTTACAAAATTAACAGGAAAGTATCCACTATACAAATAAACTGCGTTATAATATATACCGGATGGGATCATCCGGTTAATTTTTGGAGTGGAGGAAGAAAATATGTCTAAAGTACAAGTAATGGATCATCCGTTAATCCAGCATAAGATGAGCTATATCCGTGACGAGAATACATCGACAAAAGAGTTCAGAGAACTTGTTGATGAAGTGGGTATGCTTATGGCTTATGAGGTGACGAGAGATCTCACACTCGAAGACGTGTCGGTACAGACACCGGTTCAGGAAACTACGGCAAAACGCCTGAGCGGAAAGAAACTGGGTATCGTCCCTATTTTACGTGCGGGACTTGGTATGCAGGACGGAATTCTTAAGTTAATTCCATCGGCACGTGTCGGTCATATCGGATTATACCGTGATCCCGAAACGCTCGAAGCTGTTGAATATTACGCGAAGTTCCCGGGAGATATCGAAGAGCGCGACATTTTCGTTATCGACCCGATGCTTGCTACAGGTGCATCAGCAGTAGAAGCAATCACAGCTGTAAAAAAACACGGCGCAACTAAAATTCGTTTTATCTGCCTGATTGCAGCACCTGAAGGTGTGGAAGTATTAAAAGAAGCGCATCCGGATGTGGATATTTATATCGCTGCACTTGACGATAAACTGAATGAGAAAAGTTACATCGTTCCGGGCTTAGGCGATGCCGGCGACAGATTGTTTGGTACACGATAAAAAATCATAGGAGATTGTTATGAAAAAAATTATGGCGATTTTCGGAACGAGACCCGAAGCTATTAAAATGGCTCCGCTCGTTCTCGAAATGAAAAAAGATGAAGATATTGAACCGGTTGTGGTAGTTACTGCACAGCACAGAGAGATGCTTGACCAGGTCCTGACAACTTTCGATATTACACCTGATTACGACTTGAATATTATGAAAGCGGGCCAGACTCTGTCAGAAGTGACAGGACGTGTAATCAACGGCCTCGAATCAGTTATTAAAGAAGTAAAACCGGATATGATTTTAGTGCATGGTGATACGACAACAACATTCGCGGGTTCACTTGCTGCGTTTTACAATGAAGTGGATATCGGTCATGTTGAAGCGGGGCTTCGCACACATAACAAATACTCACCATTCCCGGAAGAGGCGAACCGTCAGATGACAGGTGTTCTCGCTGATCTGCACTTTTCACCGACGGAAGATGCACGTCAGAACCTGCTGAACGAAGCGAAAGATGATTCTAAAATCTCGGTTACAGGAAATACTGCAATCGATGCACTGGCAACAACAGTTGATGAAAATTATCACAGCGACATTATCGAAAAGCACAAAGACAACAAAGTTGTGCTGTTAACTGCACACAGACGTGAAAACATCGGCCAGCCGATGCACAATATTTTCGGTGCAGTACGTCAGATCGTTGACGAATTCGAAGATGTAACCGTTGTGTACCCGATGCACAAAAATCCTAAAGTACGTGAAATTGCACAGGAGTACTTAGGAAACCACGAACGCGTGGAACTCATCGAGCCGCTTGACGTGCTTGACTTCCACAACTTCGCTGCAAGAAGCCACATTATCCTGACAGATTCAGGCGGTGTACAGGAAGAAGCACCGTCACTCGGTAAGCCGGTACTTGTACTGCGCGATACTACTGAACGTCCGGAAGGTGTTGCGGCAGGTACGCTTAAACTTGCAGGAATCGAGCAGGAAAATATCTACAGCATGACAAAAGAACTTCTGACGGATGAAGCGCTGTACAATGAGATGTCACAGACACAAAACCCTTACGGTGACGGGGAAGCTTCACGCAGAATTTGTGAGAACATAAAGTATTATTATGGAATCACTAAAGAGAAACCTATCAGTTTTTCAGTAAACGATTAGTAATTGTGAACATGTTGTTAAAATTTCCATATTTTGTTGACACAAAATTTGCGCTCCTATAAAATCATTAGAGTATGTAATTGTTTTCACAACGTGTTACATTACCCCGGGGAGTCGTCAAAGACAGTGAAAATTTTAAAAGGTTATTTCAAAAACTTTCTGAAATATTTAATAATACTTTTAGTAATAAGTATTATTGCTTATATATTTACTTCTTTGCCTTTCTTCGCAGGGCTGTGCATCGGCATCATCGGTTCGATGCTGCTGTCTTATAATTGGTATTACAATTTAAGAACCGCACAGCTCAGTGATGACGGGAAAGTTAAAACAGGGACGCTGACGAGAATGCTTATCGTCACGGCAGCCTGTTTAATATGGGTGAGATTTCCCGAAACTATTAATATCATCGGTATTTTAGTCGGGCTGCTTCTCACTTATGCGCTGATTTTCTGGCGCGCAGCATCGGAACTTTTTAAACGGAAGAGGTGAAGAAATGGAACACGGAATTCCAACGTGGTCGTTTGATTTGTTCGGAATACCAATAGTATTCGAACTGGCAACTTCAATGATGATTATCATCACATGTCTGCTTATCTTCTTTACACTGTTTTTCATGACACGCAAACTGGCAGTACGTCCGACCGGTAAAGGTCAGGTGCTTGTTGAGGCGTTAATGAACTTCGTCAAAGGGATTATTAAGAGCAACATGGCTTGGAAAGAGGGCGCACAATTCCACTTTTTAGCGCTGACATTGTTTTTATTTATTTTAATCGGCAACCTTATCGGTATACCACTGTCATTCGTCGCACCGGATGCGGATCATACATTGTGGGTGAAATCACCAACAGCTGACCCGGTCGTAACGCTTACGCTGGCAGGACTGATGATTGTACTGACACACTACTACGGTGTGAAAATGCAGGGTATGCGCGGTTATCTGAAACAATATGTTACGCCTATGTGGTGGCTTGCACCTATCAAATTCATCGAAGAATTTACATATAACTTAACGCTTGGTTTACGTCTTTACGGTAACGTTTATGCCGGTGAGATTCTCCTTATGCTACTCCTCGGATTAGTGACTGGCGGAACAATTCTCGGCGCATTAGGATTTATTCCTATGATGGTATGGCAAGGATTTAAAGTATTTATAGGTGCGATTCAGGCATTTATATTCGTAATGTTATCAATGGTTTATCTATCACATAAGGTGAGCGATGATCATTAATATAATAAAAAAATAATAATATACAATTTTCTAGGAGGAAATATTTTATGAATTTACTAGCAGCTGGTATTGCAGCAGGATTAGCGGCACTTGGCGCATCTTTTGGTATTGGTATGGTTGTTTCGAAAACTGTTGAAGGTGTAGCTCGTCAGCCGGAATCACGCGGACCGTTACAAACGATTATGTTCATCGGTATTGGTGTAGTTGAGGCCGTTCCAATCATGGCTATCGTTATCGCGTTCCTACTAATGTTCACGTTCTAAGAGTCGTTATATAAGGCGAAGTCTTATTTGAAGATTTCGCCATCTTATTATGTAAATAACTACGAGAGTTAGAGACTTTTCTGAAAGGAGTGTACATAGGTGGAACTATTAATTTTAGGTGCTGCTGGTGAAACAATGGGTACGGCTGTTGGAACATCGCTTGTTCTTCTTGCGAGTTTTCTGACGCTGCTTGCAGTATTGTCATACTATGTGTGGAAACCAGTTAAGAAAGTTATGGATGACCGTGAACAACTAATCCATGACGATATTGATTTTGCTGAAAACAGAAAATTAGAAGCTGAACGCTTAAAAGAAGAGAACGAAGCACTGCTTAAATCAACGCAGGCTGAAATCTCTGAACTTATGGAAAACGCCAAGAGTCAGGCGAAGAAAGAACAAGAGTCCATCATCAATGATGCTCATAACCGTTCTACTCAAATGATTACTGAAGCGCAGGCGGACATTGAAAGAGAAAAAGAAAAAGCAATCCGCGATATCAACGATCAGGTTGCTGAACTGTCAGTACTGATTGCAGAGAAGATGATCCGTAAGGAACTCAACTCTGAAGACCAGAAAAACCTTGTTGCGAACTACTTACAGGAAGCAGGCGATAAGTAATGGCTAATCTGAGTCAGAAATACGCCGGTGCATTGTACGATGTTGCAGTTAAGCACGACAGTCTTGAAAGTGTTAAAAGTGATTTCTATGAAGTAACTGAAGCAGCAGCATCAGTGGAGAACTTTATCGATTTCATGGAAAACCCGAAGATTACCCGTGATAAGAGAACTGCAGCGGTTGAAGCAGCTTTCGGTGAAAGCGACAGACTTCTGTTAAACATGCTGCGCATCCTGTCGGATAAAAAGCACATGTCGTTACTCGAGGAAATATACAGCGAGTTCTTATCATTATATGATGAAGCTCACAATCAGGCACGTGTGACTGTTGAATCGGTATACAAATTATCTGCAGAAGAGCTGGATCAGCTCGGACAAATCTTTATCGACAAAACAGGTTATGAAAAACTGCTTATTACTAACGAAATAAATGAAGAGCTTATCGGCGGCGTACGCGTGCTGCTAGGTTCGAAAGTTTACGATGGTTCAGTCAGAAATCAGCTTGACGGAATCAGAAACAATTTTAAAGAACATACGAATAGCTAAAGGAGTGACATTTTCATGGCAATCAAAGCTGACGAAATAAGTGCTCTCTTAAGAAGCCAGATCGAAAATTATGACAAGGATATGCAGGTTACCGATGTAGGTACTGTTATCCAGGTGGGTGACGGTATTGCACTTGCTCATGGTTTAAACGATGCGATGGCGGGAGAGTTAATTGAGTTCCCAAGTGGTGTACTTGGTCTTGCTCAAAACCTTGAAGAAAATAATGTTGGTATCGTTATACTTGGACCAAGTGACGATATTAAAGAAGGCGACGAAGTTAAACGTACAGGTCGCATCATGGAAGTACCGGTTGGTGAAGAACTTATCGGCCGTGTTGTAAACCCTCTTGGTCAGCCTTTAGACGGTAAAGGTCCAATCAACACAACTAAAACACGTCCTATTGAAAGTCCTGCGACTGGAGTTATGGATCGTAAAAGTGTTGATGAGCCATTACAAACTGGAATCAAAGCAATTGACGCATTAGTGCCAATCGGCCGCGGACAGCGTGAGTTAATCATCGGTGACCGTCAGACTGGTAAAACGACAATTGCAATCGATACAATTTTAAACCAAAAAGATCAAGACATGATCTGTGTGTACGTAGCAATCGGACAAAAAGAATCAACTGTACGTGCTACTGTTGAAACTTTACGTCAAAATGGTGCTTTAGACTACACAATCGTAGTTACTGCAGGTGCAGCTGATCCTGCACCGTTACTATACATTTCACCATACGCTGGTGTATCTATGGCCGAAGAATTCATGTTCAACGGCAAGCACGTGTTAATCGTATATGATGATTTAACGAAACAGGCTGCGGCTTACCGTGAATTATCATTACTATTACGCCGTCCGCCGGGCCGTGAAGCATTCCCGGGTGACGTGTTCTACCTTCACAGCCGTCTGTTAGAGCGTGCTGCGAAATTAAACGATGACTTAGGCGGCGGTTCAATTACTGCACTTCCATTCATCGAAACACAGGCAGGGGACATCAGTGCCTTCGTTCCAACGAACGTTATCTCAATCACTGACGGACAGATCTTCCTTCAGTCAGACTTATTCCACTCAGGTGTACGTCCGGCAATCAACGCTGGTCTTTCTGTATCACGTGTAGGTGGTTCAGCACAGATCAAGGCAATGAAGAAAGTAGCGGGAACACTTCGTTTAGACCTTGCTGCATACCGTGAACTTGAAGCGTTCGCTCAGTTCGGTTCAGACCTTGACGAGGCTACTAAAGCTAAACTTGACCGCGGTGCGCGTACAGTTGAAGTACTTAAGCAGCCTGAAAACGCACCACTTAAAGTAGAAAAACAGGTTGTTATTCTATTCGCACTTGTAAACGGCTATCTGGATGATGTTCCTGTTGAAGACGTTACTCGTTTCGAAGCAGAATTCCTGAGCTGGCTGGAAGCTAACGACGCTGAGCTGTTAGACTCAATCCGTCAGACGAAACAACTTCCTGACAGCGACGCATACGATACAGCAATCAGCAGCTTTAAAAAGCTTTTCAACCCTTCTAACTAAGAAGTAAGTAATTACTAAGGTGGTGAATTCATGGCTTCACTAAGAGAAATAAAAGGTCGTATCGGCTCAACTAAAAAGATGAGTCAGCTGACAAGCGCAATGCATATGGTTGCCAACTCGAAACTGTCCAGAGCAGAGCAGAACTCAAAGAAGTTCCAGCCCTACATGGATAAAATCCAGGAAACAGTCAGAGCAATTGCAGCCGGTGATACTGAAAGCTCACACCCTATGTTAGAAGAGAGACCAATTAAGAGAACGGGTTATATCATTATTTCAAGTGACACAGGTAAGGCTGGTCCTTATAATAACAACGTTGTTAAAGCTATCACAGAAGAAGCTGAGAAACGTCATGATAATAATCCCGATTCATACGATTTATTCGTCCTCGGTAAAATTGGCTATGAAACTTTAACAGGGCGTGGCTACCAGGTTACAAATCATCGTCTTGGTTTACCCGATCAGCCGGACTTTGCCAGCGTAAAAGAAATCGCTGTCCAGTCGGTTAACGGATTTATTAACGAAGATATCGATGAGCTTTATATTATTTACAACAAGTTTGTAAATATTTTAGAGCAGCAGGTAACCGTTCGAAAAGTATTACCATTAACAGAAACTGATATTCAAACGGAACAGGCTGATTCTGCACTTGCAGGTTATGAGTTTGAACCGGATAAAGAAACTATTCTAGAAACAATTTTACCTCAGTATGCCGAAAGCTTAATTTACGGCGCACTGCTTGACGCTAAAGCGAGTGAGCATGCAGCACGTATGACAGCTATGAAAGCAGCAACTGATAATGCAACAGAGCTCGTTGGCGATCTTCAGCTTCAGTATAACCGCTTAAGACAAGCGGCGATTACTCAGGAGATTACAGAAATCGTCGGTGGCGCAGCTGCACTAGAATAATTGAGATTAGGAGGAAATTAAATGGCTTTAGGTCAAGTAGTCCAAGTAATGGGACCTGTAGTTGACGTGCGCTTTAACGAAGGTGAATTACCTGAAATTAACAACGCACTTGTAGTTAAAATTGACAATGCTAATTCAGAGCCGATCTCTCTGACACTTGAAGTTGCGTTACACCGCGGCGATAATATTGTCAGAACGATTGCAATGAGTTCTACTGACGGCTTACGCCGTGGTGCTGAAGTTGAGAACACAGGTTCTCCAATCACAGTACCGGTAGGTGAAGTGACTCTTGGTCGTGTATTCAACGTATTAGGTGAACACATCGACTTAGACGGTCCAATTCCGGCATCTGAACGCCGTGATCCAATTCACCGTTTAGCGCCGAAGTTTGACGAATTGTCTACTTCAACTGAAATTCTTGAAACGGGTATTAAAGTAGTAGACCTTCTTGCACCTTATACTAAAGGTGGTAAAGTTGGACTCTTCGGTGGTGCCGGTGTAGGGAAAACGGTTCTTATCCAGGAACTTATTAACAACGTTGCACAGGAACACGGTGGTATTTCGGTATTCGCCGGTGTTGGTGAGCGTACACGTGAAGGTAACGACCTTTACTATGAAATGAAAGACTCAGGTGTTATCGCGAAAACTGCAATGGTTTTCGGTCAGATGAACGAACCGCCTGGTGCACGTATGCGTGTAGCACTTTCAGGATTAACAATGGCAGAATACTTCCGTGACGAACAGGGACAGGACGTACTTCTGTTTATCGATAACATTTTCCGTTTCACTCAGGCAGGTTCTGAGGTATCGGCACTATTAGGCCGCATGCCTTCAGCGGTAGGTTACCAGCCTACACTTGCAACTGAAATGGGTCAGTTACAGGAAAGAATTACATCAACTAACGTTGGTTCAGTAACGTCAATCCAGGCTGTATTCGTACCTGCCGATGACTATACTGACCCGGCTCCGGCTCAGACGTTCGCACACTTAGATGCAACGACTAACCTGGAGCGTAAACTTTCAGAGATGGGTATTTACCCGGCTGTGGATCCACTTGCATCGACTTCACGTGCACTTTCTCCGGCTGTTGTCGGCGAAGAGCACTACAAAGTGGCAAGAGACGTTCAGTCTACACTTCAAAAATACCGTGAACTGCAGGATATCATTGCAATTCTTGGTATGGATGAACTTTCGGAAGAAGATAAGAGTACTGTTGCACGCGCACGCCGCATCCAGTTCTTCTTAAGTCAGAACTTCCACGTAGCAGAACAGTTCACAGGACAGAAAGGTTCTTACGTACCTGTTAAAGAAACAGTTCAGGACTTTAAAGCTATTTTAGAAGGTAAGTATGACCACATACCTGAAGATGCTTTCCGTCTTGTTGGCGGCATCGAAGATGTTCTTGAAAAAGCGCGTCAGCAAGGTGTAGAAGTCTAAAACGGGAGGGTAAAACATGGCAACAATTGCACTTGATGTAGTTACTCCTAACGGTTCTGTTTTTCATGAAGATGATTGTGAAATTGCAATTCTTCAAACTAAGCAGGGTGAGCTTGGTGTGATGGCCGGTCATATTCCGACTGTAACACCGCTTAAAATAGGTGTCCTTCGTGTTAAAATAGACGGTAAATTTGAATACCTGGCTGTTACTGAGGGGTTTGCAGAAATCAGACCTGAACAGATTACAGTACTGGTGCAGGCTGCAGAGTTTTCTAAAGATATTGATTCAGAACGTGCAGAAGCTGCGAAAGTGAGAGCAGAAAATCACCTTCAGCAGTCACAGGATGAGCGTGTCGATATGTATCGTGCGGAACTGGCTTTACAGCGTGCGGTTAACCGTTTAGAAGTATCTAAATATTAATTCAAACTAAAAGACTGGAGATCTCCAGTCTTTTTTTTATCGGAAGGAGGAATTTCTCTGGGCTTTTCACAATTTGCATTAATGCATATAATTCTTCATCTTTTGTGTATCTCACTGGCATTCTGGGTATTAAGAGGAATAAGGATAGAAAGTTTGTTTAATAAGGGTGAAGCCGGTAAGATTCGGCTGGTGCTTATTCTGCTGAGTATTCTTCTCGGTACAGCGATGAGCAATTTTATCATGGACATCTTTAGATATACTCAGGAGGCGGCTCTTCTGTTCAGCTAAATGCTTTACAAGTGATGATGAAACACCGTATTATTATAATGAATGGTATAGAGAAATATGGAGTGAGAAGATGGAAAAGATTATTGTTAAAGGCGGCCGAAAGCTGTCGGGTTCTGTTGAAATAGAAGGAGCCAAAAATGCAGTTTTGCCAATTTTGGCAGCATCGCTGCTGGCTGGTGAAGGACAATCAATAATTAAAAATGTACCCGAATTATCGGATGTAAATACATTAACAAAATTAATTACTACGCTTGGTGCTGAAGCATCAGCGGGAAAAAATAGTGTTGTAATCGATGCGAGCAGTGAATTAAACTGTGTCGCACCATATGAATTAGTAAGTAAAATGCGTGCAAGCATGCTCGTTATGGGACCGCTGTTAAGCCGTTACGGATATTGTAATATAGCAATGCCGGGCGGCTGTGCCATCGGATCACGTCCGATTGAACAGCATATTAAAGGGCTTGAAAAAATGGGCGCGACATTTGAGCAGACTGCAGGTTACATCGAAGGAAAGGTTGACGGACGTCTTCAGGGCGCTAAAATCCATATGGATTTCCCGAGTGTCGGAGCAACTCAAAACTTAATGATGGCTGCGAGTCTCGCTGAAGGTACGACGCATATTGAAAATGCTGCGATGGAACCTGAAATTACTGATCTTGCAAACTACATTAACTCTATGGGCGGCCGTGTTATCGGTGCCGGTACCGGACATGTTAAAATTATCGGTGTTGAAAAACTGACTGGGGCGGAACATCACGTCATTCCGGACCGTATTGAGGCAGGTACATTTATGATAGCCGGTGCAATTACACGCAGTGAAATACTGTTAAAGAACGTTGTAATCGAACATTTATCTGCGGTCGTGGCAAAGCTTGAAGAAGTCGGTGTCCGTTTTGTGGAAGAAGGGAACGATGTCAGAGTCATTCCTTCGGATGAATATAAACCGACGGATCTTAAGACAATGCCGCACCCGGGATTCCCTACGGATATGCAGAGTCAGATGATGGCACTGTTAACGACGATTGACGGAACGAGTATCGTTACAGAAACAATTTTTGAAAACCGCTTTATGCACGTGAGAGAATTTGCAGCAATGAATGCAAATATTTCACTTGAAGATAATCATGCTGTAATCCGCGGCGGCGGGCAGCTGTACGGAGCCACAGTCCGTGCATCGGATTTAAGAGCAGGTGCTGCACTTGTACTTGCAGGTCTTGCAGCTGATGGTTATACTGCTGTAACTGAACTGCAGCACCTGGACCGCGGTTACGTGCGTTTCCATGAAAAACTGAAAACACTTGGTGCTGATATTGAGCGCGTAAATGACAGTGCATCAGACAAGCATTTGGTGACATCAAAGTAAAGGGGTAATACTATGGCAGAACAACAACAGAAAATCGTTCACCGTAGGTTCCCATTATTGGTTAGAATTCTACTGTTTCTCTACGTCGCAATCGTGCTGGTCTTTTTAGGACTGATGATTGGCTTTGGCATACTGGATAATCCGTTTGGGGTTTTCCGTATCGAAACGTGGGAACATATCATTAACTTAACTGGGAGTTGACAATAGAAATGCTGACATATGATCAGATAAAAGCGATAATACCGCATCGTCCGCCGTTTTTACTTATTGACAGAATTACTGAAGTGGAACCGGGGAAGAGCTGTAAAGGAATCAAACAGGTGTCCGGAAACGAACCTTTCTTTGAAGGTCATTTCCCGGACTATGCAGTTATGCCCGGCGTACTGATTGTGGAATCACTTGCACAGGTAGGTGCGGTAGCACTGCTGCAGCAGGAGGAATTCAAAGGGAAACTTGCATTTTTTGCCGGCATAGATAAATGCCGTTTCAAAAAACAGGTGACACCGGGAGATACTCTTGAATTGTCCGTAGAGATTACCAAGCTTCGTGGACCAATCGGTAAAGGCTCTGCTGTTGCAACTGTCGATGGACAGGTTGCATGTCAGTGCGAAATTACATTTGCTATTTCGGATGTTAAAACAGGTGAATAATTAAAAAAGCTGTCAATCACAAACGTGATTGACAGCTTTTTTATTAATTTTCATCTTCTTTTTTAAAGTCATCTTTGGACTCCATACGGGAATTGAACTCATTAATCAGTGATTTGCCTTCGTAGCCTTCTTTAACAAGGAACTCGAGAAGCTCCTCTGCATAGTTTGGACTCTGAACGATGATGTCACCTTTAAAAACAACAGAAATTTTATCGTCCATTTTGTTGATAGCCATCAATTCTGTTGCAAACTTGGCCGGTGCGTTTGACGGACGTGTAATAGTGACCATCATTTCAAGATTGCTGCCTTTCAGTTTTTCCAGTATGGAAGCAAGATCCCCATCCGTTACTATTTCTATAATCCATGGATTATCCCCGTACTCCATATTAATAATCACGCCATCTTTAATTTCCGGCACGATAAAGTTCTGCTCCTGAATAATTTTCAAATCAATTACTTTAAACGATTTCATAATTGTCTGCCCCTTTTTACCAAAGTACAAAATTAATTTATTTGCGGCTGAAAATCCCCGGTATTCAACAAAATGATTAATTTTAATGAACTATTTCCTATTATTGTATTATATATCCGGCTGAAATGAAATTATTGTCTTTTGCAGAAAATTTACTCAGGGATTACATTGGACACAGGAAGGGGGTGATATTGAATGATGAACAAAGTATTGCTTGTCGGCGAACTCGTCAGCAATAATGTTATTGCGAAAAATGCGCAGGGAAGCGTCAATGCATTTATTATTGCAACAGTCCGTGTCCCTAAAGATACACGGCGTGACAAAGAAGTGCATTTCCTTTACTGCAAAGCGTTCGGTAAAAGTATCCCGGGTGTGCTTGACGAAGCGAAGAACGGTGACATACTGTGTGTCAGCGGCCAGCTCGCAACCACATCTTTGACTAAAAAAGACGGCTCAAGGGAATACCGCATGGAAATATGGGCAGAGAGCATAAAACATGTACCTGATAAGATCCGTGAACGCACTGATATAGCAAATCCGTCCCGGTTAATTGAACAGGCAGTACATCATTATAATATTCATGAGTCACTTGGCGAAAAGTATGTACATACACTCAGCCAGGAAAAGACAGAACCGAAGACTGAAAAGGAAAAGCATATCGAAATCATTTCAAATCTCGTTGAAGAAAAAGAAACTGACAACACTGAAGATAAGCCAGGACCTGACGACAATAAGGAAAAAGTTTTAGCCTGACAGATGTCATTACCCTCTTGAACTGTGTTCTACACTCATTCATTCTCACACACATATGCATACTGATGACCAGCTGCGGTTTATCAGTATGCTTTTTTCTGTACAAAGAAACAGTTTCTTTACATTGATTATCATTATGTTACAAATAACAGACTAATCAGTTTTCTGTGAATTTATTTACTGATGCTTTTAAAAGTGCGATGCTGTCGTGTTTTTAAAGTGCTTCTGTAATTTGTTGGAAGCATTGTCATGACGGCAGTCAGATTGATGTAATATATCACACAGTTTAGAAATGAGTTTGTAACAAACTTGTAAAATAAGTACGCTCTTTTTATATTGCTGTAACCTACAAAGTGAAAATATCCTCTATAATGTGAAACAGTGCTAACAAACGCGATGACGAAATCAGTCGTAAATATATAATTAAGATAAATTATTTTTGGAGGAATTTTCAATTATGAAGAAAGTTTTAGCTTTAGGTGCAGCAGTTGCTGTGTCAACAACAATTGCGTACAGTGCAGAAGCGGCATCTCATACAGTAGAATCAGGAGACTCACTTTGGGCTCTTGCTGAAGAAAATAACGTAACTGTCGAATCAATTAAAAAAGAAAACAAATTAACTTCTGACATCATCATTCCTGGTCAGATTCTTGAAATCGGCGAGAAGGAAGAGAAAGAAGAAGTTAAAGAAAATAAAGAAGACAAAGAAGACAAAAAAGAGAAAACTGAAGTTTACACAATCGAAGCGGGCGATACATTATTTGAAATCGCAGTTGAATTTGATGTAACTGTTGCAGATCTCAAAGAGTGGAACAACCTGTCATCAGACCTTATCTTTGCAGGTAAAGAATTAATCGTTTCAGGTGATGCTGTTAAAGCAGCAGCACCGGTTGCAGAAGCCCCGGCTGTAGAAACTGAAACAGAAACTGCAGCGGCACCTGTTCAGGAAGAAACATACGAAGAGCCTGCACAGGCACCTGTTCAACAAGAGCCGGTTCAACAGGAACCTGTTCAGCAGCCTGCGCAACAACCTGTACAACAGCCAGCACAACAAACTCAAAACGTCAGCACAAACAGCTCTAACAACAGCGGTTTAAACTGGGGTGCTTTAGCAGCATGTGAATCAGGCGGTAACCCGAGCGTAGTAAGCTCAAATGGTTTATACCACGGTCTTTACCAGTTTGACGCTCAAACTTGGCAGTCAGTAGGCGGATCTGGTGTAGCTTCAAACGCATCAGCAGCTGAGCAGACTAAAAGAGCACAAATTTTATACAACCAAAGAGGTTCACAGCCTTGGCCTGTATGTGGTGCAAGACTGTAATATTAATACATTCGAAAGACCGGGATTTTTGTCCCGGTCTTTTTTGTGTTAAAACAACTATTGTAAAATTAAATCAGCCGTGGTGTCATGCCGCTGATTAGAGCGTCAGTGTTTAAGCGCCGCAACCTGTTTTGAGCTAAGCGTTAAATGTGTTAGGATTGTGTTAATAAATTCAATAAGAAATCCACTGGGGGCGCCGATACGGCTGAGATAGCAGAAGCTTGTCCCTTTTTACCTGATCCGGGTTATGCCGGCGTAGGGAAGTGCTGATGATAACAGGGGTATATCCGTATATACTCTGACACCATTCAACCCACTTCGCCGGAAGTGGGTTTTTTAATTACAGGAGGATATATAAATGAGTGGGTTACCAATCGGTTTAACTGTTGCGGGCACGGACCCGACAGGTGGTGCAGGTGTATTTGCGGATTTGAAGGCAATGCATTCACGAGGAGTGTACGGAATGGCCGCGGTCACGTCGCTGACAGCACAAAATACTTTAGGCGTGCAGGACGTTTACAACGTACCGGCGGATTTTATCGATAAAGAACTGAACAGCATCTTCTCCGATGAAGTGCCGCATGCGATGAAGACAGGTATGATTGCTGAAGCGGATATGATGGCTGTTATTGCAGAGTATGTCAGAAAGTACAATATTCCGTATGTAATGGATCCGGTAATGATTGCTACGAGCGGAGACCGTCTGATGACAGACCGGTCGATGGCGACGCTGATCGATACACTTATTCCGCTGGCAAATATTGTCACACCTAATCTGCACGAGGCTGAAAGTATTGCCGGTATGAAAATACAGTCAGAAAACGACCTTCACAAAGCACTGAAAGTTTTTGTGGATGATATGGGTGCGGAGAGTGTGATTATTAAAGGCGGTCATCTGGAAGGTGATGCGACTGACTATTTATATGACGGAAGCCGTATTTCAACGCTGTCGGCCAGTCGTATCGATACGGATCAGACACACGGGACCGGCTGTACATTCTCGGCAGTGCTGACTGCGGAACTGGCGAAAGGCCGTACAATTGAAGAAGCGTTTAAAACAGGAAAAGCATATATTACGAACGCAATTCAAAATTCACCCGGTATCGGCAAAGGAAGCGGCCCGGTGAACCATTTCAGTTATAAAGGAGACTGATTCCGATGATTGATGAATTAAGACAGGAACGTCCGCTCGTTGTCTGCATTACGAATGATGTCGTTAAACCGTTTACTGCAAATGGTCTGCTGGCGCTCGGTGCTTCTCCGATTATGAGCGGGGAATCTGATGAAGCTGCCGATATTTTAAAACATGCAGGTGCACTGCTGTTAAATATCGGAACGTGCACTAAAGAGAAACTGCCATTGTATGAAGAGATGGCCCGTTGTGCTAATAACTATAATATCCCGGTTGTTCTCGACCCTGTCGGCTACGGTGCTTCGGCGTTCCGTAAAAATTTCACTGATAAACTGCTCGGGAATTACGATATTGCACTTGTAAAGGGGAATGCAGGCGAGATACATGCGCTAAGCGGCCAAAAGACGCTCTCTAAAGGCGTTGATAACGTAACTGAAGGGAATACAGTTGAAATTGCGAAAACCGCGTATGATGTACTAAAAGTGCCGGTACTGGTGACCGGTGAAACGGATGCGTATGCTGATGGGAATTTAACGAAGACAATGCACAACGGTCATGAATATCTGGAAGTTATTACAGGCTCAGGATGCGTACTCGGTGCTGTAACAGCTTCATTTTTAGCGCTTGAGAATCAGCCGGAAAGCATTGAATATGCTGTCAGTCTGTACAATATCGCAGCGGAAAAGGCAGCGCAATACGCAGAAGGTCCGGGTACATTTTCAGTTAAACTGATTGATGAAATTTATAATTTTAAAACAGATGACTATAAAACGAAGAAGGTGAAAGTCCATGAATAAAAATATATTGCGGCTGTACCTGATCGCAGCATCATCCAGTTTTGAGAATCCGTTAAAAGATCTGGAGACTGCATTTAAATCCGGCGTGACCTGTTTTCAGCTACGTGAAAAAGGCGATAATATAAAGTCGGGACAGGAGCTGCTGGATTTTGCACTGGAAGTTAAAGCGCTGTGTAAAAAATACGCTGTGACATTCATTGTTAATGATAATGCGGAATTGGCAGAATCAGTCGAAGCAGACGGTATTCATATCGGTCAGGATGACGTGAAACCTGAGCTGCTGCCGGAATATTTTTCGGATAAAATTATCGGACTGTCAGTGGGGAATCTAAATGAACTTAAAAAGAGCAGTCTCGATCGGGTTTCCTATCTCGGAATCGGTCCTGTATACAGCACTTTATCGAAAGCGGATGCAGGCGAAGCAATCGGTACTGAAGGTTTAAAAGAAGTAGTTCAGCAGACGGCACTGCCGACGGCAGCAATCGGAGGAATTACAGAAAAAAACTATAAAGACTGTCTGGAAAGCGGGGCGGACGGTATTTGCGTTATCTCGGCAATTACCGGTTCTGACAATATTGAACAAACCGTGACAGCATTGTTGCAGTAACTTTGTGAAATATTAACCATATGCCATGAAATTAGTTTTTATACACTTCTATTTATGGTACAATCTTTTTTATGTGAGATATTACTTAGAGGTGAAGAAATGATTAAAAAGTGGCTATTACCAGCGTCTATGGTACTGGTACTGTTCTTAGCCGGGTGTGACTATTCACAGCCTGAGAACAGAGACGGCTTCTTCTATAATACTCTTGTCCAGCCGATGGATACATTATTGCACTGGCTTGGAGATAATCTGGACCACAACTACGGTCTGGCTATTATCGTCATCACGCTGATTGTGAGACTGGCAATTTTCCCATTCATGATGCGTACATACAAGAATCAGATGATGATGAGAGAAAAAATGAAGATTGTCAAACCAGAAATGGAAGAAATTCAGAAGCGTGTTAAAGTTGCAACGACACAAGAGGAAAAAATGGCAGCCCAGCAGGAAATGATGGGACTGTATAAGAAACATGATATCAACCCGCTTAACATGGGTTGTTTACCGATTCTTATTCAGATGCCGGTCGTTATGGCATTATACTTTGCATTACGATTCCCTTCAGAAGGCGGGATTACAGCATACCCGGACTTCCTGTGGATGGACTTAACGCAGACTGACTACTTCATGGTAGCAATCGCAGGTATTGTTTATGCAATTCAGGCATGGGTATCAATGCGTTTTGTGGCTGAAGAACAGCGCAAGCAGATGCAGTTATTCATGTACATTTCACCATTAATGATTATTTGGATTTCAGCAATTTCACCTTCAGCACTCCCGTTATACTGGGCAGTCGGCGGTATCTTCCTGATCTTCCAGACTTGGGCTGGTAACACATTCTACCGCAAGAAAGTTAATGAAGAAATGGCACCGATTATTGCAGCACACGAACGCGAACAGGCTGAAAAAGCAGCACGCGTTAAAAACGCTAAAGTTAAACCTAAGAAGAAGCGTAAAAAATAAAACATATATCAGTTTTTAAGAGCGGAATCCTATTGGATTCCGCTCTTTTTTATGTGAAAGAAAAATCTCCCGGAGCTCTTAAAAGCTTCAGGAGAGATGTTCAAACTTACAAAATCGGTGATATTAAATTTGCGAGCCCTTCTTTTAACTTAATCCACAGGCCGCGGGTTTCATATTTTTCTTCCGTGAGCATTTCACAGTGTTTAATATCAGCTTCAAATATTTTACGCTGCTTAACCGCTTCTTCTTCATCATAAATAAATGCATTGACTTCAAAGTTTAAAATAAAGCTTCGGTTATCAATATTTGTCGTCCCGATTGACAGAACTTCATCATCGATGACGAATACTTTCTGATGCAGGAAACCGGGCTGATACATGTAAACTTCAGCACCCATTTTCATCAGGGAGCCGACGTTGGAATAAGTAGCCCAGTAGACGAACGGGTGATCGGGGAAACTTGGAATCATAATTTTTACTCTGACTCCGGACAATATCACAATACGCAGTGCCTCCATCATCGACTGGTCGGGAATGAAGTAGGGGGACTGAATGTGTATCGATTTTTTCGCATTATATATCATCTTCAGATAACCATATTTAATCTGCTGGTAATCTTCATCCGGTCCGCTCGATGCGATCTGCATCGTCGTCTGTCCGACTGATGAGATTTCCGGGAAATAGTGATCCTCGTGCTGCATGTTGTTGCGGGTGTCGTGAGAGTTCCAGTCCAGCATGAAGCGGAGCTGGAGAGACTTCACAGCATTACCTTCGATACGGAGATGAGTGTCGCGCCATTCTCCCATCTTCGGATCGCGTCCAAGATACTCATCACCGACATTGGCACCGCCGATATATCCGATTTTACCGTCGATAACGACAATCTTCCGGTGATTGCGGTTATTAATCCGCGGGTTAATTAAGGGCAGCTTGCTCGGGAAAAATGCTTCTACGAGGCCGCCTGCGTGCCGTATATCGTCAAAGTTTCTAAGCGATAAAGACCGGGAGCCGATGTCATCGTATAAAATACGCACCGAGACGCCTTCTTTTTGTTTCTTTAACAGCGCTCTGTATAACTCTGTACCGATGTTATCCAGTTTAAAAATATAATACTGGAAATGAATATGGTCTTTTGCAGCTTCAATATCTTTCAGCATCTGATTGAATTTTTTATGCATATCGGTATAAGTCGTTACGTCGTTGTTGCTTGTAACGAATGACTGATTGTTATAAAGGAGCATGTGTATCATTTTTTTATGTTTTTCTGCAGTCGGGTTAGTAAATGACAGCCTGTTATGAGTGATTTCCTCCAGCTGTTCACTGACGAGGTGCTCAAGCCCGACTTTATCGTCCTCATCCAGTTTAAAGAGTTCCTGACGGTATATTGTTCTGCCGAAAAGCATGTAGAGCATGAAGCCGGCAATCGGCAGAAAGAAGAGCACTAAAATCCATGCCCAGACGCTCTGTGCGCTTCGACGTTCGAGAAATACAAGACCGCCTGCAAGCAGGAAGTTAATTAGAAAAAGAATGACGGTAATGATAGTTATTAACGATGCCTCCGTCATGTAAATATCCAAAATTGGTATCTGCATAGGCGCCCACCTTCTTTGAAGTTTAAAAGTTTTTAAGTCTGTAATATTTAATATCTGAAAAGTATAGATAATTATAGCATAAACAAGTACAATGGAGTTAACTGGAAAAAGGGAGTGTCAATATGCGCAAAAACGACAAAAGCAAAGTAAAAGAAGTTGTCCAGATGCTGCATGAACTCGGTGTTAAGGTGACGGTTTCCAAATCAAGGTTTGAAATTATGAATCGCATAGCAAATAAAGATCAGCTCAGACTGAAAGAAAATAATATTTAAAATAAAAACTGCTGAGGAGGGAATAATCCCTTTTCAGCAGTTTTTATATGTTTTTGGCACCTTTACTGAGATGATGGAAATACATACTGAGCATGATACCGACAGCAAGCATATTGGACCACAGTCCGCTTCCCCCGTAACTTATAAACGGCAGCGGCAGTCCTGTAATCGGCAGCAGCTGTATCGTCATACCGATATTCTGAATAATATGGAAGACGAGCAGTGACAGGTAGCCGATAATGAAATATGCAGCAAAGCTGTCTGTGGCCATAAATGCCATGCGGATTAAATGCATCACAAGCATAAACAATACGATAATTACGACAGTTGAACCCATGAAGCCGAATTCCTCACCGATAATCGTAAAGATAAAATCGGTATGGTTTTCCGGAATGTAAATAATACCTTCTGTGTATCCTTTACCGGTAATTCCGCCGGAACCGATTGCGATCAGTGAGTTGGTCAGCTGGAAACCGCTGTCTGACTGGAAGTCTTCCGGTGTAATCCACGAATATATACGTTCGAACTGGTAAGGATGAATACCGAGATAACGTTCGAGCAGGTCCGGACGGTATAATATACCGAGAATTAATGCAAGACCGGTCGATGCTGCGACTGAGAGCGTCGGGATAATCAGCCACCAGCTGATACCTGACACAACGACAAGACCGAGAAAAATAGCAAGCATTACAAGCATCGTTCCGAGGTCGTTCTGCAGCAGGATGAAAAGCATCGGCAGAATGGAAATCAAAATCAGCTTTAGCAGCAGACGGAGATCCATCGATAATGTATTCGTCAGTTTATATTTGTTATGCTGGCTGATAACGTAAGCCATCGTTAAAATATAAATAATCTTTACGAACTCGGACGGCTGGATACTGAAAAAACCGAATTGATACCAGCTTTTCGCACCGTTAATAATCGGTGTGACCGATGACACGGGTGCAATATATAAAATTACAAGGCTCAGCACACCGAGTATGTACAAAGCCCACGTATAACTTTTAATCAGTTTAAACGGGATGAGCATCAGGCCTGACGCCAGCAGAAATCCGAGACCGTAAAATGCCATCTGACGTGTACTGAAGTCAGTGCCGTACTGGCCGCTGGTCATCGCCGAGCTGATTGACACCACGCTGATTGCAGCGAGGAGCAGGATCAGAATAATAAGAATCCAGTCGATACGTGCAAAGAAGTTTGAATTTTGACGTGTATATTTATTATTACTCAAGAAAGTCACCTAATTCATATTGAAATCATGACATTTAGTATACAACTAATTTATAATTATAAACAGTAAATACAAATATTTAGGATGAAAAATTATGATAAAAGCGACAATCGAACAAATTGCGAAATTTGCAGGAGGTACGATGAACAGCCGTGCAGCGGAGATAAAAACAAACGTAATCAAAGGCGTGTCAATTGATACACGTACTATAGAAGAGGGGAATGTGTTTATACCTTTTAAAGGGGAAAATGCAGACGGCCACAGATTTATCGACATGGCATTCTCAAAAGGAGCAGGTGTAACACTCAGCGAACGGGATGAAGAAAATGCGGATTATCCGGTTATCCACGTTGCAGACGGACTGGAAGCACTGCAGAATATCGCAGAAGCATATTTAAAAATTGTAGATCCTGCGGTTATTGCTGTTACAGGATCCAATGGTAAAACAACGACAAAAGACATGCTGGAATGCGTCCTAAGTTCAAAATTTAAAGTTCAGAAAACACAGGGGAACTTCAATAATGAAATCGGTATGCCTCTGACTATTTTACAATTGGAAGAAGATACTGAAATATCTATACTGGAAATGGGTATGGATAGAATGGGGGACATTAATTTCCTGAGCAGAATGGCGGAGCCGGATGTTGCAGTTATTACAAGTGTCGGAGAATCCCATATAGAAATGCTCGGTTCGCGCGAGAACATAGCCAGGGCAAAATACGAAATTGTGGATCATTTAAAAGGTGACGGCACGTTTATTTATTCTAAGGATTATCCACTGCTTGAGGCCATTGTACAAAAGGATACAGCATATGATATTCATACAGCGGGGATGCTTGACTCCAATGACTGTACAATCAGTAAAGTGACTGAAGACGATAACGGCACACACTTCACATTTAAAAATGTACAGTTCGACATTCCGCAGCTTGGTATTCACAACGCATTGAATGCTTCACTCGCTGTAATGGCGGGGGAGGCGCTCGGTGTATCTCCGAAAGAAGCGGCAGAAAATCTCGCACAGCTTGAAGTGACAAGCATGAGAATGGAACGCGTGACACACCCGAGTGGTACGCTGATTGTCAACGATGCATACAACGCATCAAAAGCGAGTATGATCAGTGCTGTGGATACAGTAGGCCGAATGTCACACAAGAGTAAAATTCTCGTGCTGGCGGATATTCTGGAACTCGGAGATTACAAACAGGAACTTCACGAAGATGTGGCACACTTTATTAATGAAGGAAAATATCAGTTTACGAAAATTTATACGTTCGGTGACGGGGCGGAATATATTCATAATGTTTTAACTGCCGAAGAAAAAGAGCATACGTCATCGATGGAAGAACTTAAAACAAAAGTTCAGCAGCACTTCAATGAAGACACGGTAATTCTGCTGAAAGGATCGCGCGGCATGGCTGTGGAGAGGGTGATTGACGATATCTAAAATCGGAATACTTTTTTTACACGGCTATACGGGCGGCAGATTTGAGCTGGAGCCGGCATTCAGGTATTTAAAAAAACGCTATGACTTTGAATATGAATTCCCCCAGTATCCCGGTCATGGCACAACGCTTAATTTAGCAGCAGCTGCCGGCGATGACTGGTACCGTGAAGCGGAAAAGGCGTATTTCAACCTGGCAGCACGCACCGATAAAATATACGTCATCGGTTTTTCAATGGGCGGTGTGTTCGCGGGCTTTATCGCCCAAAACTATAAAGTCGATAAGCTGGTGTTAATTGCACCGGCATTCGATCATACGAGATTAAGCAGACTGCACAGGCTTAAGCTGTCACCTGAAGAGGTAAATGACCATTTAAAAATGAATCTGGTGTCGAAATTGAGACCGAGACTGAAGAACATTCCTATCAGAGCGATGAAAGAATTCATTAAAATTGTCGATAAGAAAACCGGCGAGCTGGAAAGTATTAAATGCGACACACTTCTCATTCACGGCAGGATTGATCTGCTTGTACCTTACGAGACAAGCATTGAAGCGGCAAAGAAAATCCCGCAGGCAAAACTTGTTCTGATGGAGCACACACCCCACCTGATTATGTTCGCAGAAGACAAACAGCTGGAACTGAACATTCTCGTCGAGAGATTTTTATTTCTTGACATAGAATTAAAATATCTTGTGGATTAAAGTGTTAAGTGTTACTATAGAGAAGTTGTACATGCGAGAAATGAAATAGTCAAAGGAGACTAAAGTTTGAAGATTTTTAAAGAATTAGGTATTAGTGATGATACAATTCAGTCACTAACTGATATGGGGTTCACAGAACCAACCCCAATCCAAGTGGAGAGTATCCCCTTAGCATTAGAGCGCAAAGATATCATCGGTCAGGCTCAGACAGGTACCGGTAAAACCGGTGCATTTGGTATCCCGATTATAGAAAATACAACTAAAGGTGCAGGCACTCAAGTTGTTATATTAACGCCGACGAGAGAATTAGCAGTTCAGGTCAGCGAACAAATTAAATCATTTTCTAAGAGAAAGAAATTAGCTACTGCAGTTATTTTCGGCGGTATGAGCATAGACCGTCAAATTAAAGACCTTAAAAGACAACCCGAAATCATTGTGGGTACACCGGGTCGTATGATCGACCACATCAACCGCCGCACATTGAAGTTACAGGATGTTCACACACTTGTACTGGACGAAGCGGACGAAATGATGAACATGGGCTTCATCGATGATGTTAAGTTCATCATGAGCAAAGTACCGGAAGACAACCGTCACACACTTCTATTTTCAGCTACAATGCCTCGGGCAATCCAGGATTTAGTAACGCGTTTCATGGACAAACCTCACATCGTTAAAACGATGAACCAAAACAATTCCGACCCGCTAATCGATGAATTTTATACAATTGTTAAAGAGCTGGAAAAACTATCTGTATTTACATCATTCCTTGATGTTCACCAGCCTGAACTTGCAATCGTCTTCGGCCGTACAAAACGCCGCGTTGACGAATTAACAAGTGCACTGATTGCAAAAGGTTACCGTGCGGAAGGTTTACATGGAGATATTACTCAATCTAAACGTCTTGAAGTGCTTAAGAAATTCAAGAATAATTCATTAGACATTTTAGTAGCTACTGACGTAGCTGCAAGAGGCTTGGATATTTCAGGTGTATCACATGTGTACAACTTCGATATTCCACAGGATACTGAGTCGTATACACACCGTATTGGACGTACCGGACGTGCCGGTAAAGAAGGAATGGCGTTAACATTCGTCAACCCTGTAGAGATGGACTTCCTGCGTCAGATTGAAAGAGACAAGAAGAAACCAATCCTTACACTTCGTCCACCAAGCAAAAAAGAAGTAGAAAAAGCTCGTGAAAACGAAGTATTTGAAAAAATCGGTGCATGGTTAGCTGATAATAAAAATCAGCATACTTTCGAAGTGGCTGACGGGTTAATGAAAACTCATGAGTCACGCGAAGTTATTGCAGCGTTAGTAAACGAACTTCTGTATGCCAAAGAAGATGACAACATTCAGCTGTCATTTGAAAAACCACTTTCTCGCAAGGGTCACGGCGGGCGCAGAGGTAAATCGAACTATAATAAAGGCGGTCAAAGAGGCGGCAACAGACGCGGTCGCGACGGCGGCAGACCACAAAGAAACGGCGGCAAACGTCACGGCGGTAAACCGTCAGGCGGACGCACAAGCAAACAGGGCCGCGTGTTTAAAGATCACCAGAAATAATAATGAATTAAGAGAGCATTCACTTTACAAGTGAATGCTTTTTTATGTTTTCTGAGTGTTGTATCATAGAGTTAAACTAACAGTTGGAAGGGTTGCTTATGATAGAGTTGAACAAACACGTCAGACCGTATATGACGGTAAAAGCATTATTAATATGGGTAACCAGTATTCTTATATTTGCAGCTGCCGGCATCGCTGTGCATTTCTTTTCATGGCCGGTATGGCTGTATTATATTTTTGCCGGACTGCTCGTACTGGAGCTCGCCGGATATGTTTTCCTGCGGCCATTGATTTACACAAAAGTAACATCATACGAACTGCTTGCAGACAGAATTATAGTCAGACAGGGATTTTTTACAGTAAAAACACAGATGATCCCGATAAAAAGAGCTCAGGGTGTTGAGTTTAAAACAGGCCCTCTGTCGAGAAAGTATGACCTTGCGGCGGTCCGAATTAAAACGGCGGGTCTCGGCATAAACATGCCGCCGCTCCAAATTGATGAAGCAAGGAATCTAAAAACAGCAATCATTGATATCGTAAAGGAGGAAAATACAGATGTATAGTCCTCAAAAGCTGCATAAAATCGCATATGCGGGAAGTGTTGTTAAAGGTATTAAAACGATGTTCTTCCCGGCAATCCTTATCTTCTTTAATATGCGGGAAGAACTGTTCTCCGGTTCGATCAGTCCGTGGATGCTGTTCAGCGGTGCGGGTATACTGGCTCTTGTTTTTATTCTCTTTACAGGTACCGATATGATCAATATTTACCGCACGAGATTTTGGATTGAGAACAATAAATTTATATATAAAAAAGGCATACTGACAAGAAATGAAAAAGAACTGGATATTAAACGCATCCAGTCCATAGACTTTAACCAGCCGTTTTTCCACCGTCTTTTCGGTGCTGTACAGCTGGATATATTAACGCCGGGTGACGGTATTAAAATCGACACGATAAAAAAATCCCAGGCAGAAGAGATTCAAAAGATGATATACGAAGAACAGCAGGATATCGAATCTGAAGATATTTCAGTTAATACGGGGGATTCAAGTCCGTGGCCGAGAGAATCAGCACTTGAAACTGCTCCGAAACCTGCTGTGCGCGAATTTACGACGTTGAAGAAAATGAATACGAAAGAACTTGTTTTAATGGCGATGACAAGCGGAGGGCTCGGTGTCTTTGCAGCGATATTCTTTGGTATTCTGAACATTGTCGGCGGAGAAATTCTGATAGAGAACTATTTTGAGTATTTCAGCAGTCTGGTCAGAAGTATCGTTTTAGGCATCGTGCTGAGTTCACTGCTGTTCGTCGTAATCGGTTATATTATCGGAACCATTATTATTATGGTGCGTAATTACGATTACACATTGAAACAGAGCGGTGACGACCTGACTGTTGACTACGGCTTATTCTCTAAAAAGAATAAAAGCGTCAATATTAACAGAGTACAGAACGTTATTATTTCCGACAGTCTCCTGAGACGGCTAATCGGCTACTATGCACTGTCGGTATCGATTACGAGTGATTCACTGGAGTCCGATCAGATTGATGGAAAAATACAGCTGCTGCCTTTCATTAAAAAGAAAGAACTTTACAGTATTATTGGGGATGTTTTTCCAAACTACCATATGGAAGTGCCAAAGCAGGTCGTGCCGTTTCGTGCAATTCGCCGCTATTTCCAAATTACACTGCTGATTTTTGTTACAGCCGTCGGAACAGCAGCGTATTTTTTCCACGGTGAGAAGTTTATGCTTTACATTTATATTGCTGCGGCAATTATTATCATACTGCTTATAGCCAGCGGCATATACAGTGCGAAAAATGTGGGCTATGCAATTTATAAAGATGAAATTAATTTGATGACAGCATCATTCTTTACACGCCGTCATTTTGCAATCAAGCGCGATAAAATTATCGATACCACATACAGACGCAATCCGTTCTTACACCGTGCGGATCTCGGACATATTGAAATATCGACACCCGGTGGAATTGCAAGTTCATCGGCGGAAATTAAATTTATCGAAAAACACGATATAGATACAATCTGGACATTTATAGAAAGGGGGCATGACGATGAAGCGGATTTCACCGAAAGCGATCAAACTGTGGAGAATCAGGGAATGTATTAATGCCGGGATATGGGCGCTGATTGCAGCGGCAATCGGGATTGCTCAAATCTTTTTGGATTTTATCCCGTGGTGGGTATTCCTGGTGCCGCTGGCAGCTGTAATTTATATACTCATCGTTCATGCATGGATTATTCCGAAACTCCGCTACAAGTATTTCAGATACAAAGTGCTGGAAGATGAGATCCGGATCCACAGCGGTATCTGGTTTAAAATGGAAACGGCTGTACCGCTGTACCGTGTACAGAACATCGATACAACGGTCGGTCCGATTATGAGACGTATGAATTTAAAAGGTATATCCCTGCAGACATCTGCAGAGAAGCTGTATATACCGGAGCTCGAAAACGATAAAGCGGATCAGCTTCGTCATGATATCCGTGAACTGATAAATAAAAATATCATTATTCAAAAAGAGGGAACATTATGATCACAGGTCTCGGAACGGATATTATAGAAATCTCACGTGTTCAAAAAGTGAATAAAGATGACCGCCTGGCAAAAAGAATACTGACTCCTGATGAGATGAATCATTATAACAGTATTAAAAGTGAGGAACGTAAAACCACATACCTTGCAGGGCGTTTTGCTGTAAAGGAAGCATACAGTAAAGCGCTGGGTACAGGAATCGGCAGTGCAGTGAGCTTTAATGATATTAACTGTGTTAACGATGCGCTCGGCAAACCGTCGCTGTCGAATGTGCCGAACGCGCATGTGTCGATATCGCACTCACAGGACTATGCGGTTGCAACAGTTATTATTGAGGAGGCAAAGGAATGAGCGATAAGTATTACAGAAATACAGTGCTCGATGTAAACCTCGGGGCTATTGAAAAGAACTACAGAGCAGTACAGGGAATCAATCCCGAAAAAACTCTGATTGCCGTCGTTAAAGCGAATGCCTACGGACTTGGGGCGAAATCTGTCAGCGAACATCTTGCGGGCGCAGGCGTTACATTTTTTGCAGTGGCAACGCTGGATGAAGCGATTGACTTACGCATGCACGGTATTAAGCAGAAGATTCTCGTACTCGGCACGGTGGACCCGGAACATATTAATAAAGCAATTCAGCACCGTATTGCAGTCACAGCACCCGGTCTTAAATGGCTAAAAGCGGCGAAAGCAGCAGTGAATGAAACGTATGACAAGGAAGTGTGGATGCACATCAAAGTCAATACGGGGATGAACCGGTACGGTACTTCGGATATCGATGAAATCAAAGCGATGATTAAAGAGATTAATAGTTTCGACCGTTTTATATACGAAGGGATATTCAGCCACTTTACTTCGAGTGATGAAGATAACGATGTCACTGCCGGACAGTTTGAACTTTTTAAAAGTATTGTGGATGAAGTCGAACGGCCGGAGTATGTCCATATTTCCAATTCCGGCGGTGCACTGACACTGAAAGAAGATTATACGACTGCAGTCCGCACAGGTATCGCACTGTACGGCTATTATCCAAGCAGCTGGACAGCGATGGAAACAACTGTTGAGCTGACACCGGCGGTTAAACTGACAACTGAAGTCTCAGCTGTTCATCATCTCGAAGCCGGGGAAAGTATCAGCTATGGTAAAAAATATACGGCTCCGGAAAAAGAAACTGTCGCAACATTGCCGATTGGCTATGCTGATGGGTTATTAAGGCGTCATAATGGGTATACAGTAAAATTAGAAGGTGGTACCGACTGTGAAATCGTCGGGACTATCTGCATGGATGCACTGATGATCAGAGTTCCAGAACACACTGATGCCGGACAAAGAGTTAGGATAATTGATGATTCAGAAGAGTCGGGGCAGTCGTTGGAAAGTTACAGTGAATACGCTGACACTATTTCATACGAATCGCTCTGTACTTTCGGCCGCCGTATTCCCCGCCGCTACACGGGCAAAGATATTGAGGAAATCTATAACGAAGTAATTAACTGAAGTACATTCGATTAATAGCAACAAAATCGCTCAAATGTTATGATTAATTCAATAATTGATTTATATGGAGCTGACTGTTTTGTCTGATTCATCTGTAAGTAAAGAGTTCGAAAAAGCATTGGTAAATGGTTACATTGAAATGGCGGAGATTAACCTGTTAATCGCACGGGAAGGCTTTTATGCAGAGAGCGAAGCTTACCGTACCGGCATTTCTGTTACGGAACGTGAGTTTGCAGCATGTAACGACAGTAAAGATGGTGAATAGATGAAAAGAGGAGAAGTTTATCTGGCAGATCTTTCACCTGTGCAGGGTTCAGAACAGGGGGGCAAGCGTCCCGTTGTTATTATCCAAAATAATGTTGGTAACCGTCACAGTCCGACTGTGATTGTTGCAGCCATTACTGGGAAAATAAACAAAGCGAAGATACCTACACATGTTGAAATATCAAAGGAAGCTTACAAACTGGATATGGACTCGGTAATACTGCTTGAGCAAATTCGAACGGTCGATAAGACCAGGTTACAGGAAAAACTTACATATCTGGACGAGGATAAAATGCGCGAAGTGAATGAAGCATTAAAAGTCAGTCTGGAACTTGAACCGAAAAAGAAACGAAAAAAGAATAAGACAAACAGAAAATAGACTTTTGTTTACAAAAGTCTATTTTGAAGATGGAGGTGTTTTTATTATGACGTACATAGATGACATGGTAGATGAATATAAAAGTCTGGTAGTTGAATACATAAAATCAGGCAATGAAGATGAACTTGCAGGCACGGCTCACGATTTCAGTGAAAAAGCGATTGATCTCGATGTTTCACCGGATGAGATGGTCGCACTCCACATTGAACTGGTCAGTGCAATTCCGCTGACGGAATACGAAGAAGTCAAAGCATCTCTCGATGTGCTGCAGGAAATAATGATCCGGTTTGGATTTACATATAAGGACTACAAAGCGATGCTTAATAAGATGGAGCGTCATGACCAGGAGATGGATGTCGCTGCAAGTCTGCAGGAGACGATGTTAAAAACTGCGATACCTGCGATTGAAAATGTCGAGCTTGGTGCAATCAGTGTGCCGGCCAGAAAAGTGAGCGGTGACTACTTTAACATTATTGAACACAATGACGGCAAGATGACGTTTGCAGTTGCGGACGTTATCGGTAAAGGTATACCGGCTGCGATTGCGATGTCGATGCTGAAATTCGGGATGGACCTTACATCATCGTCCAGTCCGCCGTCAAAATCATTGAAGCGCCTGAATGAGCTCGTCGAGAAAAACGTAAACAAAAATATGTTCGTGACGATGTTTTACGGTCTTTACGATTTCAATGATCAGTCGCTCTGTTTTTCAAGCGCAGGGCATGAACCGGCTTTCCTTTATCATTATGAGGAAGATGAATTTGAAGAACTGGACGGCAAAGGTCTTGTACTCGGAGTCATGAGGGATACAGAGTATGAAGAAGTATCCACGAAACTCGAGAAAAACGATATGCTGTTCATTTTTACCGACGGTGTATCCGAGCTTAGAAAACATGACGGAACATTTATTAATATGGAAGATATTAAAGAGATGATCCGCGAAGCGCGGGACCAGCATCCGCAGGATATCGTGCAGTATATTTACGAAGCGCTGACACGTATGCGCAACCAGAATTACAAAGATGACTTAACGATGTTTATTATTAAAAATAAAAGTGATAATTAAAGTTTTAAACATCCCGATTCAGGGTAGAAATATTAAAGTATAAAATTTACGAATTAAGTGATTGGAGTGCATACATAGTTATGAATATAAAAATAGACGCTACGGAAAACGGCGGGGAATATTTAGTAAGTGTCAGCGGAGAGCTGGATGTATATACTGCGCCGGAATTAAAGAAAGTGTTTGAACCGGTCGCGGCAGCAGGCGAACATGACCTGATTGTCGATTTAAGTGAATTGAGTTATATGGATTCCACAGGCCTCGGCATTTTCGTAGGGACTCTGAAAGATCTTAATAAGCATGACAAGGAACTCCATGTACTCGGAGTTAACGATAGAATTTTAAAACTTTTTGAAATCACGGGATTACGTGACTTAATGTACGTTAATAAGAAGTCGGAGGTCGACTGAAGAATGATGCCACAATATGATTTTATAGAAATGAAGTTTCCGGCAAGTGCAGAATACGTAGGTCTGATCCGTTTAACGCTTTCAGGTGTATTATCGAGAGCGGGAGCGACCTATGATGATATTGAGGATTCTAAAATTGCAGTATCGGAAGCTGTAACAAATGCAGTTAAACATGCTTACAAAGATAATGAGCAGGGTGAAATTTTAGTAGGATTTGCAGTCTACAGCGACAAGGTGGAAGTAATTGTTTCGGATAACGGACAAAGCTTTGATTATGAACAGATTAAAGAAGAGCTTGGCCCGTATAACGAGGATGATAATATCGACTACCTCAGAGAAGGAGGGCTTGGCCTGTTCCTTATCGAAACGCTGATGGACAAAGTATCCTTCAGAAAAGAACCTGGTGTAACAATCAGTATGACGAAGTATATTAACGAAAGTCAGGTGCACCCGAATGGAGAAACAATCTCGCAATAAGAATTACGGACTGCCTCCTGAGGAAGTAAACGAGTTGATTAAACGATATCAGGAAAGCGAAGATGATATCGCTCAGAGCGAACTGGTGGAAAACTATACGAAGCTTGTGGAGTCGCTTGCTTACAGATATTCCCGGGGACAGTCGCATCATGAAGATTTGGTACAGGTCGGGATGCTGGGATTATTAGGTGCCATCAGACGTTTTGATACTTCGTTTGAACGCAGGTTCGAAGTTTTTTTAGTGCCGACAGTCGTCGGTGAAATTAAACGGTATCTGCGTGACAAAACATGGAGTGTTCACGTACCGAGACGCATTAAGGAACTCGGACCGAGAATTAAAAATACGACAGATGCACTGACTAATAAACTCGAAAGATCACCGACAATTCAGGAACTTGCAATTGAGCTCGAAGTAACTGAAGAAGAAGTGCTGGAAGCGATGGAAATGGGGCAGAGTTATAACGCACTCAGTGTCGATCATTCAATCGAAGCGGATAAAGATGGTTCGACAGTAACGCTGCTCGATGTTATGGGACAGCAGGATGACAATTATGACCTGGCTGAGAAGCGGATGATTTTAGAAAAAGTCCTGCCTATTTTAAGTGACAGGGAACAGGAAATTATAAAATCCACATTCATTGACGGTCTGAGCCAGAAAGAAACCGGTGAAAAAATCGGTTTAAGTCAGATGCATGTTTCAAGACTGCAGCGTTCTGCAATTAAGAAACTGAGAGAAGCCGTTAAGGAAGCTGAATAAATTTATAAACGGGCCCGGTCTGATGCAGATTGGGCTCTTATTATTAGGGGAGTACATATTATGACACACGAACTTGTTAAAGAAATTGCAACTGAGATGAAAATTAATAAAAGACATATAGAGAAAGTACTGGAATTACTGGCAGAAAAAAATACTGTGCCTTTTATCGCGCGTTATCGCAAAGAACAGACAGGCGGCCTGGATGAAGTAACAATTAAGGAAATTGAAACGAAATATCTGTACCTGGAAAATCTGAATAAGCGTAAGGAAGAGGTAATCCGTCTTATAGATGAGCAGGGGATGCTGACAGATGAACTGCACCAGGATATTTTAAAGCAGACGAAACAAAGCCGTGTAGAAGATTTGTACCGTCCGTTTAAGCAAAAGAAGAAAACACGTGCGACCGAAGCGAAACGTCTTGGCCTCGAGCCGCTTGCGAAAATTATTTTAGCAGGTAAGCACCGCGACATAGAAACAAAGGCTCGCGAGTATTTAACTGAAGAGGTTACTTCAGTAGAAATGGCAATTAAAGGTGCACAGGATATTATTGCAGAAATTGTGTCGGATAATCCCCGATACCGTTTGTACATTTTAAAAATAATTAAAGATACTTCAGAAATCGTCTCTGCAGTGAAGAAGAATGCTGATGACGAGCAGGGTGTCTTTGAAATGTATTACGAATATGCAGAAAGAATTAAAAACATTGTGCCGCACAGAGTGCTCGCTTTAAACAGGGGTGAAGCATTAAAAGTTCTGACTGTTAAACTGTCCCACGATACTGAAAGAATTGTGAAATACTTAAAGAAAGAAGTCATCGATGAACACGCGAAGACGAAAGAACTGATGACAGCAGCAATTGAAGACAGTATGAAGCGTCTGATTCTGCCGTCACTTGAAAGAGAAGTACGTGCGGATTTAACAGAAACAAGTGAAAAACATGCCGTTATGGTGTTTGAAGAGAACTTAAAGCGTCTCCTGTTACAGCCGCCGCTTAAAGGCAGAGTGATTCTCGGACTGGATCCGGCGTACCGTACAGGATGTAAACTTGCTGTAATTAATGATACGGGTTCGTATCTTGCGAAGGATGTTATATATCCTCATAAACCGGTAAACAAAAAAGAAACTGCAAAATCGGTTATTCTGAAAATGATTAAGAAACATGATGTGTCTTTAATCGCGATAGGGAACGGCACAGCATCGAGAGAATCAGAGGAGTTTATCGGTGAACTGATTAAAGAAGAAAAACTGGAGATTCCTTATATCATCGTTAACGAAGCGGGTGCAAGTGTATATTCTGCATCGGAAATCGCGCGGGAAGAGTTTCCCGACTTTAATGTTGAGGAGAGAAGCGCGGTGTCGATTGCAAGACGTGTTCACGATCCGCTGAGCGAACTGGTTAAAATTGATCCGAAATCTATAGGTGTGGGTCAGTACCAGCATGATATTAACCAAAAATTCCTGACAGAATCATTAAATTTCGTCGTGGAAACAGCTGTGAACCAGGTGGGTGTAAACTTAAATACTGCATCGACAACACTGCTGCAGCATGTAGCGGGATTATCACCTGTAATCAGTAAAAACATCGTGGCGTTCAGAGAAGAGAACGGCGGATTTAAAAAGAGAAGTGAACTGAAGAAAGTTGCACGTCTCGGAGATAAAACATACGAACAGTGTGTCGGATTCCTCCGAATATTTAACGGGAAGGAACCGCTGGACGTGACACCGATTCACCCGGAGCAGTATAAAAACACATATAAGCTTATTGAGACTCTCGGTTTAACAATTGATAATCTCGGTGAAAATGTAATGAGTGAAAAACTCGACGCATTAAATATTAAAGAGACTGCAGAAATGCTGAATATCGGAATTCCGACACTGGAAGATATTATCTCAAGCCTGAAAGCACCGATGAGAGATATACGTGATAAGTACGATACACCCTTACTGAAATCTGATGTCCTTGGAATTGAAGATTTAAAAGCCGGTATGACTTTATCGGGCACTGTCAGAAATGTTACTGACTTTGGTGCCTTTGTGGATGTCGGTGTGAAGCAGGACGGACTGGTTCACGTGTCCCAAATTTCGAACCGCTTTGTAAAACATCCGCTGGAAGTAGTGAATACAGGGGATATTGTTGAAGTTAAAGTAATGGATGTCGATGTTCAGAAAAACAGAATATCACTGACGATGAAAAATATATAAATAAAAAAGGAAACGACCGGGTCGTTTCCTTTTTTATATTAAAAATTACATGTTGTGGAAGTAATCAGGGTTCTCAAGATCAACGTCGTTGATATCGATTCCTAATGCCGCTGCAACACCTTTACCGTAATCCGGATCTGCCTGATAACAGTTGTAGATATGGCGGTGTTTAGTACGTGTAGTAGTACCAGTCATTTCGTTAGCCGTGTTGTAGAATAGACGCTGTTTGTCTTCGTCAGACTGTAGTCTGAATAATTTACCAGGCTGTTCGAAGTAGTTATCGTCGTCATCACGGAAGTTGTGTTCGTATATTGAGCTGTACTCAAGATCAAGTGCAGGCTGTTTAGCATGCGGCTGTGAATTATGAGCGCCGTAGCTGTTCGGGTAATAGTTAATGTCTGATCCCAAGTTGCCGTCAACTCTCATTGCGCCGTCACGGCTGAATGGACATACGTTTTCTGCACCTTTAGGTGAGTTTACCGGAATCTGGTGGTGGTTAACACCTAAGCGGTATCTTTGTGCATCGCCGTAAGAGAACAGACGGCCCTGAAGCATTTTATCAGGTGAGAAACCGATACCCGGAACGATGTTAGTCGGAGCGAATGCTGCCTGCTCAACTTCTGCGAAGTAGTTCTCAGGATTCTTGTTAAGTTCAAACTCACCAACCGGAATTAACGGGAAGTCATCTTTGTACCATACTTTAGTTAAGTCGAACGGGTTGTATGGAAGATTTTTTGCTTCTTCTTCAGTCATTACCTGAATATAAACTTTCCATTTAGGGAAGTCGCCTTCTTCAATCGAATTGAATAAATCTCTTTGTGAAGATTCGCGGTCCTGTCCTACTAATTCGGCAGCTTCTTCTGCAGAATAGTTTTCGATTCCCTGCTGAGTGCGGAAGTGGAATTTAACCCATACGCGCTCGTCGTTTTCATTGATCATGCTGTAAGTATGTGAGCCGAATCCATGCATGTTTCTGAAGCCTTTCGGTATTCCGCGTTCAGTCATAATAATTGTCACCTGGTGAAGTGCTTCAGGTAAGTTAGTCCAGAAGTCCCAGTTACTTTCTGCATTGTGCATGTTAGTTTTAGGGTCGCGTTTTACAACGTGGTTTAAACTTGGGAATAATTTAGGGTCACGGAAGAAGAATACAGGAGTGTTGTTACCAACTAAATCCCAGTTACCTTCTTCAGTGTAGAATTTTAAAGCAAATCCGCGAATGTCACGCTCAGCGTCTGCTGCACCGCGTTCACCTGCTACAGTTGAGAAACGAGCGAACAATTCAGTCTGTTTACCGACTTCGCTGAAGATTTTAGCTTTCGTATATTGAGAAATATCATTTGTTACGGTAAATGTACCGTAAGCACCTGAACCTTTAGCGTGCATACGACGTTCAGGAATAACTTCGCGGTCGAAATGAGCCATCATGTCAAGGAAGTATGGATCTTGCATAACAAGCGGACCGCGAGGGCCAGCTGTCATTGTGTTTTCACGATCGCCTACAGGGTTACCAAAAAGAGTAGTAAGTCTATTGTCTTTGTTAGTCATCAATAACTGCCTCCATTATTTAGAATGATTGTATAATTAGAATGATTACAAATAAACTATAACAAGCTGTCAGATCAAAAGCAAGCTTCGAAACCGCAATAATATTATAATTTGCTAAAGGGGATGCAGGACGACTGATACTGACGAATCGTCAATAAGAGCAGTGGATGCATGCCTAAATGAGAAATCAGACAATAATAAATTTCACGAAGCTTATATTCACCATTATATAGGAGAAACTCGTCTGATAAAAATATTTAAAATTAATTTACCGTAAAGTGTTGACTTTAATTCTATTAGCCGGTATATTAATAAACGTTGTTACAAAACAGATGGCCCGTTGGTCAAGCGGTTAAGACACCGCCCTTTCACGGCGGTAACACGGGTTCGAGTCCCGTACGGGTCACCATTTAAAATTTGTTGAAATAAAGTGTTGACTTCATGAAAACACTGAAGTATAATTTAAAATCTAACCAGTTGAGAGAACAACTCGGCAGGTAAAAAAATAAATAAAAAAAACAGTTGACATTAACTGATGAACACGATATACTAGTTCTTGTCGCTAAAAAGATATTAAAAAAAGTTATTACATATAATAAGCTTTGCGGTTGTGGCGGAATCGGCAGACGCGCTAGGTTGAGGGCCTAGTGGGAGTTAAATCCCGTGGAGGTTCAAGTCCTCTCAGCCGCACCATTGAAAACTTATTATAACACATATACCATGCGGGTATAGTTAAATGGTATAACCTCAGCCTTCCAAGCTGATGTTGTCGGTTCGATCCCGTCTACCCGCTCCATTATTTTATTACATTAAAGAACATTGAAAACTGAATGACGATATGTCAACGTTTAATTCCGAATATAAAGTCTTCTATTATATAGGAGCACAGGTTGAGGCGAACAACACAAACGCAAACGAGATACTGTCAGCAGTATCACACAGAGCTTATTATTAAGCTTTCCAATCATGGAGAGTTTGATCCTGGCTCAGTTAAGCTCTCCAGCGCCGATGGTAGTTGGACTGACGTCCCGCAAGAGTAGGACGCTGCCAGGCGAATACATATTTAATATATGGATGCGATGAGCCGCATTGAGACCTTTCGAGGTCTCTTTTTTTGTTATATAATAGATTAATATATTATTTATTGAAGGAGTAGCGGCATGCATACTTTAAAGTTAACTTCATTGGAAGATACTAAACAGCTGGCTGAAATACTCGCGGGTCAAATTTCAGGCGGGACGGTCATTCTGCTGTCTGGAGATCTCGGCAGCGGTAAAACGACGTTCTCGCAGTTTTTAGGAAAATATCTGGGTGTGAAAAGACATATGACTTCACCTACATTCAATATTATTAAATCATATAACGCTGATGTTAAGCTTCATCATATGGACTGTTACCGTCTGGAAGATTCAGAAGAGGACCTCGGCTTTGATGAATACTTTAATGATACGGACATTGCGCTTGTAGAATGGCCCCAGTTCATTGCTGAATTTTTACCTGAAGAAGTAATCAGTATTAATATTAAGTATGAAAATGAAAGCGAACGTCTGGTTACTATAGAAGGTAAAGGCGGACGTAACATAAAAATTGCGGAGGAAGTATATGATAAGTTTACTGCTTGATACGAGTAACCAGGCACTCTCTGTTGCGGTGAACCGTAACAGCAGAATGGTAGCTGAAATCAATACAAATTATAAGAAGACCCATTCAGAGACACTGGTGGATAACATACAGAAAGTACTTGAAATTGCAGACATTAAAAAAAATGAACTGGACAGAATCATTGTCGCTAAAGGTCCTGGATCATACACAGGTGTACGGATTGGTATTACAGTAGCGAAAATGCTGGCGAAACAGCTTGATATCCCTGTATACACAGTATCATCTTTATTTGTCCTTGCGGTATCAAATGGACAGGAAGGCAGCACAGTGCCTCTTATTGATGCGAGAAGAGGACATGTATACGGTGCCTGGTATAAAATAGGACCAGATGACTATACTGAAATCATTGCTCCACAGTATGCTGATTTCACTGCTTTATCAGCAGAAATTGAAGATGCGGTGTATTTACTGAATGGCGAAGAAAGAATCACCATTGATATTGAAAAGTACACACATGTGACACCAAGAATTTCACAGACAGAGCGATATGAGAAAGCGTTAAAACTTGAAGATGCCGATCAGCTGGTACCTGATTATCTGCGCATCTCGGAGGCGGAAAGAAATTGGCAGGAGAACCGGTAATCAGAGAAATGCAGATTGAGGATTTAAATGATGTGTACGCTATAGAAGTCGAAGCATTTAAAAACTCAACATGGACGATGGAAGCTTATACGAGAGAACTTGTAATGAATAAATTTGCCCACTACTTCGTTATGGAGCTGGACGGTGAAATTATCGGTTATACCGGCATATGGCTTGTAGTGGACCAGTGTCAGATCACGACGGTGGCACTCGCTAAGAAAATGCGCGGCAAAGGTTACAGTCATGTTCTGATCGAACATATAAAGGAATTTGTTAAACCGCAGGCGGATGTAGTCTCTCTTGAAGTGAGAGTGGATAATACACCGGCAATGAAACTGTATGAACGAAACGGTTTTAAATACGGCGGCGTACGTAAGAATTATTATGGAGAAGGGCTTGATGCACACGTGATGTGGGTGAATCTTAATGAGTAAAGATATTAAAATACTCGCAATAGAAACGAGCTGCGACGAGACTGCAGCGAGTGTTATACAAAATGGTCATGAAATATTGTCGAATGTCGTAGTGAGCCAGATCGAAAGCCATAAAAGATTTGGCGGTGTAGTGCCGGAAGTGGCTTCCCGCCATCACGTTGAGGCAATTACACACGTCATAGATCAGGCGCTGAAAGAAGCTGAGCTTGAACCTGCTGATTTAACAGCAGTGGCTGTCACTGAAGGACCGGGGCTCATAGGTGCGCTTTTAATCGGTATTAATGCAGCGAAAACATTTGCATTTGTCCATGATCTGCCGCTTATTCCCGTACATCATATAGCGGGGCATATATATGCGGCACAGCTTGAGAAACCGCTCGTATTCCCATTGGTTTCACTTGTCGTATCAGGCGGTCATACAGAGCTTATATACATGAAAGATCATATGTCTTTTGAGATTATCGGAGAAACGAGAGACGACGCAGTCGGTGAAGCATTTGATAAGGTCGCAAGGGTAATTGAACTGCCTTATCCCGGTGGTCCGCATATCGACAAGCTTGCACAGGCGGGTGAAGACACATTTGACTTCCCGAGAGGTTTAATGAAGGAAGATACATTTGATTTCAGCTTCAGCGGGTTAAAGTCGGCAGTCATCAACAAGCTGCACAACTATAGTCAAAAGGGTATTGAAATTAATAAAAGCGACGTTGCAGCGAGCTTCCAGGCAAGCGTTACAGACGTTCTGACGGCGAAAACCTTCGCCGCATTAAAAGAGTACGATGTTAAGAATCTGATTATAGCAGGCGGTGTTGCAGGCAACAGCGAGCTGCGCCGCCGATTCACAGCAATGTGTGAAGAACATAAAGTTAATCTGCAAATCCCAGAGCTGAAATTCTGTACAGACAATGCTGCGATGATCGGAGCTGCAGCATATCATTTATATGAGAAAAAACATCTGGCAGATTTAAGACTTAACGGCAGGAATTTTATCGATATAGAGGAATATGCATTTTAATATACAGCGACAGCCTTCGGGCTGTTTTTTTTAATGTATAAATTTAAATATTGGGTATATATCAAGTGATATAAAATTTTAAAAGGAGTGATTTAGTGATTAAAGCTGTACAGTACTTTAACTATTCGAATGCACTCGAGGCGCTGGAATTTTACGAGAAGAATTTTGATGCGGTTATTAACACGAAGATAATGGCATCTGATCCGAAGTTTGCCGCGGGTCTGGATGAGATGGGAATGTCGGCAGAAGATGCAGAAACATTTGTGATGAATGCAGAATTCGAAGTGCTCGGTCAGAGGTTTATGGCGAGTTCCACGTGGCAGCATAAGGATATTGATAACTCCGGAGCAATCATTACATTTGTCTTTGATTCAAATAATGAAGAGGAACTTAATGCAGTGACAAATCTTTATAACAAAGCAGTTGAAGCAGGCTGTCGGGTAGATATGAAACTTGGTCCGACGGAATGGACCCGCTATTTCGCGAGTTTTAAAGATCCGTATAGTATTAACTGGATGATCAGCGGGGAATAATATACAAACCGGGACGTCTCATGTGAGGATCCCGGTTTATTTATTATACCGAACACGTATTCACTTAATAATACGTTTGATGAGCTCCCGGTTCTGTCAATACGGAACGTACGTTTTGTCCACAAATTGTGGACAGTTTGTGGGTAACTTATGATAAGTTGTGTATTAATCTGTGGATAAGTATGTGTATAACTGTAAAATCTGTGGATAAATTAAAAAGAATGCGGTCATAACCGCATTCCTGTTGTGGATAACTTTTTGTTGTAAATGTAATCCTTTGAGGGGAACACACAGTAAAATTTATGTAAAAGTCTTAAAGATCGGCAAGTAATTCTTCTGCTTCTTCCCATTCGGTCATCAGTACTTCAAGTTTCTCATTAATTTCTTTAAGTCTGTTATCGAGCTCCTGAGCTTTCTCGTAGTCATTAAAGACTTCCGGAGCCACCAGCTTATCTTCAATTGCTGACAGTTCAATCTCCAGCTCCTGAATTTCCTGTTCGAGCTTTTCGCTCTGCTTTTTAACGCGCTTTAATTCATTGCGGCGCTGTTTCTGGGCTTCGTAGTCCGAGATGTTTTCTTTCTTCTCATCGATGCGCTCAACAGGTGCTTCCATAAACTCTGCCTCTTTCTTCTTGTGCTGGAAGTAGCTGTAGTCACCGTCGACCATCATAACTTTATGCGGTTCGATTTCCATGACCCGGCTTGCAATTTTATCGATGAAATAACGGTCGTGTGATACGACGATAATCGTGCCGGGGAAATTCTCAAGTGCTGTTTCCAATACTTCTTTACTGTCGATATCCAGGTGGTTGGTCGGCTCATCGAGAATCAGCAGGTTATTTTCTTCAAGCATCAGTTTAGCGAGCTGTATTCTCGCTTTTTCTCCTCCGCTTAATGAGTTGACCTGTTTCAGCACTTCATCCTGTGTGAATAAGAAGCGGCCGAGAATTTTTCTGACGTCGCTTTCTTTCATCTGCGGATATTCTTTCCACAGTTCTTCAAGTACGTTGTTTTGGGAAGTGAATTCCGCCTGTTTCTGGTCGTAATAGCCGATTGTTACGTTCGTCCCGTACTGAATGTTTCCGTCGAGTTCCGGAATGATTTTAGCGATTGTTTTGGCCAGTGTGGATTTCCCGATACCGTTCGGACCAAGTATTGCGAGACGGTCTCCTTTGTCCACATTAAACGACAGGCCGCTTCGGAGGACGGTGTCATCGTATCCGATGGCAAGGTCTTTTAATCTCAGTACATCGTTGCCGCTTTCACGTTTTATCGTGAACTGAAAGTCCGCGCTCGAACGGTCGATGAAAGGTTTATCCATGCGGTCCATCATTTCGAGTTTCTTACGGCGGTCTTTCGCCATACCGGAAGTCGATGCACGTGTAATGTTTTTCTCTATAAACGTCTCGAGTCTCTTAACTTCACTCTGTTCACGCTCGTACTGCTTCATTCTTAATCGGTGTGTTTTCTCTTTTTCTTTCACGTAGTTTGTGTAGTTCGTATGGTAAAGTGTGCCCCGGTGCAGTTCGATCTCATAAATCTTATCGACTGTGCGGTCGAGGAAGTAACGGTCGTGACTAATAATAACCACTGCACCGTCATAACTTTTCAAATACTGCTCAAGCCATTCAACAGTCGCCATGTCCAGGTGGTTGGTCGGCTCATCGAGAAGAAGCAGGTCCGGTTTTGTTAACAGCATCTTACCGAGTGCAAGGCGCGTTTTCTGACCGCCTGAAAATTCTTCGACCCTGCGGTCGAGGTCAGCTTCTGTAAACTGCAGACCGGTCAGAACACTTTTAATCTGAGCATCGATTGTATAGCCGTCTTTATGTTCAAATTCGAGCTGAATGGTTTCATAGCGTTTCAGTTTTTCATCATAATCTGCATGTGTATGTTCGTGCTCGCTGAGCCATGCGGCAATTTCCGCCATATCATCGTTCATTTTAAGTATATGTGAGAACGGCTTCTGCATTTCATCCCTGACAGTTTCATCGGACTCCAGTGTCATCTGCTGTGCAAGATAACCGAGAGAGACGTGTTTCGGCATGCTGATCGTACCGCTGTCATAAGTGAGTTCATCAGCCATAACTTTCATTAATGTACTTTTTCCGGCACCGTTTTTTCCGACGATACCGAGAGTTTCCCCCGATTTTACTTCGAGATCCAGGTTTTCAAATATAGTGTTCGTTCCGTATGCCTTCGAGACATTTCCCAATTGTAAAAGAATCATTATGCCTACCTCATTTCACTCTCCAGTTTACACGAAAAACCGACATAATTCGACCAGATAAACCGGTGCGACGCCATATATATTATGTTATAATAGAGCGACTAGAAATATAGAGGTGAAAGGGAATGTCTAACAAGAAAAAAATCCCTAATGCAACTATGAAACGTCTACCGCTTTATTATCGTTACTTCAAGCAGGAAGAGAATAATGGTAATGATAGAGTTTCTTCGAAAGAAATTAGTGAAGCATTAGACATTGACTCGGCGACTATTCGCAGGGACTTTTCTTACTTTGGAGAATTAGGCAGAAAGGGTTACGGCTACAACGTCGGCAGCCTGCTGAAATTCTTCCTGGAACACATCCAGGGAAGCAATGTAAAAAATGTAATTCTGCTTGGTGCAGGTAATCTTGGCAGTGCGTTATTGAACTACAAATTTGCAAACATTCATGATAAAATGAATGTAGTTGGCGCTTTTGACAGCAACGAATCACTTGTAGGTAAAAAGATCAATGAAATTGATATTTTCCATACAGATGATTTGGAGGCAATCATACAGCAGGAGAACGTTGAAGTTGCAATTATGACTGTGCCGATGGAAGCTGGGCAAGAGTCCGCAGAGCGTTTAGAAAAAGCAGGGATTAAAGGCATTCTTAACTTTACACCTATCCGGCTGAGCACTGGTCCTGATGTGACTGTACACAGTATTGACTTAGGCGTAGAGCTGCAGGCACTATTTTTCCAGATGAAAAATAAATAGGAGGGGTATTCATGATAGAAGTTCTTTTACCAAATACATTAATGGCGGTTACTCCAGTAAGCTTAATCGTTATTGCAGTAGTGGCACTTATCATTTTCGGACCTAAGAAACTTCCGCAGTTCGGTAAAGCAGTCGGTTCCACACTGAAAGAATTTAAAGATGCTACTAAAGGTCTTGCTGATGACGACGATGACGACGATGTAAAAGTCAGCAGAAAGTCAGAAGAGCAAGAGAAAAAAGACGAACCTAAAAAAATTGAATCAGAAGCATAAACAAAGAGGGTGGCGAAAGCCGCCTTTTTTTAAAGAGGTGATTTAAATGGCCGATGAGGAAAAAGAGTTTACCGAGCATTTTGAGGAACTCAGAAAGCGATTATTAACGGTAATGTACTTTTTTGCTGCCGCACTGTTTGTCGGTTTTTACTTTTCAAAACCGCTGATTTATCAACTCCAGAATGCACCGTGGACTGAAAACGTTCAGATGCATGCATTCCAGGTGACAGATCCTATTAAGATTTATTTAATTGTTATTGTAGCTATTGCCTTTATTATAATTTTACCGGTTATTATGTATCAGATGTGGTCATTTATCACGCCGGGACTGTACGAGAAAGAACGCAGTATAACGTTGATGTACATACCTGTAGTTATGGTTTTAATGCTGATTGGTCTGGCATTCAGTTATTTTGTGGTTGTACCGTATATTATTAAATTCACGTTTGATTTATCCGCCGAAATGGGAATTGAAGCAACGATAGGAATTAACCAGTATTTCGGATTTTTGTTCAGAACGATTTTACCATTCGGTTTTATATTCCAAATGCCGGTCTTAACATTATTCTTAACACAGCTCGGAATTATTACACCGATGTTCCTTAAAAAGAACAGAAAATATGCATATTTTATTATGTTTGTGCTGGCTGCGATTATCGCACCGCCGGATATTATGACACACCTGCTGCTTACAGTACCGATGATTGTTTTATATGAAATCAGTATTCATATTTCAAAAATCGGCTACCGCAGATATTTAAAAGCAGAACAGCAGCAGCTTGAAGACGAATTGAAATAAACGCAGGAGGTACTGGACATATATGCCAAAAAAACTTGAAGAAATTTCGCGTGCAGAATTAGACGATTTAGTACAGGCAGCTGATGATTCGAAGTGGAAACAGGTATATCATGTTCAGCCGCCTTTTGGATTTTTAGGTGCACCGACAGGGTTTAACTATGTAAATGGTATATATCATTTATTTTACGAGTGGTCACCGGACAGTGATTTAACAGTCACACCAGACAGTAAATACATATATCATGCAACTTCCAAAGACCTCGTTACATTTCAGAATGAAGGCGTAAAAGTCAGACCGGACTCGCTGTACGATGCAGAAAACATATTCGGCGGCAGTCTGTCTAAAGTGTTTAATGAGATCAGTTATTTTTATACAGGCGAACGCCTGAAAAGCGATGAACTGCTCACAACTCAGCTCGGAGGCTATATGAATACCGACGGCAAAGTACAGAAGTATTCATCACCGCTGATCAGAAATTTTCCGGCAGGGTACACTGAATACTTGCGTAATCCCTATGTGACGGTGATAGACAGGGAAGTAGTTATGTTCCTTGGCACCATGAACAGGGAAGAATTCGGACGCGTTGTTATATACCGCGGTCCGTCAGTTGAAGAATTACGCTTTGACGGCGAGCTCGATACGGGCTATAAAGTATTCGGTCATTTATGGGAGCAGCCTGAATTCTTCGATCTGAACATGGATTCAGTGCTGATATTCAATGCGAGAGGTCTCGATAAATTCGACACGCATTTCTGGAATATTTACCAGTCAGGCTATATGATCGGCGACTTTGAACGCCGCGGGAACTATTTCATCCACGATGATTTCCATGAATTCGACGGCGGCTTTGATTTTTACCGCCCGGCAACAACTGTTGATGAAGACGGCAACAGAGTACTGCTTGCCTGGATGGCAGCAGAAGAAAGCCGCTATCCATCAAGCGCGGACAGAACAGTCAATGCAATGACCATACCGAGAGTACTGACGATAGACGAAGACAGAATCCGTCAGCTGCCTCACCCGAATCTTGAGAAATTGCGCGGTGAAGCGATTACGGCAGAAGGGTATTTTAAAGAATACCCGACAAAACTGACAGCATTTTACGGTGAAGTATATGAACTGATTATCGATGTGCTTGAAAACAATGCATCGATGCTGCATATATATATGCGTAAAAATACGCGCCATGAAACCAAACTTATTTACGACAGTGAACAGCGGATACTGACACTGGACCGTACGTTCAGCGGTGAAGAAATCGAGAATGTAGACGGTCTTGTACGCCGCATTAAACTGGACGAAGACCTCGGGAACATGAGAATTTATATGGATAAATCGAGTATCGAAGTATTTATTAATGACGGAAAATATACTATGACATCGAGAATTTTTCCAAGTGATAATGCAACGGGACTGGAAATGGTCACAGAATTTGGAGACTGCCGTGTCCAGCTGACACAATATCCGCTGGAGTTGGAATAACGATATGAATAAATCGAAAAATTAGATAGTTTTAAAAATACATGGAATAAACTGTAACAATATATTGCAGGAAGTGATATAATTACACCATATTATTCATATCGAGAATCAATACAACAGTAAAAGAGGTGGTTAATTATGTTTTCTGTACTTAGTCAGATTAATAAAAGACTGGAATATATGACACCGGTCGAGCAGCGTATCGCAAACTTTATGCTGGAAAACCCTAATAAAGTCATTAATATGCCGGTTAAGGAAATAGCCAAACACTCATCGACGAGTGATGCAGCCATTGTACGATTCGCCAAAAGAATCGGACTGCAGGGAATTAAAGAATTAAAAGTGGAACTTGCGAAAGAACTGCACACATTGGAGCAGGAAAAAATTTCGCGCGTGATTGATATTGAAGAAGATACGCACGCAGATATCTTTGATAAAGTATTTAAAAATACAATCCAGGCATTGTATAATACTGAAAAAATCGTCAATCGTAAACGCATGCAGGAAGCTGCACAGCATATGGTTAAAGCGGACAATACATTTATCTTTGGAGTCGGAGACTCGGCAAACGTCGGACATGACATGGAACAGAAATTACACCGTGTGAACATCAACGCCTTCTTTACTGCTGATAAATATTTATGTATGACACGATTAACAAACGCGAAACCGAATGACGTCCTGTTTGTGATTACTTTATCGGGTAAAACACAGGAAGTTATAGAAATCGTCAAACTCGCTAAAAAATTAGGCGTAATGACTATTATTCTGACTCAGAACCATTCATCAATTGCGAAGAGGAACTCTGACATTGCACTTGAAATTACTGAAGAAGAAACAAACATTCAGTATATGAATATGACAAGCCGCATCGCCCAGCATATTATTTGTGATGTTCTGTTTTTCTACGTGTGCAAAGAACTCGGTTCAAGTGCATACGACACGATTATTAACACATATGACATGACTCACTAGTATAATTACATAATAATACGTGAATATTAAGGTTATGTAACAACTTTGATATTGTATAGAAATGCTCTCTGCCATCAACTATAATAAATTGTACATTAATGTAAATGAGCGCGAAAATGTATAATTTATTTCAGGATGCGTGGAGGGGAAAACAATGCGAAAATCAAAAATTAACAAAATGAAATTGACATCATTACTGCTGCTGTCAACTGTACTAATCCCTGACATTGCTTATGCTGACGAAGAGATAGATGAGAGTATTGAAGCCGAAACATATACAGTTCCGGAAGAGGTACAAAATACAGAAGAAACAGTTCAGACAATTAATGAAACAGAAACTGAGACAAAAGAGAACGCGGAAACATCTGTAACAACAGAAGGTGAAGCGGGGACTCAGGAAGGAACACCAGAATCAGATACTTATAATAATGATATAGAGACAGATACAGGTACAACTTCAGAGAACGTTCAGGAAGAATCAACTGAAGGCGGCGGAGATTTACTGCAGCCTGCAGAACCTAATCAGCAGACGGACCAGCTGGAAGAAGAGCCGGCAGAATCCGAAGAGCAGCTGACAGAAGATGAAACTGACGTGCTTGAAGAAGGCGAATCACAAGTATCCGGAGGAGAAGAAGAGACTCCTGGTGATACATCAGAAGAAGCAGAAGGTAATACTGAAGCAAACCCGGAACCGGAATATGATAGTGAAATAATAACAGACGAGACTGCACCTGAATCATCTGAGACAGATGGAGACTACGTTTACAGCACTGAAGACGAAACGGATGTATCCGAATTGCCAATAGAGCAAATCAATCCGATAGAAACAGTGGAACCTGAAGAGACAGAAGGCACTGAAATTCAGCCGGAAGAGTGGTATGAACAGACTACTGAAGAAGAGAGCACAGTAACATCACAACCATCTGAAGGCGTTGTTGAAACGGCAGAAGAAGCAGTAACTGAAAACGCTGAAGCGGAACAGGAAACTGTTGAAGCAACTGCAGGAACGGGAAAGAAAAAACTTTACCGATATGACTACGGCGATATTCTAAGTGGAATATCGTTCAGTGAAGAAAACATTGCTGAAGATTTGTCTACACTGGATCAGAGAGTAACACGTGTAATGTCTTCAAAAATTATTGAAGAAAAAGATTTAACAGAAGCGCAGAAGCTTGAACTTGAAGAGACAGTGAAAGCAGAAGAGGTAAACTCGTATGATGGAGAAGAACTGCCGAATACAGGTGAAGCGGATTCGACTAACTATGCATTTGCAGGGTTACTGACGATATTCGGTACCGTATTAGTGTTTATGAGCAAGAAATTAAAAACAGATAACTAGTAGATGATTGATATCTATAAATTTGAGGCCCAGGTGAATTTCGCCGGGGTCTCTTTTGTATTCAGTGTTATAATGTTTTTATCAGTATTATTCAATATTCTGAAATTACATACATAAACATCGGGGTGAAGGAATGAAAACATTAAAAATTGCATCTATTCCAGGGGACGGTGTCGGCAGGGAGATTATGCCTGAGGCGATTCGCGTTTTAGAGAAGGTGGCTGATGTTCATGGCGGTCTTAAGTTTGATTTTGAAGAGTTTCCATACAGCTGTGATTATTATTTAAAACACGGCGCAATGATGCCTGAGGACGGTATGGATCGTCTCAGCCAGTTCGACAGTGTGTTTTTAGGTGCTGTCGGTGATGCTTCTAAGGTCCCGGATCACATTTCATTATGGGGTCTGCTGCTTAAAATCCGTCAGGAGTTCCAGCAGGAGATTAACATCCGTCCTGCGAAATTACTTCAGGGTATTAATTCTAAACTTGCCAATCCTCAAGATTTCGATATCGTCGTTGTTAGAGAGAACAGTGAAGGGGAGTACAGTTCTATCGGAGGACGTATTTTCCACGATGATAATGAAATCGCGATTCAGAACAACGTCTTCTCTAAACGCGCAACAAAACAGGCGATGAACATTGCGTTTGATCTTGCATCGAAACGTAAAGGTCTTGTAACAAGTGCAACTAAATCCAATGGGATTTTCCACGCCATGCCTTTTTGGGATGAGATTTTTGAAGAAATTTCAGCAAAGCATCCGAACATTAAATCCGAGTCCAAGCACATCGATGCACTGGCGGCTTATTTTATTACACACCCGCATGAGCTTGATGTGGTTGTCGGCAGTAACTTATTCGGAGATATCTTATCGGATGTTGGTGCAGCAATTATGGGAAGTATTGGTGTAGCGCCTTCTGCCAACTTAAACCTGAATGGTAAATATCCGTCAATGTTCGAACCGGTTCACGGTTCAGCGCCGGACATTGTCGGTAAAGGTATTGCTAACCCGATTGGTCAGATCTGGACTGCTAAGATGTTACTGGAATTTAACGGCGAAGCGAACATTGCCGAGCATCTGCTGAAGGTAATTGAAGAGGTGACTGCTGATGGTTATCAGACAGCTGATTTAGGCGGCAAGTACAAGATGACTGAAGTCACAGATGAAATCATCAAGAGACTAGGTAAATAAAAAACACGCCGTTTGGCGTGTTTTATTTTTACAGTTTTTTATCGTCGATAGAGTTCAGGTAAGCATGGACTTCATCAATAACCGTTTCAAGAGAGCCTTCTTCAAACGGAGATTTCAGTTTAGCCAGCTCTACAAGTGAGTTGAACGGCAGTGAGCCGCCGACTTTACATAGTGCCAGGTAGTCTGCCCATGCGCCGTCGAAGTCTTCTTTGGCACGTTTCCAGAACTGCAGTGCACATACCTGAGCAAGTGTGTAGTCGATATAGTAGAACGGTGCGCCGAATATATGACCCTGTCTGTGCCAGAATGCGCCGCTTTCAAGCGGTTCTATTCCGTCGTAATCAATGTGCGGTAAATATTTCGCTTCGATTTTCTTCCATTCCTGGCGTCTCTGTTCAGGCGTCAGTTCAGGGTTCTCATAAACCACATGCTGGAATTCATCGACTGCCACACCGTATGGCAGGAATGAAATTGAGTCTGCCATATGAGAGAACTTAAATTTATCAGTATCTTCTTTAAAGAATAATTCCATCCACGGATAAGTAAAGAACTCCATGCTCATCGAGTGGATTTCCGCTGATTCGAGTGTTGGGAATGCATACTCAGGCACTGTCAGATGACGCGACATATACGTTTGGAATGCATGTCCCGCTTCGTGAGTCAGTACTTCCACATCGCCCTGGGTACCGTTAAAGTTTGAGAAGATAAACGGTGCTTTATAATCTGCAATCATCGTGCAGTAGCCGCCGCCTTCTTTACCTTTCTTCGCTTCTACATCAAACAGGTTGCGCTCAGTCATAAAAGTGTAGAACTCATCCGTTTCAGGCGACAGTTCTTTATACATCTGTGCACCGTTTTGCATAATGTCTTTCGTTTTGCCTTTCGGCGCTGCGTTGCCTGTAATAAATTCAAAGTTGCCGTCATAGCTCTTCAGCGAATCAAGGCCGATACGATCAGCCTGACGCTTTTTCAGTTCAGTAACAATTGGCACTACATACTCTTCAACTTGTTTTCTGAACTTCTCAACCATCTTGCGGTCATAGTCGATACGGTTCATGCGGATATATCCGAGTTCAACGAAATCTTTGTAGCCGAGTGTTACTGCGATTTCATTTCTTGTTTTTACAAGCTCATCGTAAATATTATCAATTTTTTCAAGGTTATCTCCCATAAAACTCTGTACAGCAAGTGTCGCATCTTTTCTCACTGTACGGTCAGGGTTTTGAGTGTAAGGTGTGAATTCCGACAGATTTAATTTCTTGCCGTCGAATTCTATTTCAGCTGAAGCAAGCAGTTTGTCGTACTGCGTTGCCAGTTTATTTTCTTTTTGAAGCAGTGTTTTGACTGACGGATCAAACGTTTTTAAAGCATTATCCGACAGTTTGAAAAGCTGTTCCCCAAAACGAGCTTCCAGTTCATCGCGGAATTTGCTTGTTGTGATTGCTTTGCGGTAGCGGTTCGTAATTTCCGTGAATGACGGATCATTTTCATCGAAGAAATTGCGCTCTTCATCATAGAATTTATCGCGTGTATCGATTGATGAACGGATTGATGCAAGATTCGCCATCGTATCCAGGTGGTCAAATTCTACGTTCAGTTTATCGATTACAGTAACCTGTGCATCTGCAGAATCGGCAGCATGGAATTCCTTAAGCAGCGAATCCACAGTTTCTTCAAATTGTTCTAAATCCGGACGTTCATATTTAAAATCTTCGAACTTTGTTACCATAAATTAATTCCCCCTTAATGGTCTTAACCCGTATTTTAGCATAAGGATTAAAAAGTCTGTTATAAATATGATAGTGTGGATAGTAATAATCTGCTGAAATTGGGGTAATATATAAGAACAATGCTTATGCATAAATTTACTACTTAAAGAAAAGGGGACACACAATGAAGAAATTTCTTATACCTATAGGTGTACTGATTGCGGTAATTGTGATTATTGCAATTATGATCGTACCGAGATATAACAGTCTTGTAAATCTCGATGAAGAGGTTAACCAGAAAGAATCACAAATCGAAACGCAGCTGCAGCGACGCGGGGATTTAATTCCCAACCTTGTAAGTACGGTGCAGGGCTACGCCTCTCATGAAGAAGAAATATTTACTGATATTGCAGATGCGCGTTCAAGACTCGCTGGTGCAAGCGGTGATGTTGAAGAGCTTGCTGAAGCTAACAACGAAATGACAAGTGCCTTATCACGTCTCCTTGCGATTTCAGAGAACTACCCTGATCTGCAGGCGAGTGAGCAGTTTACAGGTTTAAGAGATGAGCTTGCAGGCGCGGAGAACCGTATTGCTGTAGCACGTCAGGACTACAACACAGCGGTGCAGGAATACAACCGCAATACAAGAACATTCCCGGGCAACATTATCGCAGGAATTTTTAATTTCGATGAGAAAGCTTATTTCGAAGCGGATGAATCTGCACAGGATGTACCGGATGTGGAGTTTAATACTAACCAAGATGATACAGATGGTGGAGAGTAATGCAAAAAAGCTTTGCTTTTATAGCTGTTGTACTTAGTGTATTACTGCTAAGTTCGCCTGCAGAAGCAAGAGTGGATTTGCCGGCACTCAATGAAAGTCATTATTTTGTGCAGGATAATGCAGGTGTACTCAGCGACAGTACAATTAATGAAATTAACGAGAAGGGTACACATCTCGAAGAAGGAACGGGTGCCGAACTGCTTCTAATGACGATGAGTTCAACAGGCCAGGAACATCGTCAGGACTTTGCTCTCCGTGCACTGAGAGAATACGGTGTCGGTAAAGCCGAGAAAGATAACGGCATTGTCATTCTTTTGAATCTGGATAACGATAATGAATTCAATAATCGTGGTATTGAGGTGCAGGTCGGTTACGGCGTTGAAGGATACTTAAACGATGCCAAAATAGGACGTATTATTGATAATGTGGCGTACGATGATTTAGTCGCCGGTAATTACGAAACGGCACTCAATAATCTGTATATAGCATTATATGAAGAGTCTTTAACAGCTTACGGCTATGAGGACGGTGAATTCACACGTGAAGAACCGGCTGAAGATACAGGAACAGGACAGAATGACAGTATATTCTCTATTCTGATCCGGCTGGCGATATTTATGACAGTACTGTATATCATTTATAAAATGGTATCAGGCGGTGGAGGCTCCGGCGGTTCCGGAGGTTCGGGCGGCAGACGCAGAAGAAGCGGCGGTCCCGTAATTTTCTTCCCTCCAGGCGGAGGCGGAGGCTTTGGCGGCGGTTCAGGCGGCGGCTTCGGCGGCGGAGGATTCGGCGGATTTGGCGGCGGCTCCGGCGGAGGCGGCGGTGCAGGACGCGGATTCTAAAATAAAACAAAAAATTCCGGGGAATAATTCCCCGGAATTTTTTTACATAAACAATGAAATTACAGCATTCAGCTGATTTTGAATTTGTTCCGTTTCTTCTAAAAAGTCTGCGAAGACTGTCTGCAGCAGTACAACAAGACCGTTCATAATAATATGAACCATAATTGGCACAAACAGACGTCCCGTAATTACATATAAGAAACTGAATACGTAAGACATTGATAAGTAAATCAGAATATGTGTGAAGTCAGCATGTGCAACAGCGAATATTAATCCGCTCACAAGTCCTGCTGCTAAGAAGGCGAGTACTTTCTTTGCTCTGCTGCCCGACGGCATCAGTTCGTAAATTTCACCGAATATTGCTCTTCTGAAAACATACTCTTCAATAATAGGACCGAATAATACAACGACAAGAATCATCCACGGCGAGTTGAAAATCATGTCGACAATATCTGTCGTATTCTGACTTTCAATCGGATTGCCGAGAACATATATATTGATAATACCGGCAGCAATCTGTGACATGTACGCAAGGAACACACCGCCGATAATCCATACTGTTGTAAGCAGACCGTCGGATTGGGACCCGCGTTCTATTCTGTTTTTGTTCTTATGCAGATTGCCGATAAGGATTACGATAACTGCACCAAGTGCGAATGTAACGACCTGATACGGCATCAGTTTTTCAACGAGTTCGCCGGGACCGAGAGAAGGGTCCATGGCTGTGAAAATTAAGCCGACCGGGAGCAGTGCAAACTGTACTGCTAAAAATGTTAGGATAATTAATAAACTGTATACGCGTCTCACGATTAAACCTCCAATAATCAATAATATTATCTTACATTAAAAGTGCTGAAGTCCAAAATATTTTAGTCTTATCACTTGCATTTTTGACCAAGTTTGATTATTATAATTATTGTTAGCACTCGATAATCATGAGTGCTAAATCATACAATTAATTTTATAAAACTTAAGATTAATAAGGAGGGCATTTCCATGTTAAAACCAATTGGAAATCGTGTAGTTGTAGATTTAACTCAGACAGAAGAAACAACAAAAAGCGGCATCATTTTAACTGATTCTGCAAAAGAGAAACCGCAGGAAGGTACAGTTGTCGCGGTTGGAACTGGCCGTATACTTGAAAATGGCACACAAATTGATCTTGAAGTTAAAGAAGGCGACAAAGTTGTCTATTCTAAATTTGCAGGTACAGAAGTACAGCATGGGGATAATGAATATTTAATTCTCTCGGAATCGGAAATTCTTGCAGTAATTGAATAATATAAAAACTATATATAATTCATATTAGGAGGCAGAAAAATGGCTAAAGAATTAAAGTTTTCAGAAGATGCTCGCCAGTCAATGCTGGCTGGAGTGGATAAGTTAGCAAATGCAGTAAAGGTAACATTAGGACCAAAAGGACGTAACGTCGTTTTAGATAAAGCATTTTCATCACCGTTAATTACTAACGATGGTGTGACAATTGCCAAAGAAATCGAACTTGAAGATAAGTATGAGAATATGGGTGCAAAACTCGTAGCGGAAGTTGCAAACCAGACAAACGAAATTGCCGGTGACGGTACAACAACTGCAACAGTACTTGCGCAAGCAATGATTCAGGAAGGTCTTAAAAACGTAACGAGCGGTGCGAACCCTGTCGGCATCCGTACTGGTATCGGCATGGCTGTGGAACGCGCTGTTGAAGCACTGCAGGAAGTTTCAAAACCTGTTCAGGATAAAGAATCAATTTCACAGGTTGGTGCAATTTCTGCAAACGACCCTGAAATCGGTGAATTTATTTCAGAAGCTATGGAGAAAGTCGGCAATGACGGTGTCATTACGATTGAAGAATCACGCGGCTTTAAAACTGAACTTGAAGTGGTTGAAGGAATGCAGTTTGACCGCGGTTACCTGTCACCTTACATGGTGACTGACTCTGAGAAAATGATTGCTGAACTCGACAATCCGTACGTATTAATTACGGATAAAAAGATTTCAAGCATTCAGGATCTTGTACCATTATTAGAGCAGATTGTTCAGCAGTCACGCCCAATTTTAATTATTGCAGATGACGTTGACGGCGATGCAATGACTAACCTTGTACTAAATAAAATCCGCGGAACATTTAATGTTATCGCAGTTAAAGCACCAGGCTTCGGCGACCGCCGTAAAGCAATGCTTGAAGATATTGCGACATTAACAGGCGGACAGGTGATTACTGATGAGCTTGGTCTTGAACTTAAAGATGCAACAATTGATCTTTTAGGTAACGCGAGCAAAGTTCACGTATCTAAAGATGATACGACTATCGTTGAAGGTGCCGGGGACAAAGAAGCTATCTCAGCACGTGTGAATCAGATTAAAGCACAGCTTGAAGAAACGACTTCAAGTTTCGATAAAGAAAAATTACAGGAACGCTTAGCTAAATTAGCTGGCGGAGTTGCAGTACTTAAAGTCGGTGCAGCAACAGAAACTGAAATGAAAGAACGCAAGCTTCGTATCGAAGATGCATTGAACTCTACGCGTGCTGCAGTAGAAGAAGGTATTGTAGCAGGCGGGGGAACTGCACTTGTAGAAGTGTACTCTAAAGTTGCAGAACTTGAAGCGGAAGGCGATGTGAAGACTGGTATCAGCATCGTACTGAAAGCACTTGAAGCTCCATTACGCCAGATTGTTGAAAATGCGGGCCAGGAAGGTTCGGTAATAGTTTCCCAGCTGAAAGATCAGAAGCCGGGTATTGGTTATAACGCTGATACTGCTGAGTGGGTAAACATGATTGATGCAGGTATCGTGGATCCGACTAAGGTTACACGTTCAGCATTGCAGAATGCAGGTTCAGTCGCAGCAATGTTCTTAACGACAGAAGCAGTCGTTGCAGACATTCCTGAAGAAAACGGCGGCCCTGATATGGGCGGCATGGGCGGCGGAATGCCGGGCATGATGTAATAATAGTTAATCTATTTCGAATTTAATAGGTGTTAAGAGAAGGTCTTTCATAAGGTTATCCAACCTTGGGAAGACCTTTTTAAAACTCTATTATTGTAGGAAGTAATAAAATGAACAGATGAAAATGTGTTATATGACAATTCTATTTATTTGTTCCTGATGTAAGGTGGATAATGAAGTATATATTTTATAACTTTCAGCAGTAGGCTAAGCCATAAATTCTGCTAATTATATGTTTCAAATAAACCTAACTTTAAAGGAGTATACTATTTATGAGTGAATATAATGCAGTATCAGCAACGAATACAAAAAACGCGCCGAAATTTGACCAGTCATCACAATCATCGGCTTTTTCCCACTACAATAACCTTTCAGCACAGCTTCCAATAGATCCTGCAACAGGAAAATTAGTTGAAGGCGGAATTAAAGCACAGGCTGAACAGAGCTTTAAAAATATTGAAGCGGTACTTGAGAGTGTTGGTCACGTAATGAGCGACATCGTCAGAATTTCTGTTTTTGTTAAAGATATCCAGGATGTTGACGCTGTGGATGAAGTTTACAAAACTTTCTTCCCGACGTATGTACCTGCACGCACAACAGTTGCTGCTGCAGCTTTACCGATGGATGCATTAGTACAGGTTGAAGCGCTTGTATCACACGGCGAAGGTACGATTCCAAATGCACCGCAGGCCGGAGATTTAATTAAACTGTCAAACAACACTGACTCTGCACCTGTCAGCAGTTTATCATCACAGACAGTAGCATTTTCACACTACAACAACATTACAGCACAACTGCCTGTTGATCCTGCAACAGGAAGAATCGTTACAGGCGGCATTAAAGCGGAAACTGCACAGAGTCTGAAAAATATTAAAGCTATTTTAGCAGGCATCGATGTACCTTTTGATGACATCGTTAAAGTGAATATTTTTGTGAAAGATCTTGCAGATATGGAAGCAGTAAACGAAGTATACTCAACTTTCTTCCCGGATTCTTCAATCGCAAGAACGGTTAACTATGTACCTGCGCGTACTGTAATTCAGGTGAAAGACCTGCAGATGGGCGCTTCGGTACAGATTGAAGCTGTCGTATCACACGGAGACGGGACACCGCCTCAGGCAATCGAGGACAGACACGGTATTGTGATTAAAGCACACAATACTAAAGAAGCACCTGTCGACAGCTTATCATCACAGACAGTAGCATTCTCACACTACAACCACCTGTCAGCACAGCTGCCGGTTGACCCTGCGACAGGAGAACTTGTTGAAGGCGGAATTAAAGAACAGACTAAACAGGTACTGACGAACATTAAAGCGGTTATCGAAAGCGTTGACCACGTAATGGAAGATATGGTTAAAGTGAATATCTTCGTTAAAGACCTGAATGATATGGAAGCAGTAAACGAAGTTTACAGTGATTTTTTCCCGGAAGGCACACCAGCAAGAAGAGTAGTCGGAGTGTCAGCATTACAGGGTGATGCTTTAATTCAGATGGACTCAATTGCAGGCAATGCTGAAGGTACGCCACCTGAAACTGAATAATAATTGACAGGACAAAAATACGCCTCTGCATCAATGATGCAGAGGCGTTAATTTTATTCGGGCAATATTCTGTGACCGATTTTTTTAAATATAAGCGTGCCGATAAATGTCGTAATCAGCGTTGATAATCCGACAGTTGCTGCACTGAACCAGTACGGCAGCCCGAGTACCAGATACAGCGCGAGGCCGACGAACAGTCCTGCCAGCACACTGTACTGCAGTGCGTTGACCCAGACATTTTTTATAAAGTAGCTTAATGAATAAGCAATAACCGATATTGTTACACCGACAACGACGTCGATTAAGCCGAGGCTTGAAAAAATATTTGCGATACCGACCCCAAGAATCATTCCGGCGATATACTTCCGGTTGAAAAATGGAATGACGCAGAGCATTTCACTGATTCTAAACTGAATTGCACCTGTGCCGATCGGGTTGATAACGGTTAAAGCCACATAAATTGCAGCGAGAACACCGTTAATCACTATGTCTCTTACATTCATATTACGTAATTCTCCTTAGTTTTTTTGACAGGGAGTTTGCGAACCTGTTTTAAAATTATTTACTGACTGCTATTGTTTCTGAAATCTCACCGGTTTCCACGCCGTTTTTAAACGTGCGTTCAATCAGTGTAATATTATTCTGACGGTCGACGAGCACAACAGTGGAACACCGTGTACCGTAATCAAAATCCGGGATGTCGATAAAGAGAGGCGATAATTTCTTTTCGAGCTCAAAATCCACACCGGTTTGCTGCACGATGTCATCTGCTGCTTTCGTATCAATGCGGAGCAGGGCGAACAACGCATCTATATTTATATCGTCCTCTGAAATTACTTTATCCAGCTGATCTTTTCCGATAACGACTTTCGGCCACGGTGTGTCGAGAAATTCATTCGACAGCCCGTGAGTGCCGTCAGCAACACGTGAGATATTGTTATCGTAATTGTTCATATAGTAAAGTTCATCCGGTGTTCCTGCAAGCAGATTAAAGCCGGCATAGTCACTGCTGTGTGCTGTAAGAGCTGTTAAATAATCTTGTGGATTATCTTCCGACAGCAGATAATTAACGACGAGTTCACCGCGTGATTTTTTAGCTTCGGCCGTCATTTCTTCAGGCGTACGAATATTTGTCAGTGCTCCTATTTTACCTGATTTTGAAACGGCAAGCCAGGTACCGTGCGCTTTTAAATCACGGCCGCCCAAAATATTTTTATGATCATCCCAGTAGTGAAGAGATGCAGTGGGGCGCGCATAAAATTCATCGCGGTTTGCTGCAATAATCATTTTATATTTGTCATGCGAACCGATATTAAAATTAATAAGACACATTAAAATCACTCCACGGGAATGTTTCCGGCGGGTTGCAGTGGACTTCCACGTACTCGTCTTTCGTAGGATGTTTAATGCGCAGGTAAGTAGAGTACAGCGCAATCTGCTGACCGACTTTAGCATTCTTATTATATTTCTGATCTCCGAAAAGCGGATGGCCGAAATGAGAAAGCTGAACGCGGATCTGATGCGAGCGGCCTGTATGGAGCTTCACTTTTACAAGTGAGAACTTATTGTTCTGATCGACAGTTTCATAGTCCAGTTTCGCCATTTTTGAGCCGCGGTGGTTTTTATGAACGACTTTTGAAATATTCTTTTTCTGGTCTTTAAATAAATGGTTCGTTAATGTACCTTTTTTCTGATCCAGGTGATTTTCAACGACAGCGTGGTACTCGCGGTCAAAGTTTTGAAGACGGACTTCGTTTGACAGGCGTGACGCAGCTTTTGAAGTTTTTGCAAAAACAATGGCACCGCCGACAGGACGGTCGAGTCTGTGCACCAGCCCTAAATAAACCGCACCGGGTTTATTGTATTTTTCTTTAATATATTCCTTTAACATAGTTAATAAGTCTTTATCTTCTGAACTGTCCTCCTGGACAGGGATGTTAACCGGCTTATCGACAATGAGTAAATGGTTATCTTCGTACAGTACTTTAATATTCACACATTTCACTCCTTAAAATTCGTAAGTTATATTATACCATCTATACTGCAAATAACTTATCACTTTCGTAATGTTTCTTTGATAGAATAGGTATAAGTGTAAATTAATACTATTAATTACAGATGTGGATAATGAAAAAACGATATCTTTTCCCGATTATTTTTGCAGCAATAATACTTATACCTCTTGTTGTCTCCGGTGTGCGTTATTTTATGCCGGTGCCTTCCGGTGTGTCATACGAGTCTGAAGAGTATAAGACAGATGATGTGTCATTTTTATACGATCTTACATATACAGATAATAAAGGGACAATTACCGAAGAGCAGGAGATTTTTGAAGAAGTGTATACGATGATTGACGAAGCGGAAGAGTTTTTAGTAATAGATATGTTTTTATTTAATGATGATTATAACCATGACACGCTTGATTTTCCGCCGCTGTCACAAAACCTGGCAGATAAGCTGACAGCGAAAAAAGAAGAAAATCCTGAAATGGATATCATCTTTATAACAGACGGTATCAATACATTTTATGATACTTATATGCCGCAGCATATCGCTGAACTGAAAGAAGCGGGCATCGAGGTTATCTTTACAGATCTGTCGAAGCTCAGGGATTCAAACCCGCTGTACTCAGGGTATTACAGAACATACTTCCAGTGGCTCGGTTCATCTGAAGAACAGTGGCTGGTCAATGCGTTAAGACCGCAGGGACCGGAAGTGAACATCCGTTCATACCTGTCGATGCTGAACTTTAAAGCCAATCACAGAAAGTTGATTATTAATGAAAAGAACGGTCTCGTGATGTCGGCAAACCCGCATGATGCGAGTGTACATCACTCGAATATAGCACTGAAAGTCAGCGGAGATATGCTGCATGATTTACTCGAAAGTGAACGTGCTGTTGTAAACTTCAGCGGCGGCAATACCCGCGTCTTCAGTGACTTTGCCGATAAACTGCCGAAGAAAACAGAAGACAGTGAAGGACAGTATACAGTTAAGCTGATTACGGAGGAGAAAATTAAAGATAATATTCTCCGTATGGTCAACGCGTCAGAAGAGGGCGATATACTAAACATTGGACTGTTTTATTTATCCGACAGAGATGTTGTTGAAGCATTTAAAGCAGCACTCGACCGCGGTGCAGAGCTGAACATGATACTTGATATTAATCAGGACGCATTCGGTAACGAGAAAAACGGTGTGCCGAACCGGCCTGTTGCCGATGAGCTGACAAAGCATGACACACCTGCGAATATCCGCTGGTATAAATCGAGCGGAGAACAATACCATTCGAAATTTATCATGATGGAAAAAGACGGTGAAGTAATATTTAACGGTGGATCCGCAAACTTTACGAGACGGAACCTTGCAGACTATAACCTGGAGACAAACATGATGGTGACGGCACCTGCTGACAGTGAATTTGCAGGGGAAGTGACAGGGTACTTCAACAGACTGTGGACGAACGAAGGTGCCGAGTATACGCTTGATTATGAAGAAGAGGCAGAAGAATCGACGCTGAAAACAATACTGTACAGAGTGCAGGAATTTACGGGACTGTCGACATTTTAACAATAACAGGGCAGACACTTCGCTTGGAGTGTCTGCTTTTTATTTTTCACCGCAATGAGGCGCTGTCATTCCCGGGGAAGCGGCGTTACTCCGCAATGAGGCGCTGTCATTCCTCCGCAACGAACACACTTCATCACCGGACAAACATACAAAAAGCCGGGACAACATGGCCCGGCTCCAAATAATATTATATAATTTCAGTGCCAAGCGAGTTTTTGAAGTGCTGGAGCGCCATTTCGTGTGCATCAAGGTTAAAACTTGAAACGCCATTCTGATGAATCACGATATCAAAGCCTTTGTTATATGCATCGATTGCAGTGTGAAGTATACAAATGTCGGTACAGACGCCGACCAGATGGATTTCTGTTATCCCGCGTGCCGAGAGGCGCTGTTCGATGTCAGTTCCGGCGAATGCAGAGTAACGGGTTTTATCTGTGTAATAAATATTGTCTTTGTCTTTGTTGTCCTGATAAAGAGCCTCGAGTTCGCCGTACAGATCCCGTCCGTCGGTGCCGATAATGTTATGTGGCGGAAACAGTTTTGTTTCAGGATGATACTGATCGTTTTCTTCGTGAGCATCGATTGCAAATACCGTATAATCCCCATTAACGATAAATTCGCGTGTGATATTCACGATGTAGTCGTGCAGTTTTTGTGCAGGTTCGCCTGCAGTCAGTTTGCCGTCCGGTGCAACGAAGTCATAAGTATAGTCGATGTTAAGTAATGCTTTCATAAATAAATACCCCTTATAAAAAAAGACAATGGCAGGCCATTGTCTTTAGTTTTAATTATTTTTTGTTTACTGATGCGTCGTAGATAGTATCGATAGCTTCAGCTAATTTACCGTCAAACTCTTCAGCAGACTGTGCTGCGTTTAAGTCGCTTGAAAGTGCGCGTGAGAAGCTCGCGATAATACCGTCGTTTTGTTTTAATAAGTTGTTTGCTTCAACTCTCGTGTAGCCGCCTGAAAGTGCAACAACGCGAATCACGTTAGGGTGATCAACGAGTTCTTTGTACAGGTTAGGTACAGTTGGAATTGTCAGTTTGAGCATTACAAGCTCATCTTCAGCAAGACCGTTTAATTCTTCGAGTATTGCATCTCTTAAAATTTCTTCAATCTGCTCTTTATCTGCAGCATTGATGTTTACTTCAGGCTCGATAATCGGCACAAGTCCTGCAGCGATAATCTGTTTACCAACTTCGAACTGCTGTTCAACAACTTCAGTAATACCTTTTACGTTAGCTGAAAGAATGTTTGAACGCATTTTCGTTCCGAAGATGTGACGATCGTTTGCACGTGCTAATAAATCCTCAAGATCCGGCATTGGTTTCATAAGCTGAACACCGTTTTCCTCGTCTGCAAGTCCTTTGTCGACTTTAAGGAATGGCACGATGCCTTTATCAGCTAAATAATCGCCAGTGTACTTGCCTTCTACTTCACGGTCCATAGTCTGTTCAAAAAGAATTGCACCGAGAACTTTGTCAGAAGTGAATGAAGGTGACGTTACGATACGTGAACGCATTTCATGTACCAGATCGAACATCTCGTCTTCATTAGTATACTGATCTTCATTAACACCATATGCTTTTAAAGCTTTCGGTGTACTTCCGCCACTCTGGTCAAGCGCGGCAATAAAACCATTACCCTGTTTTACTTTTTCAAGTTGCTCCTGATTCATTAAAAAACACTCCTTAAATAGTTTTCCACTCCCTTATAGTATCCTAAAAAAAGCGCTTTACTGCAAGGCTTTATATGCAAACTGTCCGGATGTTTGACCGATTGATGAAAAGGAAAGATATTAATGTGTTTAATATCAGGAGGTATGTAAAATGACAGAGTTGGTTGAACTCGGTAAATCAGGAATTATAGTACACCCCATTGCACTCGGTGCGAACTTCGTCGGCGGATATAATATGTACGGCGACGTCAATGAAGAAGAGGGCAGGCAGACTGTAAGAGATGCAATCGATGCGGGTGTGACAATGATAGATACCGCATTTATTTACGGCCCTAAACGCTCTGAGGAATTAATCGGCGAAGTGCTGAAAGAATATAAAAGAGAAGATATTGTAATTGCAACAAAAGCTGCGCACAGAGAGCAGGACAATGGCGAAATGGTAATCGACAACTCGCCTGAGTTTTTAAAGCAGGCAGTGGATGATGCGCTGGAAAGACTCCAGACGAAATATATCGACCTGTTTTACATTCATAAGCCGGATGAAAATACGCCGAAAGATGAAGCAGTTGAAGCACTCTATGAAATGAAGGAACAGGGTAAAATAAAAGCAATCGGCGTATCAAATTTTAATGTTGAACAACTGGCTGAAGCGAATAAAAACAATCATGTCGATGTGATTCAGAATGAATATAACCTGTTTAACCGTGAAGCCGAAAAAGAGATGCTGGATTACACTGCGGCAAACAAAATAACATTTATTCCTTATTTCCCGCTCGCAGCAGGTATCCTTGCAGGGAAATACGATGAAAATACTAAATTTGAAGACCTGCGAACAAAACTCGCATTCTATCAGGAGGATCAGTTTAAAGAAAATCTTCAGAAGGTTGATAAGCTGAAAGAGCTGGCGAAGAAATACGATGAAGATGTCGCACAGCTGGTGCTCGCATTTTATTTAACGAGACCGTCACTCGATGTGATAATACCGGGAGCGAAAAAAGGCGGGCAGATTAAAGATAATATGCGTGCGGCAGATATTGAGCTGAAACCGGAAGACGTTGACTACATCGATGAAATATTTAAAATGGAGTAAAAAAAGACCGGTTAAGGACAAATGAGAACGTCCTTAACCGATTTTTTTATTTATCTCTGTAAAGAATCAATACGGCAAAGACGCTGCCGACACTGAATTTTACATCGATGACCTCAATATACTGATTTTCGTAAAAGAATTCTGCAATTTTTTTGTCGAGTCCTTTTTCCGTCATGGCGGAAACTGTTTTTGTTTTCACTGCTCTCCCATCCTTTCAGTGATAAATCTTCACAGCAAGTATATAACGTTTCATTATAATTGTGTACTTTTACGCTGGTTGCTGAAAATGATGCCGATAATCAGAAAAGCGACTGTGTACAGTATGAGTATTCCGATTGGCAGTGCAGCCTGGCTCCATGTGATGTCCGGTGCTGCATATATTTGTGTAAAATGATACAGCGGTAAAAATTCCGCTATACGTTGAGCAGAATCACCGAATAGTTCAATTGGAATGAATATACCTGACAGAAATGCCAGACCCAGTGTAACGAGGTTTGCAAGTCCGTTGACGATAAAACGATTCGTCGTCAGTGCATTAATCGCATACTGGAGAGCGAGTGTAAATACCATAATCAGTATAAGTGCAACAAAGATATGGGGAAGCGGAATGCCTTCGAGACGATCGTAATACAGTCCAATCAGACCGAAGAACATAACCAGCACTGCGAATATTCCGACCAGTGATTGTGCGCCTAATACCTGTAATGCATTTGCTGTCGATGATACCGGTGCTGAAATAATTCTTTTTTGCAATTCCGGTTTATTGTATTCAGACATCAGATTACCAATCGAGAGCATAATGAACAGCATGAGCCAGTAAGCTGCGAAGTTTGTATAAGCAGCGGCATTCTCGTAGTTTTCGCCGGAATTGACAACCGTACCGTTGTTCAGCTCAACATTCACAGTGTCGGTTAATGCTGACTGGAGAGTTTCAGTATCGAGTGATCCCGTGTCATTAAACTGGGCATTGGCAAACATCAGAAATTTGGAAATTTCAGTTTCCAGCTGAACAGCTGATGCTGCACGTTCGTCGGTGATTACTTCAACAGCGGGTTCACCGTTTTTGACCAGTTCTTCAAAATTTTCTTCTATAATAACTGCACCGTGAATTTCCATCAGAAAGACCTGTTCTTTCAAATGTTCACTATCAGAACCTGTCATTACTTCAACTTCATGTGAACTGCTTAAATATTCAAGCAGTGCATCCGATGTGTCTGAATCGGAATTATTCACGACGGTTATACTGAGCGTTTTACTTTCGAAAGTTTCTTTACCGCCGCCCGCTGTGCTGAACAGTGCTGCGATGACAAAGAAGATGAGTGCCAGTGGAATAATCATCCATTTAAATTTCCAGAAGTGGAGGAGTATTATTTTAAATATGGTCATATTGTTTCCTCCTTAATACAATTAATGTGATAAAGAAACTGACGAATGTAATGCCCAGTAAAAACAGTATTGTGGTCCAGTAGCCCTCAAAGTTATCCATTAAATTTACCCGGTAGATTGTATCCGTAATGTGTGCGAGGGGGTTTAATTCATTAATAAGCGGTATTTCCCGGTTGATTACACTTCTGACTGCCGGACCCATCAGTCCGGCAAGGAAAGCCAGACCGACGATAAAGACGACAGGTACGACTGATTTCACATTGATGTTCACTCTCGGTGTCAGTCCGATGATAAAACCAAGGCCGAGTCCTGCAATGTTTCCGGCTAATATGATGCCGAGTGTCGGTGCGAGGTGATTAAACAGCACGGATTCGTTGAATATCATTAAATATCCGATGAGCAGCGCGTTTGACAATAGTCCGAGAAATAATCCCGCAACCATAATTGCGAGTATATATTTGACTTTACTGAACGGACTGGCGGAGAATCTGGCACCCATCGTGCTTAAATTCGGACGCATCGATGAAATCATCTCCATACTTGTAAATACCGTATATAAAGAAACCATTGCAATCGTTGAATAGTACATCACAACCTGCGGTTCTGTTTCCATACCATTGGACTTGAGAAAGTCAGTTTCAAAATTAAAATTTTCAGGAGGTACATTCAATAAAGTTGTCTGGTGAATCTGATTCATTACAGATTCTAAAACCGATGCCTGAAAACTGCTGCTCTGAACGATTAATGTGCCGTTTTCTGTAATATATCCCGTAATATTTTCTGCATCCAGTTCTGCCCGTGCTGTGCTGTCGGACATTTCACTGACACTGATAAAATCAATCTGCTCCAGCACTTGTGTGTATTCGTTATCCTCCGTCACAGCAACCTCAATAGTTGTCATATCTGCGCCGCCGAGATTGGACGTCGTCGCCATAAAAATCGTCACAAGCATGAGTGGATAACCGATTGTCCAAAAAATATATCCAAAATCTTTAAAATTAATGACGAGTAAATAATAGGTGAGGCGTAAAAAGTTCATCAGTCCCTCAGCTCCTTGCCTGTCAGTTCCAGAAAAATACTGCTCAGCGATGGCTGCTCACTCGCGATTTCTGTATAAGTGAGCGAGTTGTCTTCGATAAAACGGATAAGATTCGCAAGGTTGTTATGGTGTTTATCGAATTGGATATTGTATTTATCCTGAGTTTTCGAAACCTGGTTGACGTGCGGAATTTGTTTTAAGCGTGTTACAAGCGTATCGTCCTCAGTAATAAATTTTACCGTGACACTTTCTGTCGTTGAAATTGATTTCTGAAGTTCATCGAGTGTACCGTTTGCAACATTCCGTCCGTTATCCATAATGACGAACGAATCGCACAGGTCTTCGGCTTCTTCCAGGTAGTGTGTAGTGTAAATTACAGTTGTACCCTGTTCCTTCATCTTTTTAACACCTTCAAGAATAAAGTTTCTGCTCTGCGCATCAACAGCGACAGTGGGTTCATCAAGGAAAAGAACTTCCGGTTTATGCGCGATGCCGCAGGCGATATTGAGTCTTCTTTTAAGGCCCCCGCTCAGCTGCTTTGGTACGAACTTTCTGTATTTTTCGAGACCGACAAAAGCGATTGCTTCGTCGACAAGCTGTTTACGCTCTGCTTTATTCGTAACGTACAGTCCGCAGTAGAAGTCGATGTTCTCCACGACATTTAACTTTTCGAAAATAGCAAGTTCCTGAGGGACGATGCCGATCCGGCGTTTTGTTCTGTTGTTATTGGGGTTAGCCGGCTCTCCGAAAATTTCAATCGTACCCTGATCGAATTTCAGTAAGGAAAGCATGCAGTTAATAGCTGTTGTTTTACCGCAGCCGTTCGGACCGAGCAGACCGATAATTTCATTCTCCCCGGCCTGGAAAGAGAAGTGGTCAAGTGCAATCACGTCTTTGTACCTCTTTACTACTTTGTCCATTGCAATCATATTATTGCCCCCTGTACTATATTGGTTAATTTAAGTTTATAATATAAATAAACACGCTGTTAGTGTCCGGGGTCATGAGCTGTGGTGACAATTGTCATATTGTGAGGTGAAGAAATGTCAAATATATATGTAAAGATTATGATATTTACAGTGTTGTCGGTATTCTATCTGCTGACGTCAGAGGAGGCGCATATAACAGTAATACTGCTGTCTTTTATTACAGCATTCAGCACAGATGCCATCAGGAAAAAATATATGCTGTTTACTGCTGCTGTGATTTTTGCTGTGCTTTTGTTCATGGATATAAATTATTTGTATTTCCTGCCGGTCATCTCTCATATTATATTTATGGAATATGGCATGTACGGGATTATGGTTCTAATTCCCATAGTCCTGTTTCAGGAATGGGTATTGCTGTTTTTAAGTATTTTTATTTTCTACACGACTGTATTGTCAGAGAAACTATCGGAAGCAAAACAGCTGAACAGAAAAATGCGTGATCAGCTGACTGAAGATAATATGCGTTTAAAAGCACAGCGTAATGAACTGATGAAAACTCACGAGAAAGATATTTACATGGCGGGGCTTAATGAACGGAACCGGATTGCCCGTGATATGCATGATGCACTTGGTCATTCACTGTCGAGCAGTATTCTGCTGATCGAGTCGCTGCAGTACGTTAAAGATGAAGAGACACTGCATCACTCGTTAAAGCAGCTGCAGGACAGACTGAAAATCGGTATGGAAGACGTGCGTCACAGTATTCATAATCTGTATGACACGTCGATAGACCTTGAGGCGAGAATAGAAAGTTATCTCGTGGAAATGGAGAATTATTCAAAAGAACTTATATATGATGTAAATATCACACTGACTCATGAAGAAAAGATAGACATGCTGTCACTGGTCAGAGAAGCACTGACGAATATCCGCAAGCATTCAAATGCATCGGCATTTACAGTAATCATTAAAGAGCATCCTAAATTTTTAGCATTGACTATTAAAGATAACGGCAATCCTGTTAAAGAATTCAACAAAGGCATGGGACTTCAGTCGATGAAAGAAACAGTACAGAAGTACGGCGGAGTACTGAATACATTTAATGATGATGGTTTTATCGTACACGCAATATTTTACATGGAGGGGCTTCGAAATGAGAATAGCAATAGTTGATGATGATCCACTTGTAGTGTCGGCACTGTCGACAATAGTGAGGAATTCGAATTACGATGTCATAACTACCGGCACGAGTGGTTTTGATGCGGTTAATTTGTATAAAGAACATCAGCCGGATTTGTTAATGACAGATATCCGAATGCGGGAGAAATCCGGGCTTCAGGCAAGTAAGGAAATACTGAAAGATTTTCCGGAAGCTAAAATTCTGCTGATTACGACATTTAAAGATGATGAGTATATTCATGAAGCTCTGAACATCGGCTGCAAAGGATATTTACTGAAAGATAATCTTACGGGAATTATTCCGGCGATTGAAGCGGTGCTGTCGGGCAATATGGTGTTCGACAGCAATATCGTTAAAAGCATGTCGGCAACAGCATCGCACAAAGACTTGTCAGAGTTGTCGACGAGAGAGCGGGATATTATTGAACTGGTTGCAGAGGGATATAATAATAAAGAAATTGCCGGGCACCTGTATTTGAGTGAAGGTACAGTCAGAAACTATATTTCTCAAATGCTGACGAAACTGGATTTAAGAGACAGGACTCAGCTGGCCGTTTATTATTATAAAAACTAAAGAGAGGTATCCGGATGACACTCGTAATAAGAAAGCCCGATGTCACTGACGCAGAACGAATTGCAGAAATCTGCAGTACGGGATGGCGGCAGACAGTTGAAGGAAAATTGAGCAGCACGCTTCAGCAGCAGACGGTCAATTACTGGTACAACGCGAAAAAGGTGACGCAGGATATTAAGAAAGGCAGTTACACTTACGTTGCTGAAGTTGACGGCACTGTTACCGGTGTCATCGGCGGCGGAATGAACGGTAAGAAACGCGCTGAAGTGTATGTGTTTTATATTGATGAAAAATACAGGTATCATGGAATTGGTAAGTCATTGTTACATAAATTAACCGGCCATCAGCAGCGTAAAGGTGCTGTGGAACAGTGGGTATCCGTGCAGGAGAATAACAGACTTGGCTTGCCGTTTTATAAAGCGCGCGGTTTTATTCAGCAGTCGGTTAAAGAAACGAAAAGTGCATCAGGTGAAGTGCAGGTGTCTTTAAGAATGAGGAGAGAGATTTGATAGTTGGTCTGTCTGTAAAATTGAAAAGGCTCATGAGATAATTATTTTAAGAACGATGAATGGAGTGTTTTACTGATGAGAAATGTTATTTTAGATTGTGATCCGGGGCATGATGATGCGATATCGATAATTATTGCGGCTTCAGGTGTCAGCGATTTAAATATTTTAGGAATTACGACTGTTGCAGGCAACGTTGAAGTTGAGAAAAATACGATTAATACATTAAAAATATGTGAACTGCTCGGGCTGGATGTTCCGGTAGTTCAGGGTGCGAGACGCCCGCTCGTAAAAGAGAGCGAAATTGCGCCTGAAATTCACGGTGAAACAGGGATGGACGGCCCGGTGCTTCCGGAGCCGCAAATCGGGGTGACTGAAGGACATGCTGTTGACTTTATTATCGAGCAGGTTATGAGCTCCGGCGAACCGGTTACACTTGTACCGACAGGACCGTTGACGAACATTGCGATGGCCTTAATTAAAGAACCGAGAATTATAGAAAACATCGATGAAATTGTCTTAATGGGCGGCGGAACGTTCGGTAACTGGACGCCGGCAGCAGAGTTCAATATTTTTGTCGATGCTGAAGCGGCGAGAGTTGTATACGAAAGCAGCGTACCGGTGACGATGTTCGGTCTTGATGTGACTCATCAGGTGATTGCAACTGACGACATTATTGAACGTGTCAGTAAAATCGATAACAAGATTGCAGTATTCGTTAAGGAGCTGTTAATTTTCTTCGGTGAAACGTACAAAAACCATTTCGGCTTTAACGGCGGACCGATTCACGATGCATGTACAACGATGTATCTGTTGAAACCGGAATTGTTCGAGACGGAGTATTTAAACGTTACTGTGGAAACAAAAGGTGAGTACTCATACGGTATGACTGTAATCGATACGCTGAGTGTAACGGGCAGAGAGCCGAATACGAATGTAGCACTCGGTGTGGATCAGGAAGCATTCTGGACACTGTTTGAAGAAGTTCTGAAGTCATTTGACGGAGGTCGGTAATTATGACAGCAAAAAATATATGGATTGACTGCGATCCCGGTATTGATGATGCGATTGCACTTGCAGCAGCTGCGGCGAGCAGAGATGTATTGAATATCCGCGGTATTTCCACAGTGGCGGGTAATCAGACGATAGAACGTGTGACCGGTAACGCACTCGCACTGAGCGATTTTCTAAAAATGGATGTGCCGGTCGTTAAAGGTGCAGAAGGACCGTTAACGCGAGCGAAAGAAGATGCGGGCCACGTACATGGTGAGACAGGACTCGGTAATACAGTGCTGCCGAAAACGGCGAAGCAGACAGAACCCGGCAACCCGTTTCAGGTAATGCGGGACCATATTATGAACCTGTCTGCAGATGAAAAGATGACACTCGTGCCTGTCGGTCCGCTGACAAATATTGCACTATTGTTAAAAGTGTTCCCCGAAGTGTCGGAACGTATCGATGAAATTGTTCTGATGGGCGGCGGCACATTCGGAAACAGAACACCGACAGCGGAGTTTAACATCTGGGGAGATCCCGAAGCGGCAAAAATTGTCTTTGACTCGGGTCTCCCGATTGTCATGTGCGGTCTTGATGTAACCCATAAGAGCGGACTTGACCGTGCACAGGTTGATGCACTGATTAACAATGAAGGTGAAGTGCAGAAAGCATTCGGTGAAATGCTGAAGTTCTACTTTGACTCACCGGCGTATATTAACAGTGAACTGGTGCATATACACGACGCTGTCGCAGTAATTTACCTGACAAATCCTGAAATATTTAAAGGTATACAGGTGAGCGTGGATGTCGACTGCACAGATGATATTAACCGCGGCATGACGGTATGCGATGTACGTAAAACAGCACCTGAAGCGGGACGTAACGTCAATCTGCTTAAAGATATTGATTTAACAGCATTTCAAAATATACTGCTTGAAAAACTCGGCAGTCTACAGTAATTCCTGGAGGTATAACAAATGAGTAAGCCTAAAGTAACAATCGTTGGAAGTTTAAATATGGATTTAGTCGTGACTGCAGAACGTCATCCTAAAATCGGTGAGACGCTGACAGGAGAAAAATTCACGACACTCTGCGGCGGTAAAGGTGCAAACCAGGCAGTCGCAGCTGCAAGACTCGGCTGTGATGTGACGTTTATCGGCAGAGTGGGGAATGATGCATTTGGTACTGAGATGATCGAAAGCTTAAAAAGTGAAGGTGTGAATGTCGACCATATCGAAGTTCTTGATGAAGTGGAAAGCGGTATTGCGATGATTACGGTGAATCCGCTGGATAACACGATTATCGTTGTGCCGGGAGCGAACGCTCATGTAACGAAAGATGTAATCGATAAACACCGTGAAGCACTGCTCGAAAGCGACGTTGTTGTGACGCAGCTTGAAATCCCGATGGAGACGGTGGATTACGTGGCTGAAGTATGCGGTGACAATAATATTGAACTGGTCGTTAATCCGGCACCGGCACAAAAGCTGACAGATAATATTATTAATAACAGTACATACATTACGCCGAATCAGATTGAACTGACTCAGCTGGCGGAAGCACACCCTGAGCTGTTAAAAGACCACATCGATAAATTTGTTGTGACGAGCGGCAGCAAAGGCTGTTACTACACAGTGGATGCCTACCGTGTGGATGTGCCGACAATGAAAGCGGAAGTGGTCGACACGACAGGGGCAGGAGACTGTTTCAACGGTGCATTTGTCAGCTACATTGCACAGGGCAGAAGTCTGGAAGAAAGCTGTCACTTTGCGAACGCTGCAGCATCGCTAAGCGTTGAGAAATTCGGTGCACAGAATGCGATGCCGACAACTGAACAGGTACTTGAGAGAATGAATCGGTAATATTAAACAGATAAACCCGGGAATCATATGATTTCCGGGTTTGATTTGGTTATGGATAGATGCGTATCCTATAACTTATTCATAATCGTCAATCCTTAAATAATTCCCCGGTTAGTGTAGTATTGGTAAAGTAAATTATTTTTATGAGGTGACAACTAATGGGAGTATTCGATGTAGATTACAACAAGGTGAACGAAATAGAAGACCTGCCATATGAAGTCGGAATTACGAATCATACATGGATCGAAATGAGCGACGGTACAAAACTGTCTGCGAAAATCTGGCAGCCGAAAGGACTCGAAGTAACGAAAGGTACAGTACTTGAGTTTTTACCGTACAGAAAAGATGATTTTACAGCGTTAAGAGATGAAATCAGACATAAATATTTCGCGGGTAACGGCTTTACTTCGATGCGCGTTGATATTAGAGGTACCGGTGATTCAGAAGGAATTATCGAAGATGAATATCACATTTCCGAGCAGGATGATGCAATCGATATTATCAGCTGGATTGAAAATCAGAGCTGGTCGAACGGCTCTGTCGGCATGATTGGAAAATCATGGGGCGGCTTTAACGGCCTGCAGGTTGCCGCACGTCAGCCGAAAGCGCTAAAAACAATTATTTCATTGTGCTCAACTGATGACCGTTACGCGGATGACGTTCATTACCGGGGCGGTGTAATGATGGCATCGGACATGCTGTGGTGGGCTTCGACAATGTTTGCTTATAATGCACGGCCGCCGTTCCCGCAGTTTGTCGGTGACAGCTGGTACGATATGTGGCTGAACCGAATGGAAAACACACCGCCGTTCGTAGAAGAATGGGTGAGCCACCAGCGCCGTGATGAGTTTTGGAAACACGGCTCAATTAACGAAAATTATGAAGATATTAAAATACCTGTCCTCACGATGAGCGGCTGGGCTGACGGTTATACCGATGCAGTTTATCGCTTAATGGATAATTTAAATGTCCCTAAGAAAGGAATTATCGGCCCGTGGGCGCATGAATTTCCTGACCTTGCAATACCGGGACCGCAGATTGGTTATCTGCAGGAGTGTGTGGACTGGTTCTCGAAATGGTTCGTGGAAGACCAGAGTCAGGTTGAGCACGAAGATGAGTTTCATATTTATATTCAGGACAGCATAGAGCCGTCGACGAGCTACGAGTACAGGGAAGGCCAGTGGATTGATGTCTATACTGAACAATTTGAATCCGTCGATATTCTGAGCCATTTCCATGATGAAGTGACACTTCAGAACAATCAGCATCACGGCCTCTATTCAGGCGTGTTCTGTCCGTTCGGACAGGAAGGGGATCTCGCAGCAGACCAGACAATCGAAAATGCACTCGCAACGACGATTTCGGTGGACGCAGCAGAATCACTGAGCATTGCAGGACAGGCGAAGCTGAACGTCAAAGTGAAATCATCACACGATGAAGCAAATCTGCATGTACGTCTGACGGACGTTCATCCGGACGGCAAACGTACTTTGATTACGAAAGGGCAGCTGAATTTAAACCATGCGGGCAGTCATGAAAACCCGGAAGCCCTGCCAGTTGATGAATACATCTATGCGGAAATACTGTTCGATGTGATTGGTTATACAGTGCCTGAAGGCCACAGCATTGAAATCTCATTTGCACCAAGCTATTGGCCGCTGATGTGGGCGTCGAAAGACAAAGTCGGGCTGACAGTGGATTTAAACCGCAGTTCACTGCATTTGCCGTACGTTGAAAATTACACGCCGGTTGAGATGAAGTACAACTCTGCAGAAATGGCGACACCGCTTGAAAAGGAAGTACTTGAAGAAGGTTACCGTACGAGAAATGTCATCAATGATCTGACGACAAACGACTGGATATTAGATGATTATTCAAATGAGGGCAAACGTTACCTGCCGCACCTCGGTATCACTTACGGTACTGAAAACCATAATATTTACACGATAAACAACGATGACCCGTTGTCAGCAGCTGTTCAGTGTGACTGGACTGTGATTGTTGAAGATGCAGACATCAAAACAGAAATGAAAACTGAAAGTCTGATGACATGTGATTATGAGAACTTTTATCTTGTTAACCGTCTGATTGGTTATAACAACGGTGAAGAAGTTTTCAGTAAAGAATGGAAAAAGACTGTGAAGAGAGATTTTAACTAAAAATATTTAAAAAGGTTCCCCGGATAATTTTCCGGGGAACCTTTTTATGTTAAATAATTGATGAGAATAATGAAGTCGGAATCATAATAATCCACGGAGCCATTAATAATGTCGAGATAATGCTTGATCTTGTTACCTGTTTGGCATTCAGACCGAACTTCGCGTAAATTTTCTGAGTCAGTTTAAACTGGACTAAAATAATGACAACAAAAACGATAAGGACGAAAATCATACTGTAAATACTGTCGAACGGGTTCGCGATTACTCCTTCAAAGAATGCAACAATCCAGTCGGGTGTTGCATTGCTGATTTCCTTAACATCGTCAAATGATGTCGGGTTCCCTCTGAACAGCGGATCGATGTACAGTGATGCGTACATAATTCCAACAGCTGCGAGATGCAGACCGATATCCGTCAGCCAGATTTTCCACGACGCTTTAACGGTAATTTCCTTACGGTTATATTTTTTATCGAGCGGCAGGTAAATCGCAAACCAGTCGATTAGCATTTTTAACGGTATTATCATAAAAACAACAGGTGGAATTAACCACATCAGCCATACCGGCATAATCATTACGGAAAACCTCTTTCTTATTTGTGTGTATTATCCTGTATATTTTACGCCTAACGGGAAGTGATGTAAATTGAAATGAAATATCTTTCGGCGGCATAAAAAAGACCACTCACAGGAGTGGCCCGGATTTAAATTATTATTCTGCGAACACAGTACTCCAGCTGCTGCGTCCTTCGAGCATCTTGCGGGCAATCTCCTTAGCCCCTTCAAGACTGTGGCTTGCTGCCCATCCGCACTGTACTTCGTTGCATGCAGGTACTTCTGTCGCTTTAAGTACATCGTTTAATGTTTTTTCCATAACATCTTCAATTCCAGCTTTATCGTCATCATTTAATACGGACAGATAAAAACCGGTCTGACATCCCATCGGGCTTAAATCGACAACACGGTCGTGGTGGTTGCGGATGTTTTCCGCCATTAAGTGTTCGATTGAGTGAAGTGCAGGCATATCCATATGCTCTTTGTTCGGCTGGCAGAATCGGATATCAAATTTATAAATCTTGTCACCGTGCTCGCCTTCGTTTGTCCCTGCAAGTCTGATATAAGGTGCAGCAACTTTTGTGTGATCCAGGTTAAAACTTTCAACGTTCATCTCTTTCATATACGATACACTCCCTAATTGTTTATTCTTATTAATCTTATTACAGTTTGAAGTTGAATGGCAACTGTAGAGGGCTGGAGAGTGCAGCATATAAAAAAGCGCGCACCGGACATTCCGGTGCGTGTCTCCTTATATATTCCGCGGATCAATAATCGATTTAAAGTTAAATACCGCGTTCATCACGATTGCAGTCAGACTTCCCATCACAATACCGCTTGAAGTTATCACCGACATATTTTCAGGGAGTGCACTGAAGAGATCCGGTACGACTGTAACACCAAGCCCCATCGCTACTGAGATTGCCACAACAACCATGTTTTCCTGCTTGTTTAAATCAACACGTGAGAGCATTTTAATTCCTGCACTGATGACCATACCGAACATCGCAAGCATCGCACCGCCGAGTACAGGTCCCGGGATTGCTAATGTTGCAGCGCCGATTTTCGGTACCAGTCCAAGTATAATCAGCATGCCGCCCGCAATATAAATAATTTTATTTCTGCGGACACCTGATATTTGAATCAGTCCGACGTTTTGTGAAAACGTCGTATAAGGGAAGGCATTCACGAGACCGCCTAAAAATATTGCGATACCTTCAGCACGGTAACCGCGCTTTAAATCTTCGCCTTTAATTTTCTTATCAGTAATGTCTCCCAGTGCAAAATATACACCGGTCGACTCAACGAGACTGACTACCGCTACGAGTGTCATCGTTAAAATCGGAATGAAATGAAACTCAGGAGTGCCGAAGTAAAATACCTGAGGCAGGTGCAGCCACGATGCTTCAGCAACAGGAGTAAAGTCCACCTGTCCGAAAAATGCACCGATAACCGTTCCGAAAATGATTCCCGTTAAAATCGCAATCGAGCCCAGGAATCCTTTAGCAAATTTTAAAATGATTAAAATAATAATTAACGTTGAAAAACCTAAAAACAAATTAACAGGTGAACCGAAATCTTCGGCACCCTGACCGCCGGCAAGGTCGTTTATCGCCACAGGTATCAGAGTGATACCAATAACAGTAACGACCGTACCTGTAACCACAGGCGGGAAGAAGCGGATTAATTTACTGAAAAACGAAGCGATCAGTACGACGATTAGCCCCGACACTAAAATTGAACCGTATACGGATTCGATGCTGTATGTATTCGCAATGTTGATGATCGGTCCGACGGCGGTGAACGTACATCCGAGAACAACCGGAAGTCCGATACCGGAGAACTTATTCTTCCAAACCTGGAGAATCGTTGCGACACCGCACATCATAATATCGATAGCGATTAAGTACGTCAGCTGGGCCGGTGTCAGGCCGATTGCGTTACCTACGATAAGCGGTACGATTACCGCACCGGCGTACATTGCAAGGACGTGCTGCAGCCCGAGGGAAAAGTCTTTTGTATTGGACGGATTATGTTCCTGCATTATTCTGCATCCTCAACGAAAGTAATTGTGCCGTCTGTCAGAGACTGGACACGTGCCAGGGATTCGACGCGGTAGTTCTTACTTTTAAGAATAGATGCGCCGCTCTGGAATGATTTTTCAATTACGATGCCAAGTCCGGCAACTCTTGCATCTGCCTGTTCAACGATGCTGATCAGCGCAGCGGCAGCTTCGCCGTTCGCAAGGAAATCATCTATAATTAAAATGTTATCGCCGGGCTTGATGAACTGATTTGAAACACTGATCATGTTCGTTTCCTGTTTTGTATATGAAAAGACTTGTGCAGATAATAAATCATTGGTAAAAGTCAGTGATTTTCTTTTACGGGCAAAGACTGCAGGGACGTTGAAGTTCAGTGCAGTCATTACAGCAGGTGCAATACCTGAAGATTCCAGTGTCAGTACTTTTGTAATCTTGTCATCCTTGAATCTCTCGTAGAATTCTTTACCGATCTCCACCATTAATTCAGGATCGATCTGATGATTTAAAAATTTATCTACCTTTAATACGTTATCCGAAAGAGCGATACCTTCAGATAAAATTTTATTTTTTAACAAGTCCATTATGAGTGCTCCTTTTTCAGTGTAAGTTTGTGAATGTATTTATATTAACAGAAATAACGAACTTATCAACAATATTTTTTCAAAAAGTTCCTGAAAAGCGTTTTCAAAGAATGAAAATGTTTCAAACGTTCGGTTATCGATATGATTAGTATGGATTTAGCCTTGAGTGTATAATGAATTTATCGTGTAATAAGGAGAATTAACTATGTCCCTGGATAGTAATGTAATTTCAAAAGAAACTTTAATCAGAAGTAAAGTACATGAAATGATTCTAAACGGTGAACTGGTCCCCGGAGATAAATTGCCGAGCGAAAATGAACTGGCGGAAAATTATGGTGCGAAGCGTATCGATGCGCGAAACGCACTTGTCCAGCTTGAAAAGATGGGTATTGTGTACGGCAGACAGGGCGTCGGACGTTTTGTAAATGAGCCGCTGCCGGCGGTGGAGTTTTTAATTACGGGAACGACCAGCTTTTCGGAAAAAATGAAAGAACAGGGCATTCCGTACGAAAGCCGTGTAATTTACGCCGATTACGCAGACGATAAAGAGCAGGTGCAATACCGAAAGGTGCTTGAACTTAATGAAGATGTGAAAATTTTTAAAGTATCGAGGCTGAGAATTGTGAACGGGGTACCATGCGCGATTCATATTTCATATATTCGTGAAGACATGTTTCCGCATATATATGAAGAGAAGGATAATCTGACATCGGTGTATACTTATTTTAAAACTTCGGGGTATGAACAGTTAAGAAGCAGAGACCGCATTTTATCAGCACAATTTCCGACACTGGAAGAAATGAAGCTACTGACCTGCAGTGAACTTGTGCCGCTGCTCGTTTTTGAAACGGATACTTACGATAAGGAAACGAATGACTGTCTCGAGAGAGTGAAAATATTATATAGAAGTGATCTGTTTAAACACCAGCTGTCAGATGAAGACTAGATGGATGTTATTCTATTATGGAAGACCGGAACTTTGCGTTCCGGTCTTTTTTGTTTTTTGGGGGGTGTTGAGGCGCGCGGTTTCGGATGACAACGGTGAAGTGGTGTTGTGAACCGCGCGGTTTCGGATGACAACGGTGAAGCGGTGTTGTGAACCGCGCGCCCCCGGATGACAACGGTGAAGTGGTGTTGTGAACCGCGCGCCCCCGGATGACAACGGTGAAGCGGTGTTGTGAACCGCGCGCCCCTGGATGACAACGGTGAAGCGGTGTTGTGAACCGCGCGCCCCCGGATGACAACGGTGAAGCGGTGTTGTGAACCGCGCGCCCCCGGATGACAACGGTGAAGCGGTGTTGTGAACCGCGTGCCCCCGGATGACAACGGGCAGCCGCCGTTGTAAATCGCACACCCCCGCCCACAACCACACCCCAACAATCCACCGCCTTAACCAATCCCAAACATATTTCAACCCAACATTTACATACCTTTACCAACACTTAATCATAATGAACTTGGCAACAAGTTAGGATTAAGTCATAAGGAGGTTGTGACATGCACAGAAAACAATGGACACGCATTTTCGCAAAGTACGGCAGATTCGAAGCACTCGAATTTTACAACAGATTCAAAGATTCTCTAGAATTCGACATTATCAGTGAACCTGAAGAAGGGCTCGTAATGGTGAAAACGAGGGAGCATGCCAGAAATACTTTATTTTACATGGGTGAGGTGCTGGTGACCGAATCTAAAATAAGACATGGCTCAACTGTAGGGCTCGGACTCGTTAAAGGTACCGACCCCGAATTGTCGGAGGCAATGGCTTTTATCGACTTAAGTTTTAAACTGGAGAAATTTACAGCGGAATTGAATGACATTTTAAATTCGCTTAAAGATATTGAAGCAAAATCAATTGCAGAACGCACAGAGAAAATATTACAGACTAAAGTCAGTTTCGAAATGATGAACGACTAGGAGGATTCCGGTGAAAACAATCGTACATACAACACAGCAGGTATACCGTCAGCTCGTGAACGCATCGAGCCGCCCGGGACATATTGAAAACATTGCTGAAGATGTGAAAAACTATTCGGATTTCAGCGACGCTGCACTGCTCACAGCGATGACGCTGTTCGATAATGAAATTTCATTTTTCTCGAAAGATAAAACGATGAGAAAAGAGCTGAAAGTTTTAACAGGGGCCATCCCGAATAAAGATCACACAACTGCAGATTTTATCGTGACAAAAGAAGCGGACTTAAAGGATGAGTACTTTACGGAAGTAATGAAAGGGATTTTAATTTCTCCAGAAAAATCAGCGACACTAATCATCGATGTTGAAACGGTTGGTGAAGGAACGCTTTACAGTTTGAGAGGTCCCGGCATCAAAACGGAAACGAAGGTCAGTCTGTCGCTCGACAGTCACTGGATAAAACTGCGCAATGACATTTGTAAAGAGTTCCCGCTCGGCATTGATCTGATTCTGACGGATAAACATAACAACACGGTAATTATTCCGAGAACGACGAAAGTGGAGGTGCGGTAAATGGGTTACGTTGCGGTAAAAGGCGGCGCGCATGCGATTAACAACTCTGTCATTCTGTATAAAAACAGAAGGCTCGAAGACGGCAGAGATATTGAAGTGGAAAATATTAAGACGAATATGCGCCAGCTGATCAACCAGGTAATGAGTGAAGCGAGCTTTTACGACAGAGACACCGCGGCACTCGCGGTTAAACAGGCGGAAGGCAACATGGAGGAAGCGGTATTTTTGATGCGTGCCCACCGTTCGACGCTGCCGAGGCTGTATTATTCAACGGTGACTGATACGCGTGAAATGTTTGTGGAACGGAGAGTATCGGCGAGCTTTAAAGATATTCCGGGCGGCCAGATTTTAGGGGCGTCACCGGATTTCACACACCGTCTCCTGGACGACCAGCTGAAAACTCTCGCATATGGACCCAGCGAAACGATTGAGTACAAGGAAGTGCCGTTCAATTACGAACTCGATAAACTGCCGAAAGTTATCGACTATCTGGAAGATGAAGGGTTGTTCGTGAGAGAAGAAGAAAACAATGATGAACCGGATGATATTACGAAAAAAGCAATCGAATACCCGAGTACGAGAAGTCAGCGTCTGCAGGCATTAACGCGCGGTCAGACAGGTGCTGTAACGTCACTTGGCTACGCTGAAATCCGGGGTTACGGTATTTCGGCCCACCCGAATATCGGAGAATGCCGCGTCGGTCAACAGCCGGTTCATATTGATCCGGACGATGATTACGGTGAATATTTTATCGGTGACTTTGAAGTGACGGAAATCGATGCATTTATGCCGGACCTCGAGGAAGATGAGTCGGACGCAGGCGACAAAGATCTCATGATTAAAATCGGCTACGGTCTCGTCTTCGGACAAAACGAAACGAAAGCAATCGCCATGAGTGTGCTGGACTACAGTCTGGAGCATCCGGTGCCGGGTGTAGCGACAAGCGATGATGAATTCGTACTTTATCATATTGATTCGGTTGAATCGACAGGATTCATTTCGCACCTGAAACTGCCGCACTATGTAACATTCCAGTCGAAACTTGACCGTATGCGTCAAAGTAAGGAGGAACAGCAGTGAGCCAGAACTTTGCATTTTTAGATGAACACTCGAAAAAGGAAATCCGCAGAAAAACGTTAAAAGCAATCGCCATTCCGGGTTATCAGGTACCGTTCGCGTCACGTGAACTGCCGATTGCACGGGGCTGGGGAACCGGCGGTCTGCAGCTGACACTGTCGCTCGTCGGCCGGGAAGATACGCTGAAAGTTATCGACCAGGGTTCTGATGAGTCGGTCAACGCGGTAAACATCAGAAATCTCGTACAGAATACGACCGGTGTGAAAGACACGATTCATACAGCAGAAGCGACGCTGATTCAGTCGCGCCACCGTATTCCGGAAGTACCGCTAAAGCCGTTTCAGGTTTTAGTGCTGCAGGTACCGCAGCCGGAACCGTTGAGAGCTGTTGAGCACAGTGAAAGAAAAACGAAGATGCTGCACGGTGACAAAGAATACAGCGGGGCGTTTATAAAACTGTTCGAGCAGATTATGAAGTTCGGACATATTACGGATGATGCGGACTATCCGGTTATGGTGAACGACCGCTACGTCATGGCACCCAGTCCGATACCGAGATTTGATAACCCGAAAATGAACTTTAATGAAGGACTGATTCTTTTAGGTGCAGGCCGCGAGAAGAAAATTCACGCTGTACCGCCGTACACGAAAGTGGAGTCACTGGCATTTGAAGATTATCCGTTTGAAGTGGAAGACTTCAGCGATAAAGTATGCCGTGAATCAGGACTGACAGGCGTCTATATGGATGAACTGCAGGACGAGGCAACAGGAGAAACATATTATGTAACAAATGATACAAGCTACATGCTTGAGAAGCTGAACGAGGAGGCTGTACAACATGCCGGCAATTGATGATGTAGTGCTGTCGATCAGAGATTTATCGAAACAATTCGGCAGCGGCTGTGAATACTGCAAGGATGAAAATTTTAAACTGCAGAAAAATATGTGTCCGCACTGTCATACCGTTTATGCGGTCAGAAATACTTCATTTGATTTATACAAAGGTGAAATTCTCGGCATCGTCGGAGAAAGCGGCAGCGGGAAAAGTACGTTGATGAAGATGCTGTACTTTGACCAGGATGCAACGTCCGGTAATTATATACTGCCGGAAGACGGTACGGTGGAAGGTAATGTTTTTAACGTCTCGAGCCAGAAAAAAAGACAGATTAGAAATGAACAGCTCGGGATGGTATACCAGAATCCGATACTTGGCCTGAAGATGGATTTTTCATCGGTAACGAACATTGCTGAAAAACTGATTGCGAGCGGCAACCGTAATGTCGGAGAAATGACGGACCGCGGGGATCACTTCCTCGGGAAAGTAAAAATTGCACTGAGCCGTAAATACGAGGCACCGAAAAACTTTTCGGGCGGGATGCAGCAGCGTGTGCAAATTGCAAAAGCACTGTCGAACTATCCTCCGATTTTACTGCTTGATGAAGTCACAACAGGACTGGATTTATCAGTTCAGGCCGATGTGCTGGAACTGATTAAGGAAATTCAGCGCGACATGGGTGTCAGCATGATTGTCGTCTCACACGACCTTGCGATTATCCGCATGCTCTGCGACCGCACGATGGTTATGCTCGATGGGGAAGTGATTGAGCATGGCATTACCGATCAGATACTGGAAGACCCGCAGCATAAATACACACAGCAGCTTGTGTACTCAATTCTTTAAGAGGTGACTTATTTTGATAATTATAAACAGCAGCGTTATTACGGCAACGGAAATACTTAATGATTTCGCAGTCGTTATCGACGGCGAAAGAATAGAAAAACTAATCCCGATGAGCGAAGTGAATACAGGAGATTACGAGAAAGTCATCGATGCCAAAGGCGGCTACGTGACAGCTGGATTTATCGATATTCATTCTGACTATATAGAAGGTATTATTGCGCCGCGTCCGACGACTATTATGGACTTTAATATCGGCATTAAAGAATCGGAAAGAATTTTAAGCTCACACGGAATTACAACGATGTTCCATTCACTGTCGATTTATAAAGAAGATTTATTCGGCCATAAACCTGTCAGGCAGCCCGAGAATGTCGATAAGCTGATTCATGCAATTCACCGTACACATACTGAAAAGCATTTAATCAGGCACCGTATGCATGCGCGTTTTGAACTGGATGCTGTGGAAATGCTGCCGGCGATTAAAGAGCACATTCAGCAGGACCGGATTCATCTGCTCAGTTTTATGGATCACACACCGGGGCAGGGGCAGTATCGCGATATTGAAAACTACCGTCATACGATGAAAGGTTACCGGGATCTGTCGGACGATGAAATTAATGCACAGATTGCAGTGAAGAAAAAAATGTCGAGACTGTCAGTTGAAGAAATGGAAGAACTCTCTGAACTGGCGAGAGCAAAAGGTGTTGCGGTCGCTTCACACGACGATGATGCGACGGAGAAAATTGATTTCAATGAAACGCTGAAGACGACTATCAGCGAGTTCCCCATCACGATGGAAGTTGCCAAATATGCGGATGGTAAAGGCATGTCGACGCTTGCTGGTGCACCGAATATTATGCTCGGCGGCTCGCATTCCGGCAACTTAAATGCAAAAGATGCAATTATGGAGGGCTGCATTTCAATCTTATGCAGTGATTACTACCCGGCGGCAATGCTGCACTCGGTATTTAAGCTTCACAGAGAAGCGGAGTACCCGCTCGTTGACGGTTTTAATCTGATTACATTAAACCCTGCCAGGGCGGTAAATATGGATGACGAAATCGGTTCGATTGAACCGGGCAAGAAAGCGGACTTAAACATTATCAGACTGTTTGACGATTATCCGACGATTACAGAATGCATTGTTAACGGAAAAGTAGTCAGCCGGTATCATTACAGAATCGATTAGGAGGAACCTCATGATTACTATTAATGATTTCAGTAAATCATTTACGATTCATCATCTGGATCAGACGAGAGAAGCGGTACAGGGCATCTCATTCAATGTGGCAAAAGGTGAATTTCTCGGCATTGTCGGTGAGAGCGGCAGCGGCAAGTCAACGATTTTAAAAAGTATTTACGGCACTTATAAGCCGACGACAGGCAGTGTACACTACGACTCTGACAGATACGGCGATGTCGATCTTCACAAAATATCAGATCGTTCACTGATCAGTCTCCGTACACGAGAAATCGGTTATGTATCGCAGTTTTTAAAAGTGATGCCGCGTACGACTACACTCGAACTTGTCATCAATTCAATGCTTGAAATGGGCATCGATAAAGACACTGCAGCAAAAACAGCAGAAGAAACACTTGAACATTTCGACATACCAAAAGCACTGTGGCACAACTATCCGAATACGTTCAGCGGCGGTGAAAAACTGCGTTTAAATATCGCCTGTGCGGTCGTAAAAAATCCGCGTCTGCTGCTGCTCGATGAACCGACAGCATCACTTGACGAACAGTCAAAACTGAAAGTCAGGGAAACAATCTCAAAGCTTATCGATAACGGTACGACATTAATCGGCATCTTTCATGACCTTGAATTTATGGACGGACTCTGTAATAAAGTGTACGACATGAATACGAAAACTTTGGAGGAACGGGCAATATGAACAGCAAAATAGATCTGCATGTGCACAGTAACTTTTCCGATGGTAAAGATAATGTAAATAAAGTGCTGGATCTGGCAAAAAAACGCAGCATTGAAATGTTAAGCTTCGTCGACCATGACACAAATATGACATATATTGAAGCGCTGCCTTACGCAAAAAAACTTGGAATTCAGCTGATTCCCGGCATAGAGATTTCTGCTTATGACTTTAAAAGGAACCGAAAAGTTCATGTACTCGGCTACAACTATGACCCGGATGCACCGAATATTAAAAAATTAACGGAGCCGCTCCTCGAAAAACGACATAAACATTCACTGGAACAGATAAGAAAGATAGAAGCGTACGGTATTGATGTTGATATTGAAGAAGTGAAGAAGACTGCGGGGCCGCTCGGTGTCATTTACAAGCAGCATATAATGCATGCGATATGCGATGACCATTATACGTGTCCGAAGTATACGACGAAGTATCGCACACTGTTTAAAAACAGCGGTCCGGCGGCAGGGGATATTGAGTATATCGACTATGCGGATGCACTTAAAGCGATTAAACAGGACGGCGGATTGACTGTTATTGCACATCCCGGCCAGCTGAACAGTTATGAACTGATTGACGACAGCTATCAGCTGATTGACGGTCTGGAGAAGTATCATCCGGATCACAGTGAGGCAGATTTAGAAAGAATAGATGCACTGACTGAAAAGTATGGATTTTTTATTACGGGAGGTTCGGACTTTCACGGTGATTTTGGCAATACTGTTGAAATTGGTATAGACAGTGAATTGTTAAAAGAGACAGCCGGTTTATTTAGATAGCATAAACATGTGTTAAGTAGTTGTAAATCGCATTTACTATAGCCCTGGAATGATTTTAAATTAGTCTTGTAAATAAAATTTAAGGAGTTTGAAAATGAAAAAGTTATTCAATGTTTTTCTTGGTTCAGCTTTTGTACTGGCACTTGCAGCATGCGGCGGAGAAGAAGACCCACAGGCAGAGAGCGGATCAGCTGATGCAGCTGAAAACAGCGACGAGCCTCTGAGTGTTGTCTGGTACCCTAACGAATCAGGCAGTGAGCTTGCTGATGCACGTGAGGAAATCGGTGCAATTTTAGAAGAAACTACAGGCAGAGAAGTGGAGCATGAATTGACTACTGACTATGCAATCGCAATAGAGAGCATTGTTAATGATAACGCTGACCTGGCATTTACAGGTGCAGAAGGATACATACAGGCGAAAAACCGCAACGATAATATTGTTCCGTTAGTAGTGCCGTCAGGGCCGTCAGGAACTGAAGAAGACGCATTGTACTACAGCTGGTTTGCTACACAGGTGGATAACATGGAGAAGTTTGAAACAGGCGACGGTGAATATTCAATCGATAAATTCCCCGGCACGAATTTCTCATTCGTTTCAACTTCATCGACATCAGGTTTCAGAGTTCCAACTGCAACGATTCTGAGTCACTTCACTGAAACAGAAGAGTATGCTGACTTAACTGAGGAAGACCTTGCAGAAAGCGGCCGTTTCTTTGAACAGGTTATGTTCGGAAATACGCACCAGGGCTCTGCAGTGAACTTAATTAATGAAAGAGCTGAGCTTGCAGCTTTCTGTGACACATGTCTTGAGAACTACGTTGAACTGGCAGAAGGTGAAGAAAACACACCTGGAGCGATTTACGAAGTGTCTGAAGGTGCAGCGGATCCATTCTCGAACCTTGCAGGAGAGCAGTTTGGAATCATTTCAGCAACACCGGTACTGAATGCACCGTTTATCGCTAACGAAAGTACTCTTGGTGCTGACACTGTTAAGGAAATCCAGGAAGTATTTTCATCGGACGAAGTGGCGAACAATGAAAAAATCTTCGTACCTGAAGATGCTGAAGAAGGCGGCTTATTCACTAAATCAGCAGATGAGCGCTTCGTAGTTGTTGAAGATGAGTGGTTCGATCCAATCAGAGAACTGAGCAATTAATCAGCTGTAGAAATAACTTTACAGCATTAAATATTTTTAAACGAAGAGGGGATTCCCCTCTTTTTAATATAGGAGGCAATATCCATGGTGGTGGACAACAAAGTAAAGGAAGTTAAGGAAACAAGGACGGACTTTTATCAAAAGGAAGCAGAAGAGGTACTCATTTCATTCGATGAAGATATTGAAATTACAGGCGGGGAAGTAGAGACTGCGACTAAAGAAGAAGTCAGAGAAATGCCTGTCATTATGTCGATTGAAAATCTGAATAAGGAATATTCAAAAGGTAAATCAGTGCTGAAAGATGTCAATTTCGAAATAAAACAGGGTGAGCTGCTGTCGATTATCGGACCGTCCGGAGCCGGTAAATCAACACTTCTTCGTTCCATCAACCGCATGATAGAGCCGACTTCCGGAAAAATCACATTTAATAATGAAGACATTACCAGTGTTAAAGGACGCGAACTGCGCCGTATGAGAACAAATATCGGCATGATTTTCCAGCATTATAATCTGGTGGACCGGTTGTCTGTATATGAAAACGTACTGCACGGTACACTGGGATATAAAAACAGTCTGCAGGGGATTTTCTCGTTGTATACCGAATCGGAAAAAGAAGAAGCACTGGATATAATTACCGAGCTCGGTATCGAAGATCACATTTACAAACGCTGTGACGAGCTGTCCGGGGGACAGAAGCAGCGTGTCGGTATTGCGCGTGCGTTAGTCCAGAAGCCGAAAATTATTTTATGCGATGAACCGATTGCATCACTTGACCCGGGTTCATCGAGGGTTATTATGGAGCATCTGAGAAAAATCTGCAGCGAAAAAGGTATCACTGTTATCGTTAACCTGCACCAGGTGGATGTAGCGAAAAATTATTCAGACAGAATTATCGGCTTAAACAGCGGTGAAGTAGTCTTTAACGGTCATCCGACAGAGATTGACAGGGAAGTCATTCAGTCAGTTTACGGTACAGACTTTGATGATTTAATTATGGAGTAGGTGAGTAATGATGAATAAAACAAGTACAGTTCATCCAAACGAAATTACAATTATTCAAAAGAAAAATTTATACCTGCTGCTGACAGTCGTCATTATTGTCGGGTTGATTATGCTTGCAGGCTACATAACTGAATACAGTCATATTGAAGGAATTATGTCGATTCCTGCTGCGATGTCATGGATGGCGAGCAATATGTGGTTTTCGGCATCAACTTTATCAAACCTCGGCAGTGTTCTCAGACTCTTATGGGAAACGATTTTAATTTCAATCGTGTCGACGACAACTGCTGCGGTATTCGCAGTGGTCTTTGCGTTGTTCGGTTCAAAACTGACTTATATTAATAAGCCGCTGATGTACGCAGCTAAAATCATCGCCTCAATTTCCCGTAACATTCCCGTTGTGGCGTGGGCGCTGATTTTAGTCATCAGTTTCGGAACGAACTCCATGACCGGATTCCTTGCGTTATTCTTCGGATCATTCGGATTTTTAGTCAGAGCATTTCTTGAAACAATCGATGAGGGCAGTGAGGATTCTGTTGAAGCATTACAAGCGACAGGTGCCACCTACTGGCACACGATTTTTAAAGCTGTGCTGCCGGACAGCATGCCGCAGATGTTCAGCTGGATACTCTTTATGATTGAAACGAATATCCGCAGTGCAACGCTTGTCGGACTGCTGACAGGTACAGGTATCGGTTACTTATTCGACCTGTATTATAAACAGCTGAACTATGAAATGGTGACGCTGATTACACTGGCTATTGTCATTGCGGTGCTTGTAATTGAAGCATTATCGAATATTATCAGAAGGGAGATTTTATAATGAGTACAGTCGTTGAATATAATAAAAATGGCGGTATTAAGGTCTCCAAACCGAACAGAGGACAGAGGGTACTGAAAGGTCTGCTAATCGGTTCTTTAATATTTACGGTAATCGGTTTTTTCCTGATGGATTACACAGGTCTCGATCTCGCACATGCGATTCCAATGACGATCGATAACCTCGGACAGATGTTTTTATCTCCCAGTTTAAACAACACGACGTGGACGAGTGCTTTATGGCAGGTGACAGTCACGCTGTCACTCGCATTTTTAGCGACAATTCTAGGTGCGGTGATATCGCTGTTTCTTGCTTTTGGTACTGCAGTGAACTTATCGAAACCGTGGATCAGTAACACGATAAAAGGATTTATAACAGTCGTACGTGCTGTTCCGACAGTGCTGTGGGTATTAATTTTTGCGATTGCAGCAGGACTTGGTGCAGTGGCTGCGGTTATCGGGATGATTTTCCATTCGATTGCGTATCTCGTTAAGGCGTATTCGGAAGCTTTTGAAGAAGTGGATGAGGGGAAAATTGAAGCTCTACGTGCGACGGGATCGAGTTATTCACATATTCTGTTCCAGGTTGTTGTGCCGCAGACGAAAAGCTTTTTAATCTCATGGACATTTTTGAGATTTGAAATCAATTTCGGGGTCGCTGTGGCGATGGGTGCAGCAGCAGGAGCAGGCGGTATCGGATATGAACTGTTCATGGCGAGCTCGTTCTATTACGATATGCAGGAAGTAGGAGCAATTACACTGATTATTCTTGTTGTGGCAATTATTCTTGAACTGATTGCAAACAAATTAAAAGCTAATGCATAAAGTAATGATGTACAGCTGTATAAAAAAACGTCCTTTTCCCGATTGGGAAAAGGACGTTTTTTGCTCTCGGAAATGCTTGAAATTAAATAAAGAAAATCATATGTATCAGCGTCGGAACAACGAAGCTGCCGATAAAAATCATATAATATAAATCAGGACGGTCGCCTTCTTTTGCAAATTTATTTGCCAGTGTTCTGAACAGTACTGAAGCAACGAACGCAAAAATGACAAAAGCGAAGAATCCCGTCGTATAGTAAATAAAATTAAAGTAGATTAATGCGACGAACATAATGAGGTATAAAAGGAACCCGCATATGAACGAGAGAATGTATTTTTTCTGATTGGTCATAATAGCACCTTTATAAATTAGTATTTTTCTCAATGATATATTAACCCTTTAAGATATGCAATTTCATGAAGGAAAGGTTATAATTTCAAGTAACAGAGATTGGAGTGATGATTATGTCATTTGTAAAATACATTGAGTCGAAAGACAGTACACTGCTTTATACGAAAGTACAGACGACAGAAGTACCTGAAGAAGCAAAAGCGACAATCATTATTGTCCACGGACTTGCAGAGCATCTTGGACGATACGACGATATCGCTGGTACACTGCTCAGAAACGGTTTTAACGTAATCCGTTACGATCAGCGGGGTCACGGTCATTCTTCCGGAGAGAATACATTTTACTCTAATATGGACGAGATTACAGATGATCTCGGAGCAATCGTACTTTATACGAAAAAACATCTCCCGAACCAGCAGTTATTTGTAATCGGTCACAGCATGGGCGGTTATGCAGCTGCGTTATACGGAACAAAATATCCGCGTAAAATTGACGGCTATATTACGTCAGGGGCACTGACGCGCTACAATCACGAACTCTTTGCCGGAGTGCCTGTCGGTCTCGACAGCAACGATTATATTAAAAATGAACTTGGCGAAGGGCTGTGCAGCACGAAAATCGTCCTGAAACACTATGTTGAGGATGCACTGAACAAAAAGGAAATCTCAATCGGACTGATCAGAACGGTTGAAAAAGGGATTGAGTATCTGAAGCTTGAAGCGGGAGACTTTAAAGATCCGGTGCTGATTCTGCACGGTGAAAATGACGGTCTCGTGGCAAGTCTCGATTCCGAACAGTTCCATGAGGAAATTTCTTCAGAGGATAAGCAACTGATTATTTATCCTGAACTGGAACATGAAATATTTAACGAATTTACGATGAAGGAAGAGATCTTCAGGACTATTATCAGCTGGATAGAAGACAGGCTGAAAAATACGGAGGAAGAAATTAAATGAACATAAGTGAAGCAATACAAACAAGGCGCAGTGTAAAAATATTTAAAGATATAGAACCTGTAAGTAAAGAAACGGTTGAACAGCTGCTGCAGGCAGCAATTATGGCACCGAACCATCACCATACTGAACCGTGGAAGTTCTTCGTACTGCAGGGGGATGGACGTCTGCCATTATCACGTGTTCTCGCCGGATGGGCGAAAACACGTGTCGATGATCCGGACAGTGAAGCCGGTCAAAAACGTATTAAAAAGCTCAGCTCAAAACCGTTAATCGCACCGACAGCAATTGTTGTGGCACTCAGCCCTCAGGAAGGCAATGAAAAAGCAATTTATATTGAAGATGTTTCAGCGGTTTCCGCTGCAGTTCAGAATATACTTCTCGAAGCGCACGGCATGGGTCTTGGCGCAATTTGGAAGAGCGGTCCGGCATATTATGCCGAGCCTGTTAAACAGTACTTTAATCTGACTGAAGAAGAGGAAATACTCGGTGTCATCTTTGTCGGGGAATCGGATATGAAGAAAAATCCGGAACCGAAACGTATTCCGTTCGAAGATAAGACGGTGTGGATAACTGAGGATAACGAATAGATGAAAAAGGCTGCAATCTTTCTATTCCTGACAGCGACACTGCTTATGTTCAGTGTAGGCTGGATTATTCCGGCAGAGTATAACTTTATTGTATATCCTGCTGTTTTTATAATATTCATTGCAGGGGTTTACTGCAGTCTCAGCATTGAATCGGATACCAAATGAAAAAATGTAAAATATGCATTATTTACGGCTGACAGGGTAACTTCATTATATGGAGTTGCCCTTTTTTTGATGGATATATATTTTAATACATGAAATTTGGATTGGGGTGTTAACGATGAAGAGATACATAATATCAGCGCTGTTTATTGCGGCAGTGTTTGCACTTGGTGCATGCGGGAGCCCGGAAGGTAAAGTATTATCGAATATTGAAACATTTGAAGAGGATACTGCACCTGCACTGACAGAAGCTATTCAGAGTATTATTGATCGTGAAGCTGAAATGACCGTCCTGTTCAATGAGGCGGTAACGGATGAAGAACTGGCAGATTTTAAAGATAGTAAATCGCCGCTGTATGAGAACTTGAAAGAACGTAAAGATCTGGCGGCCGGTCTGTCGGAAACTGAAGAAGAGCTTACAGGAATGTCTGAGGAATTTGTTTCTGCCGATGTCAGTGAAAGTGAAGAATTGACAAAAGAGCAGACTCAGAAACTGGCGGACAGTGCGGAGCAGCTTGAAAAGAGCATAAAGAGTATCCGCGAAGGTTACGCCGATATCAGCAGTGCAGAAACATCTTTTTTTGAAGCACTTGGCGGCGGGGATGCCGACTATAATACTATGCGTGACGGCATGGATGAAATTAATACACTTCATGATGAAGTTAAGGGGCATTACGGCGCGGTAAATGAACAGCTGCAGGCATTTGAGAGTGCAGGCAATGAAGTGAAATATGCACTGGGCGAAGAGACGCAGGGTGAAGGAGCGGTGCAGTCGGATTCTGATGCAGCAGCGGAGGGTGAAACTGAACTGCTGTATACGGTTGACCCCGGCACGTCTCAAATTGTACCGTCATCAGATAATGCCGATCCGGCAGCGGTACTGATTACGATAGATGATGCGCCGGATGAAAGTGCCGTTGAAATGGCCCATACTTTAAAAGAACTCGATGCCCCTGCCATATTTTTCGTTAACGGTATGTTAATCGAATCGGGAGAAGGACAGGAGAAGCTGAAAGAAATATATGAACTTGGTTTTGAGATTGGCAATCATACTTATAATCACTTTAATCTGCAGCAGCTGACACCGGAAGATACAGCACTTGAAATTGTGGACACGAACGATCTGATAGAGGAAGTCACAGGGGAGCGGCCGGTGTTTTTCCGTGCACCGTTCGGGGTCAACAGTGAAGCATCGATAGAGATTGCTGAAGAAGAAGGTATGACCGTTATGAACTGAACATACGGCTTTGACTGGGAACCGGAATATCAGGAGTCGGCAGCACTGGCTGAAATTATGGTCAATACTGAAATGCTTGGAAACGGAGCCAATCTGTTAATGCACGACCGTACGTGGACGAGCAGCGCACTGGCGGATATAGTCAATGGATTGAGAGACAAGGATTACACGCTTATTGATCCGGCGTCAATCGACCGGGAAGGCGGGGTGGCTGAATGAGTACAAAAAATTTTTTAATTATGGTAGGCGGCATACTGGCTGTGTTATTTTTCCTTCTTGCACTGGCAATCAGAGCGGAGATGGGCGGAGATGACACCGGTACGGCTGGAAAGACCGCCGGAGACACTGAAGAACAGCAGACAGAAACCGAAAGTCAGGAAACAGCACTAAATTTAAATGACAGTCCGCTGTATGCTGTTCATGAAGACACTGCACCTGTCTTTCAGTACCAGTCCGGTGTGGATATTCCGTACCCGGAAGAAGGGGTGAAAGGCATTTATGTCACAGCCTATTCAGCAGGTGGAGAACGGATGCCGGAGTTGATTGACCTTGTTAACAATACAGGTTTAAATTCAATGGTAATCGACGTTAAGGAAGATATCGGTGATATTATGATGCCGCTCGATGTGGATAATGATATTGTACGTAATCATATGTATGATTACGTCGATCCAAAGGCGCTCATGACGACGATGGAGGAGAATGAAATTTACCCGATTGCACGAATCGTTGTTTTCAAAGATTCAAGACTTGCAATGGAAAGGCCGGATTTATCGTACCTGAATCCTGACGGTTCGGTCTGGCAGAATGGCAGCGGGGAAAGTTTCGTCAATCCGTTTCTAAAGGAAGTCTGGGACTATAATGTGGATGTGGCAATTGAAGCGGCAAAACTCGGATTCAAGGAAATTCAGTTTGACTACGTGAGATTTCCGGAATCATTTGATACGCTCTCGTCCGGTCTGACATATGATTTTGGGGAATATGCCAATACTGAAGCAGATGAAGTTCAGCAGAGAGTGAATGCTGTAACTGATTTTGTAGCGTATGCCAGTGAGCAGCTGAAGCCGTATGATGTGGACGTCTCCGTCGATGTGTTCGGCTATGCCGCAACGCAGCGTGAAGCACCGGGCATCGGGCAGAATTTCTCACAGATTGCAGATAATGTGGATATTATCTCATCGATGATTTATCCGTCTCACTGGGGTGCCTATTCATTTGATATCGCAGCACCTGATACAGAACCGTATGCAGTGGTGGATCAGTATATGAAAGTGGAAAACGAAGTGCTCGGTGTGCTCGAGGAACCGCCCGAATCAAGGCCGTGGATTCAGGACTTTACGGCAGGTGATCTCGGACCGGGTAATTATATCGAGTATAATGCACCGGAAGTGGAAGCTCAAATTCAGGCATTAAAAGATAACGGTATAGATGAGTATTTACTGTGGAATGCACAAAATGAATACTCTGAAGGTACGGAATATCAATAAATTTCATTGGAACCCTTTGTTATCAAAAACGAATGATGACAAGGGTTTCTTTACGTTTGTACAGATTTAAAACAAGTGATAAATTTCACTAAAACTTCTATATTTGAAATTAAATTTCAATTTAGATATATAAAGTATACTTTCATTTTTATTGTTAATCTACATGTTATGTCGACTATAAAGTGTAATAAGATACAGTTGGGATTGATTTGACGGTGAAAACAGTGTATAGTGTAAAAGTCGTCTTAATATAAAGTTTCATAAGATTGGAGAGGATAATTATGAGGTCTGAGGAAACAGCAGATCATCAGATTGAAACGACCGAGAGTGACCACTCATTATCTAAAGTTCCATATAACGAACGTAAAATGGGATGGCTCAGTATAACAAATATTACTTTTGGTATTGCTACAGCAATATTCTACTTCCAGATAGGAAGTGTGATGGCACTGCAGTTCGGTGCAATTAACGCTCTGATTTCAGCGGCATATGCAATTGTCGTTGCCGGTGTAATGGGTACAGTTATTGTTTACCTTTCAGCGAGATCAGGCATGAACGTCAACTTAATGTCGCGGGGCGGAGGCTTCGGATACATAGGTGCGTCATTAACGTCTTTAATATATGCTTCCAACTTTATTATGTACTGTGCACTTGAAGGTATGATCCTCGTCTTTGCAGTACACGAATTCTTCCCTGTTATTCCGGTATGGCTGCTCATAGTCGTATTTGGAACTCTTGTTATTCCGCTTAACTGGTTTGGAATTAAACAGCTCGATAAATTACAAAAATGGTCATTGCCGATATTCTTTATATTCCTTTTTGCAGCAATAACCGTGTCATTTATGACACCGTCACAATACGATGCTCCGTTCTGGACTTACATGCCTGAAGGTATGCAGATTGGCGGAACAGCACTGTTACTGTGTATTGGAATGCAGCATGGAATTGTCGGATTAACTGCACTGATTGCATCAGATTATGCGCGTTTCTTAAAACCCGAACACATTAAAGGCGGTTCATTTGCGATTGGATTTATTCCACAGATTTTCTGTTACGGTGTAATGGGCGGACTTGGAATCTGGTTTGGTGTGCGCTTAAACGAGCCGAACCCCGGTGTATATATCGTTCATTTACTCGGTATCGGCGGTGCATTGTTCACTATGCTTACGCAGGTGCGCATAAATGTTACAAACATTTACAGCAGCTCTTTATCGTTATCAAACTTCTTTGAGAACGTTGTAAAATTCACTCCGGGACGCAGATTCTGGGTAGTTGTTGCCGGTGTCATCGCGATGATTCTAATGCTCGGCGGCATTACGGATCACTTAGATGCTGCATTAACATTCCAGGGCGTATTCCTGATGTCATGGGCAGCTATTTTAGTGACTGATTTTGTCGTAGTTAAACGCATGATGAAAATCGGGCCGGGACACTATGAAGAACGTCAGGAATATTTGTATAAATGGAACCCCGTTGGTGTCTGGTCGCTGATTATTTCAAGTTTACTTGGAACAATTGCGGCACTTGGCTATATGGGTACATTCCTGCAAAGTACAGCGGCATTTTTTGCAGCACTGCTGGCAGCGGTACTGACGATTGTCATTGCATCAATGACGAAAGGCAGATACTATCTGAAAACGGAAGTTAAAGATGTCGATGAAAGAGATATTCTCGTTAAAACGAAATAAATCAGCTATGTTATAAATGGCCGGAACAGCGACGTTCCGGCCATTTTGTTTTAATAAAACGGGCAGGGGTATTTCTAAAAGAGTATAGAAGTTAATACTTATTAGAAGTGAGGGAATAAAATGGAAGATCTGATGATGTATGCACTGAAATTAACCGCCGGGTTAATCGGTGTGTTAATTGTTCTCAGGCTGATGGGGCGAAAAGAGCTGGCACAGATTACGCCGCTTGATTTCGTCTATGCATTGATACTCGGCGGGATTATTGAAGAAGCGATGTACGATGCAACGGTGCCTGTGTACGAAATGGTGTTTGCATTGTTCTTCTGGGCGCTGCTGATTTATGTGCTTGAAAAAATTGCGCTGAAAAACCGAAAATTCAAAAGTGCTGCGCAGGGGGATCCGGAAATTCTAATAAAAGACGGCCGTCTCGATGCGAAACTTATGGAGAAAAACAATATGGACGTCGATGAAGTCCGTATGCTGCTCAGAATGAAAGATGTGTTTTCGTTAAGCGAAGTGAAGTATGCAATACTTGAAGAGAGCGGGGAACTCTCCGTGATGCAGTATGCGGGAGGAGAACCGCCGACACGAAGCGAACTAGAGACAGATTATACTGAGAATGAATTATCATATCTGTTTGTCGATGCAGGAAAAGTTGAACACGAAAGATTGAAAAACAGAGGGAAAGATGAAACGTGGCTCCGCGATAAGCTGAGAGAAGAAGAAAATGCAGATCTCGATGATGTTTTCTACGCAGAGTGGAGTGAAAAGAAGGGATTTTTTTTACAGGAATATCAGAAATAAAATAAAACCATCCGGCAACAAACCGTTGCCGGATGGTCTTTAATGCATCTCTGCTGTTTGTGAACGGGTATAGTCAATTTACGCTTCTGCCATCACGCGGGTCTTCTTATTTCTCCGTTTTTCCGACTCATCAATTAAAATTGCGGCAGCGGCATCTCCGGTAATGTTCATCGTCGTATATGCCATATCAAGAATTCTGTAAATAGCTGCTATAGGACCCATTAATTCAATCGGCAGTCCGAGTAATGTCAGGAATGAAGCTCCAAGCACGATACCGCCGCCGGGAATTCCCGGTGCAGCCATATTTATAACAGTGGCAATGACTACCAGGTAGATAATCTGGCCGACGCCGAGCGGGAGGTTGTAGAAATCTGAGACGAATACAGCCAGAAGGCTGAACGATATCGCGCCTCCGGCCATGTTTATAGTTGTACCGAGAGGAACTACGAAGCTGGTGATTGAGTTGCTGACCTTAAAGTCATTTTTAGTCACCCTGATTGTCGTCGGCATTGTAACTGCTGAGCTTGTAGTGGCAAGTGACACGAGCCAGACTTTATATATTCCTTTCATGAACTGAACTGGTGACATTCCTGTATACAGCCAGACCGGAATCAGCATCACAGCTATAAATGCGATAATACAAGCTGCATAAGCAGTCACAATATAAAGTCCGAGTGCCGAGAATATTCCTGCACCGTATTCTGCAACAGCGAAGGCCATCAGCGAAATAATACCGATTGGTGTTAATTCCATAATGTAATCCAATACTTTAAATATAACTTTTGACAGACTGTTTATGAAGCTTTTAACAGGTTCAGCTTCTTTGCCGACAGCAACAATTGCAATGGAAAATACAACAGTAAAAATGATTGTTGCAAGTATGTCGCCTTCAGAAAGTGCCATAAACAGATTGTCCGGAATAATGTTCATAAAGAATTCGTCAACAGACGGGGAAGTGACTTCACCGTCGTAACCTGATTCGGCAATGTTAATACGGTTTCCAGGTCTGACGAGGTACGAGATTAATAAGCCGATTCCCGCAGTGGCAACGAACATCAGTACAAATACAAATATGCTTTTAAAGCCGATCCTGCCGAGGTCTCTGCCGCTTGCGATATTAATAATGCCGGTTGAAACGGCGACAAAAATAATCGGTATAATCATTGCTTTAATAATATTTAAATAAATATCTCCGATAAACTTTATGCTGAGGGAGAATTCAGGCAGTAATATCCCAAATAGAATCCCGATGACAAACCCGATTGCAATCCGGGTAAATAAATGTTTTTTACCTGTCAGTATATTTTTCATTCTGAATCACTCCTTCATACTCCGGAATCTGACCTTTTTCATAGCTGCCGAGTATATTGATATAGGATGTTTCTTTTTTGAGCACTGACAGTGCCGCATCAAAGTTCGCCCGGTCCACATCATTTTCGATATCGATAAAGAACCCGTATGAGAATGGTTTATTTTGTATCGGGCGGCTCATGAGATAGAGCAGGTTAATATTGTGGCTTTTGAAAATATCCAGAATATCACTTAAAGAACCGGTGCTGTGGTCGGATTCAATGTACAATGATGTTTTTTCGTGCAGTGTTTTTTCGCTCAGTTCTTTCGTGAATATTAAGAAGCGTGTTGTGTTCAGTGGATTGTCGCTGATGTTTTCACGGATGACATTCATGCCGTACAGTTCGGCTGCGTGACTGCCGGCAATACTTGCTATTGTGTCATCTTCCGATTCTTTAACCATATGTACTGCGCCTGCTGTGTCGCTGTATTCTTTTACTTCAATATTCGGATACTGGCTTAAATACGTATAGCACTGTTCGAGTGCTTCCGGATGTGAATAAACTTCTGTAACCTGATCGAGTGCAATCGTTTTTTTTGATATCAGCGCGTGGTCGATTTTTACGTACACTTCCCTGACTGCTTTAACATCCAAATACTTCATCAGATCGATAGTTCTTGTAATCGGACCGCTCGTCGAATTTTCAACGGGCAGTGCAATATAATCCACGTCGTCGTTCAGAAGTGCTTCAACGAGCAGTTTAAACGTCATATAACCTTCCGTCGTATATTTTTCGCTGCCGGCAAATGCCGCACAGGCAAGCGTACTGTAACTGCCTTCTACACCCTGATAACCAATTTTCATTTGAAACACTCCTTATTTTTTATATTAAAAAAGACCAAATTGACTTCTGCCTGCAGAAATCCAATTGGTCCGGTTAAAGTATATATAAAAATACCAGCCAATTAGATTCTGCTAATGGCTGGTTGATGCATCATTAATTCAGCCATCATAGATTTAGGTCACGCCTATATCCACGATGGAATACAGACGCTATCTAAAATAGCTGAAAAAGAAAGTATTTAATTGTGATATTTTTGTCTGCTGTAACATAAAAATCACTCTCATCAATTAAAGTTTTAATAATGTTAATTAGTCTAACAATTAAGAATTCTTTTGTCAATTTAAATTTGGCTGAACTGTGCCTGATGAAGTTCTTTATATACTCCGTTATCGAGCGACAGCAGTTCTTCATGAGTACCGCTCTCGGCAATACCGTCTTTTGTAACCACCATAATACGGTCTGCATTTTTGATCGTCGCAAGTCGGTGGGCGATAACCAGTGTCGTGCGGCCTTCAGCGAGGCGGTTCAGTGCATCCTGAATATACATTTCTGTTGCAGTATCCAGTGCACTCGTCGCTTCATCCAGTACTAAAATCGGTGGATTCTTTAAGAACATGCGGGCAATTGCGATACGCTGTTTCTGTCCTCCGGACAATTTAACACCGCGTTCCCCGACGATAGTCTGAAGTCCGTCTCTGTAACTGTCAACCAGTTCTTTCAGCTGTGCTTTTTCAAGAGCGTCATAAACATCCTCATCTGTTGCATGCGGTTTACCGTAAGCAACGTTTTCTTTCAATGTGCCTGCGAAAAGAAATACATCCTGCTGCACGGTTCCGATATTTTCCCGGAGTGAAGATAATGTCAGATCCCTGATATCTGTACCATCGATGGAAATGTTGCCTTTTGAAACATCGTAAAAGCGGGGGAGGAGTGAACATAGTGTTGTTTTTCCTGCACCTGATGGTCCGACAAAAGCAATCGTTTCACCCGGTTTAATGTTAAATGAAATATCTGTCAGCACATTTTTCTCTTCGTATTTGAAAGAAACATTGCTGTAGCGTATGTTCCCGCTGACGCCGGTTAATTCAACCGCATCTTCTTTTTCCTTTATGTCCGGCTGAACAGCCATCGTATCCAGGAAGTGTTTAAATCCTGCAATACCGTTCGGGTAAAGCTCAATAACCGCATTAATTTTTTCAAGCGGCTTGAACAGTACGTTGGAAATTAATATGAATGCGGCGAATTCTCCATATGTCAGTTCTCCCTGCATTACGTAATATGCACCTGCAATGAGAATGAACACTGTAACGAGACGCATCAGCATGTATGTGCTGGACGTATTAAAAGACATAATTTTATATGCTTTTAATTTGGTTGCCCTGAAGCTGTCATTAATTTTTTTAAACGCTTCAAATTCTTCTTTTTCATTAGCGAAAGCCTGTACTAAACGGATACCTCCGATTTTATCCCCGATTAAATGGTTAAATTCGGAAACGCGGCCGAATAACTCGCGGAAAGCGACAGTCATCTTCTTGTTAAAGTAAATGGCGATAACAAGAATCAGCGGAACGACGATAAATGCAATAATAGCCAGTTCCGGGTGGATGTAATACATAATTCCAAATGCCCCGAGCAGTGTCATCACTGCGATAAACAGATCCTCAGGTCCGTGGTGTGCCATTTCCCCGATATTCATCAGATCATTCGTTAAGCGAGTTAACAGTTTTCCTGTCTTCGTATTATCGAAGAACCGGAATGATAATTTCTGAATATGTCCGTATAGATCATTTCTGATGTCCCGTTCGATGTTTGTTCCGAGCATATGCCCCCAGTATGTAACGACGAATTGCAGAAACGTATTGAATAAATACACAAGTACCAATCCCAGAGCAGCAATCAAAATCCATTGCCAGTTGCCGGTAGGCAGCAGTTCATCTATAAACATGCTGACAATTATCGGGAACGCAAGTTCCAGAATGCCGACGATAACTGCAGACAGAAAATCGACTGTGAATAAGACTTTATAAGGTGCGTAATAAGATAAAAATTTCTTCACCATGCCCCATCCTTTTTTCATATATTATAAGCATATAGATTATACCACTATTAAATTTTTACAGGTTGAAATTATTTCGGGTTCCGCATGATAAAAAATTAACTTATACGGTTAATTGGTGTAAAATCAACATTACAGAATAAACAGATTTGAGGGCTTATATTATGAGTAAAATAAACGTTGGTATTATATACGGCGGTAAATCGACAGAACACGAAGTTTCAATTCGTTCTGCGAAAAGCGTATTTGAAGCATTAAATAAAGAAAAATACAATGTCAGACTCATTCATATTACAAAACAGGGTGAATGGCTGCTTGCAGCTGACAATGACAGCGTTAAGACGCTTGACAGTACCAACAGTACGAAGCTTACAGTCGCTCCCTCACAAGGACTTGTAGCCGACAGCAGCCCGGTTCAGCTGGATTCGGTGCTGCCGATTCTTCACGGTACTGCAGGGGAAGACGGAACGATACAGGGGCTTCTTGAACTGGCAGACATCCCTTATGCCGGATGCGGCGTAAGAAGCTCAGCTGTGTGTATGGACAAGGATATGACGAAAAGACTTCTTGAGCTGAAAAGTATTAAAGTCGCACCGTCGATCGTTCTTAATTACTACGAAAAAGACGGACAGACATTCGAGCATGCCGAAGACAAACTCGGCTTGCCGATGTTTATCAAACCGGTAAATCAGGGGTCATCTGTCGGAGTCTCAAAAGTATCCGATGAAAAAACGTTCTATGAAGCGCTTGATGCAGCCTTTTCTTTTGATACGAAAGTGATGATTGAAACTGGCATTGACGGTCGTGAGATTGAAGTGTCTGTACTTGGCAACGAAGAGCTGCACGTATCAATGCCGGGGGAAATCGTCTCGCAGACAGATTTTTACTCATACAGTTCAAAATATCTGGATGAGAACGGCGCACTGCTGAATATTCCGGCCGAGATGGACCGGGACACGATGGAGAAAATCCAGCAGACAGCACGTGAAACTTTCAGAGCGCTTGACTGTGAGGGCATGGCAAGAGTTGACGTATTTCTGACACCGGACGGGGAAGTGATTGTAAATGAAGTCAATACACTCCCCGGCTTTACGAGCATCAGTATGTATCCGAAACTGCTGGAAGCTTCAGGTGTACCGTACAGTGAAACACTCGACAGGCTGATTGAATTAAGTCTCGAGAGATATGAACGTTCTGAAAGATTAAAAACAGATATTTCTTAAGTAAAGGGGATCTATGTATGACAATCCGATTGGCTGTGTCTGAAGATGCTGCAGGTATAGCGAGAGTTCAAGTTGAAAGCTGGCGCACTACTTATCCCGGCATCGTGCCGAAAAGTTATCTCGACAGTCTGGATGTTAAAAAGCGGGAAAAAATCTGGAAGCAGGCAGCGAAGAACCAGCCGCTTTATGTTGCGGAAGCAGAAGGAGAAATCGTCGGCTTTGCAATCGGCGGTGAAAACAGGGATAAAGGTACGTATCCGGAATTTGACGGGGAACTGTATGCGATATATTCCTATCAGCATGTGCATGGAAATGGGACAGGCCGTGCATTGTTTGAACATGCGGCGCGCAACCTGGCAGAGCGGGGCTATAAGAAAATGATTGTCTCTGTACTGTCACAGAACCCGGCCGTGAACTTTTATCAGCATATGGGCGGCCGCTATCTCGGTGAAGAAACGATTACGATTGACGGTGTGGATATACAGGAATCATTTTACGGTTACGATGATATTAATAATATATAACAACGGGGGATGAACTGAATGAGAGAAGAATTAATTGAACGTTTATCTAGGTATGCAAAAATTGACACCCAGTCCGACGCATCAAGTGAAACGGTACCGTCGACTGACAAACAGTGGAATCTGTTAAAAGAACTTGAAACAGAACTGAATGCCATCGGTATGAGCGACGTTAATCTCGACGATAAGGGATATCTGTATGCGACCCTGCCGGCAAATACGGAAGGTAAAAAGACCATCGGGTTTCTGGCACATGTGGATACAGCGACAGATTTTACAGGAACAAATGTTAAACCGCAGCTCGTTAAGTATGAAAGCGGGGATATTGTACTGAATGAAGCACTGAATATCGTGCTGACGCCGGAACAGTTCCCAAATTTAAATAATTATCAAGGCCATACGCTGATGACGACCGACGGTACGACACTGCTCGGTGCGGATAACAAAGCCGGCATTGCGGAAATTATCACTGCTGTCGAATACCTGCTTAAACATCCCGAGATTAAACACGGTACAGTTAAAGTAGGCTTTACACCTGATGAGGAGATCGGACGGGGGCCGCATGACTTTGACGTTGAACGATTCGATGCAGACTTTGCATATACAGTCGACGGCGGACCGCTTGGTGAACTGCAGTATGAAAGTTTTAACGCTGCGGGCGCTGCTGTGAAAGTTACAGGAAACAGTGTGCACCCCGGGACGGCGAAAAACAAAATGGTTAATGCTGTACGCATCGCGGCTGATATTGTTACAGGATTTGATGCGGATGACACACCCGAAAAGACGGAAGGCTACGAAGGTTTTAACCACGTGCTGAACTTATCGGGTGACGTTGAAACAGCGGAATTCAGTATGATTATCCGTGATTTTGATTCAGAGTCATTTAAAGCGCGTAAAGAAGCTGTTGAACAGAAGATAGAAGCATTCCGGGGCAAATATCCTGAAGCGGTCATCGAACTGGAGATGAACGACCAGTATTACAACATGAAAGAAGTTATTGAGAAGGATATGTCAATTGTGACACTGGCTGAAGAAGCGATGAAGTCACTGGAGATTGAACCGGTCATCGAACCGATACGCGGCGGAACAGATGGCTCTCAGCTGTCGTATAAAGGACTGCCTGCACCGAACATTTTCACCGGAGGAGAAAACTTCCACGGTAAATTTGAATTCGCTTCGATTGACGATATGGAGAAATCAGCGGAAACAATCGTTAAAATAATTGAACTGAACGCAAGATAAAAAAACTCAGCAGAGATTAATCTCTGCTGAGTTTTTTTGATTCATCGCTTATAGGGCGTGCTTTGGCAAGGCCTTTGCCAATCGTTTCACCCGAACTTGATTGTTTCAGGAAGAATGCTGCTGCGAGTGCGAGACCGAGGAAGCAAGTACCGACAAGGAATGACAGGTTAATGCCTTCAAGCGTTGCCTGGTTAATCATTGCTTCTGTCGGATTATCCATTTTGCTGACAGTAATGTTTGTATATGTCTGCATTACTGTAATCAGGAGTGCAATTCCGATTGATCCGCTGACCTGATTAAGCATGCTGTTCAGTGATGAACCGTGCGGCGTTAAATGTGCCGGCAGGGAGTTCATCCCGTTCGTCATAACAGGGGTGTTTACCATGGTCATCCCAAGCGCGCGTATCATATAAATTGTTAATAAGTACGTAAATGAAGTATCGACTTCAAGACGGCTCAGGAAGAATGTTGTCACTACTGCGAGTGTCAGACCCGTAATTGCCATTACTTTCGGACCGTAAATATCAAACAGCTTACCTGATACGGGACTCATCAGCCCCATAATCAGTGCACCCGGCAGCATCAGCAGTCCTGTATCCAGCGGGCTTAAGCCCTGGATGTCCTGCATGAAAATCGGGATTAAAATCATTCCCGCGAATAAAGCCATATTGGCCGCACCGATAATCAGTGAAGCAATTGTATACATCGAATATTTGTAAACTCTGAAGTCGAGCATCGGGTGTTCCAATTTGAATTGTCGCATAACATAAAGTGTTACAGCTGCAAGTCCTAAAAACAGCGGAATTAATACGCTTGAACTTGCGAGACCGTATTCTCCTGCTGAGCTCAGTCCGTAAAGTACACCGCCGAAACCGATTGTCGACAGCACAATAGAGTAAATATCAATGTGGGCTTCCCGATGCTGCTGAACATCCGGCAACTGCCAGAACCCGACGGCAAGAACGATTACAAGTACCGGCACCATCATGTAGAACAGCATGTGCCAGGAATAATTTTCGACAACGATACCGGACAGTGTCGGTCCGATAGCAGGTGCAAAGAACATTACAAGGCTGAACAGACCCATTGCTGTTCCGCGTTTGTCTGGCGGAAAGCTGGTGATCATAATATTCATTAAAAGCGGCATCAGCATTGCGGAACCTGTCGCCTGAATCATACGGCCTAATATAAGTACGATAAAAGTCGGTGAAAACCCGGCAACGAGTGTACCGGCGAGAAACAGTGACATAGCTGCCAGAAAAAGTGTTTTGGCACTGAATTTCTGCATCAGGTATGCCGTGGTCGGTATAATAATACCCGAAACCAGCATATAGGATGTTGAAACCCATTGAACAGCTGATGTGGATATTCCGAAATCATTTTTGATGGCGGGAAGCGCGACATTTAAAAAAGTGTTGGATAAGAACGAGATGAAAGCTCCGGATAATAATATAATAATTAATCTGTAATCCGGTTTTTTCTGAGTTATTTCAGACATTTATTTTCCCCTTTTAGCTTAAAATCAATTTAGCTATTATACCCCATATTAAATTAAATTTCACTAAAAACATTTATCCGATACGATTATCAATCTGAATATAAATAAAGAAACCGACAGTTATCCCAAGAAGCAGCGAAATCGGTAACGCATATGTGTCACTTATTGATGGTAAGAAAGTTTCAATAACCCAGTGGAAACCCAGGAAGCACAGTGCCATCAGCACGATAGATATTAAAGTTCGTGTCATAAAATTCCTCCTTCAAGGTAAAATGCTGTATCTCTAAATCTTATCAAACCTTGGGCTAGACATGTGAGTGAAATACCTTGATAATATAAGGTAATCAGTATTAGTGGAGGGAAACTTATTATGAAGACGAAATTTCATAATTATGCCAAGGAGTATTTTAAACACAGAAACGATATTCCAAGTGCATTTTTTGAAGAGCTGACTAAACGAGGTATTGAACTGTCCGGGAGTAAAGTTGCAGATATCGGAGCCGGCCCGGGATTTTTAAGTAAATCATTAAGTGACCACGGTGCAATTGTCGATGCAGTGGAACCTTCGGAAGATTTTATTGAAATAGCAAAAGAGTATATCGGTAATGATGACCGCATCAGTTTCACTAAAGGTACAGCAGAAAAAACTGATCTTGCGGACAGCACATATGACATTGTAATCGTTATGAGATCGTGGCAGTGGTTCGACAGTGATAAGGCAGCTAAGGAAATGAAGCGCATACTTAAGCCGGACGGTATTTTAATCGTTGCTGATATTGGATTTAAAGCGTCGAACAAGATGGTTAAAGAATCCATGAAAATCGTTAAGAAAAACTCAAAGCACAATGAATTGAAAAAAGCCGGTTCAAAAGAAGATTCGATTCAGACAATTAATGGTTTCCCTGTTGAATGGTTCGGCGACTGGCGACATGCAAGACTTGATCTTGAAGATTTCTTTAAATATGAATACACAGTTAAATTTACTGATCAGGAATGGCTTGGCAGACTCGGAACATCATCATGGCTTGTTGCTTTTAAAAAGAAACAGATGGACAAAGCAATGGAAAAAATTGCAGACATCCTCGAGTCAATGGATGAGGAAAAAAACATAAAGTTACGCACGCACTTAACGTGGCAATATTAAGAAACAAAAAGAAATAACAGTATGAGAAAGAGGGCGATTATTTCGTCCTTTTTTATTTTGGACAGATTTTTATGAAAACGTTTCAATACATAATTAATTAATGAAAGCGATAACAATGCATCTAATTATGCATATAAATGAATAATATGTATGTGGTGTAACTCTACATAAAATTTAACTACATTACTTATTATTCAAACTTGAATTAACTAAAAATTTTCAATAGAGTTACTTTGGTAAAAACATCACATAATCTTTGAAAACCCTTGGTATATATAGTATTATAAAGATACATAAAAGAGGTACAGAGAAATACTCTAATATAAAAATTTCAAAAGGAGGAGCTAAAATGTTTGTATCTGATAAACTTACAGCAGAGGTTCGTATGCAGGAATATAAAGAGGTTGCGTATAATAATTCAATTCTTACAGATAAAAAAGAAAAGATTAAGCGCCCGTTTCTTAACAAATTAATCAGCGCACTGACTTTCTAAAAAATATATAAATAGAGATGCCATTCCTGAAGAGAGAGGAATGGCTTTTTTGTGTTTAAAGTAAGTTTAACTGCCAGGATACACCGAACTGATCCTGAATCCACGCGTAGCGTTTACTCATATTATAATCATCCAGCGGTATGTGGATGGCTCCGTTCTTCTTCAGCTTTCTGTACAGCATTTCAATTTCATTTATATCTGTACATTCAATATAAACAGACATACTTGGTGTAAACGTAAATTCTGACGGTACATCAGAGTCACGCAGCATCAGATGCATATCACCGATGCGTATTACTGCCTGCTGGATTTTATTTGATCCTGTATAGTTCACCAATTGAATAATATCGAAGTGATGGAACACCTCTTTATAATATTCCAGCGCTTCAAAAGCACGTCCTTCAAACGTCAGAAAGGGCATTGCCGCTCTCATTTTATTTTCCCCCTTTACAACTGATATAGTATTGTTTATCATTTTATGAGAACAGACTGATACAGTTTGTAACTGTTACATATCTGAGTTTATTATAACAGTTTCCCGTATTTTAATTTTTTTAAGGGGGCATTAAATGATTGCACTAGATGGTGTTGTTAAACAGTATCAGGGCCAAAATGGACCTTTCAGTGCCCTGGACAATATATCTGTTCACATAAAGGAAAGTGAAAAATTCGGCATTATCGGTGAGAGTGGATCGGGTAAATCGACACTTCTCCGTATGATTAATGCTTTAGAAACCCCTGATAATGGAACAGTTACGGTAGACGGCGAAGATGTTGTGAACCTGTCGCCGAAACAGCTGAGACAGTACCGTAAAAAAATCGGCATGATTTTCCAGCAGTTTAATCTGCTGAATAACAAGACAGTGCTTGAAAATGTCACACTGCCGTTAAAACTGCATAAATTTGAATCCGCTTTAGATGTGGATGAAGTACTCAGTTTTGTCGGACTCAGTGACAAGAAAAACAGTTATCCGGGACAGTTGTCAGGCGGACAAAAACAACGGGTAGGTATTGCACGGGCATTAATAACAAATCCCAAAATACTGCTTTGTGATGAACCGACGAGTGCACTCGATGAAAAGACAACAGACGAAATTGTCGGTGTTCTGAGACGGGCACATGAAGTGTATGGGATGACAATCGTTGTCGTAACGCATGAACTGAACGTGATTAAACATTTATGCGACCGGACGCTGGTGCTGGAAGCAGGTAATATCATCGATACGATTGATATTAAGCCGTCATCGCATGTGATATCGGAAGCCTCTTATTATGAACGGGTAGTAGAGGTGCTTAAAAAATGATTGAGATGATATCTATTTATTTTGAACGCGTTATTGAATACTGGCCGAATCTCCTGAAAAGTTTAAACGAAACAGGAATTATGATGGGATTTGCCATGGCTGCGGCAATAGTACTCGGGCTGCCGCTCGGCACACTGCTTTACTTAACGGATGAAGATAAGCCGCTAGAGAACAAATTTATATATCATACAGCAAACGTCGTCGTTAATATTGTCCGTTCATTTCCGTTTCTGCTGCTTGTTATAGCGATGCAGCCGCTGATCCGTGAAGTGTACGGCAGAGCAACAGGTGATCCAGTCGCCGCATCATTTCCGCTGATGGTCATTGCGATTGCACTGTATGCACGGTTTGTGCAGCAGTCGCTGCTCGATGTGCCAAAAGGAGTTCTGGAAACCGCACAGGCAATGGGGGCTTCAATACCGCAGCTCGTGTACCGTTTCCTGTTTGTTGAAGCGAGAAGTTCATTAATAATCGGCTTCTCGACAGCGTTTGTAAGTTTCATCTCATATTCGACGATTATGGGGGTTGTCGGCGGGGGCGGTATCGGTGACTTTGCAATCCGATACGGTTACCAGCGTTATGAAACAGACATTATGTATACAGCAATCGTCGTGATTATAATATTTGTACAAATTGCACAGTGGTTTGGTCTGTGGCTTGCAAGAAAAATTGATAAAAGATAAGAGGAGATTAGTATGATGGGTAAAAAAATTTGGATGGGAACTTTTGTAAGTGCCTGTGTATTAATGCTTGCTGCATGCGGCGGGGAAGAAACTGCGGAGGAGAACAATGAAATTACAGTAGTTGCCCAGACGACACCGATGACGGATATCGTCGAAATCGCGGGAGAAGCAATCGAGGAACCTTACACAGTTAAACTGGTTGAAGTGGCGGATAACATCCAGTATAACGAAGCTGTGTTTAACGACGAGGCGGATGCGAGCTTCGCACAGCATGAACCGTTTATGGAACAGTTTAATAAAGAAAGTGACGCAGATCTCGTTGCGATGTCGGAAATATACAATGCAATTGTCGGCTTCTACTCACCGGTATATGATTCAATCGATGAACTTGAAAACGGAGCAGAAGTGGCAATTCCAAGCGATCCGACCAACGAAGCGCGTGCACTGATGATTCTGGATGACGCGGGTATTATTACATTGGCTGATGATGTGTCATTTGAAGCGACGGTCGATGATATTGAAGACAATCCGAAAAACCTTAAGTTTACACACGTTGACCTGTTGAATTTAAGTGCCTCTTATGAAGATGGAATTCCGCTTGTTTTCAACTATCCGACGTATATTGAACCGATTGGTCTGACACCGGAAGATGCAGTACTGCTTGAAGATGATGATAACAACACATTTGCACTCCGCGTTGTTGCACGTGAGGGCAATGAAGATTCAGAAAAAATCGAAGCGCTGAACAAGGCATTTACATCTCAGGAAGTTTATGATTTCCTCGATGAACTGGCTGATAAAGGCCACCTTGAGCCTTCATTTGAACCGGGTGAAGAATAATGAAGAAACTATATCCTTTATTTTTTGTAATGGCACTGTTTCTTGCAGCGTGCGGAAATGATGACAAGACAACATCTTCTGAGGATGATACGCATATCGTCATCGCATCCCAGTCGGAGCCGCTGACTACAATGGTCGAAGTGGCAGCTGAAGTGATTGAGGAACCATATACGATGGAGCTGCTGCCGGTGAACGATAACATTCAGTATAATGAAGCGACGTTTAATGATGAAGTCGACGGCAGTCTGGCCCAGCACGAACTGTATATGGAGGGTTTTAATGAAGAAGCGGGAGCAGATCTGGTAGCAATACAGCCGGCTTATATTTCGAATGTCGGCTTCTATTCACCTGTCTACGAGTCAATTGATGAAATAGAATCGGGTGCGGAAGTGGCAATTCCAAGCGATCCGCCGAACGAAGCGCGTGCGCTGTTAATACTGGACAGTGCAGGACTGATTACGCTGGCTGAAGACACGGGAATCGATGCGGCAGTATCCGATATTGTCGAGAACCCTAAAAATCTGCAGTTTACACCTGTCGATTTGTTCAACTTAACAGCGGCATATGAAGATGGTGTTGAACTCGTGTTTGAACACCCGAACTTAATAGCGAATATCGGTCTTTATCCGAAAGATGCAATTTTACTTGAAGATGAAGATGAGAAAAGATTTGCCTTCCAGCTGGTAACCCGTGAAGGCAAAGCAGACAGTCCTAAAATGCAGGCGGCAAAACGCGCACTGGCATCTCAGGAAGTATACGACCTTCTGATGGAAGAGGCGGAACATGAGATGTTTACACCGGCGTTTGAACCTGGTCAGCCTGCAGAATAATTTTATGAAAGTACCGAGTTTGACCTCCCTTACTCGGTGCTTTTTTATTTTGTTCAAATATTGCTATAATTAGGAAAACGCATACAAATGAGGGGATATTGAATGACAGCAGCAGAGAAACTAAAGCAATTTAAAGAAGAAATAGGAAAAGTAATTATCGGGCAGGAGAAAGTCATCGAACTTGTGTTTATCAGTCTGATTCAGGAAGGGCACATACTGTTTGACAGTGTACCGGGAACGGGGAAAACGGTCCTGTCAAAAGCTGTGGCAAGTACAGTGGACGGTGATTTTGCACGTATTCAGTTTACACCGGATGTGCTGCCGGCTGATGTTACGGGAATGAATATGTATAATCCGAAAACGCAGAGTTTTGAGCTTAGAATGGGTCCGGTTAAAACGAATATACTGCTCGCTGATGAAATTAACCGGGCGACACCGAGAACGCAGTCGGCACTTCTTGAAGTAATGGAGGAGCGGCAGGTGACGATTGACGGTACGGGAGTGAAGCTCGATGACTTGTTTATCGTACTGGCAACGCAGAACCCGATTGAATCCAGACAGGGGACGTTTGAGCTGCCTGAAGCACAGATGGACCGCTTTTTAATGAAAATTACACTGGGCTATCCGAAACGGGAAGAAGAGCTGACAATGCTTGATATGCATAGAGGAAAAAATATCATTGATGTGAAACCCGTATTTACACGGATGGATATTATGGCGCTGAGAGCAGAGGCAGCGGAGATTCGTATTAATGACACTGTTAAAGAATACATAATTGATCTTGTTCATAAGACGAGGGAGCACAGGCACACAGCACTTGGGGTGTCACCGCGCGGGGCACTCGGGTTAATGCGTGCGGCGATGGGGAAGGCCCTGATTAACAACCGTAATTACGTGACTCCGGAAGACGTGAAATATATTGCACCGTACGTACTGGCCCACCGCATTGTACTTAATATAGAAGGGATGACACTGACGACGGAACAGGCACTGATACAGGACATTCTAAATGACACAGAAGTGCCTGTTGAATTTGGAGTGAGCCGGAATGAAGTATAAATATGATTTCAGTGAAACACAGACGGCTTCACTGTTTACTGTCATTGTGTCAGTGCTGATTATTCTTGATGTTTTTTATGCGGCAACATTAAATATATACATCGTCTTTATAATCGGAATACTGATTTCAGCAATGATACTGAACAGATACTATGAAAAAAATGTAATGAAGCATCTGCGTGTGGAAATTATTAACGATGAAGTCAGGCATTATAAAGGTGAGACAGGGGTGCTTAAAATCCGTATTGCACAAAATGGTATTATGCCGGTGCTTAGTGCGGAAATGACCGTAACCGCAGGAAATGATATTAAGTTTAACAATGATCAAGCGCTTAAGATCCGTCAGCAGACAGAAACAACTGCAGTTTTTACTGTGCTGCCGAAAAGAGAAACGGTAATAGAAATACCTTATAAAGCGTCAAGGCGCGGAGTCAGTTATATCGTTGACAGCCGCATCAGCGTGCCGAGAATTTTCGGTTTCGGCAGTATGGATTTAAGGCAGACCGGACCGGCAAAGCATGAAATTATGATTTACCCGGACAAGTTTGCCGTTCATAATGAGCCGATTAAATTTAAAATTGCTCAGGGTGTTTTTAAAAATAATGAATCGCTGTACAACGATCCACTGCTGACACTCGGAAACCGGGAGTATATGGAAATTGATTCATTTCGGGACATTAACTGGAAACAGTCGGCTCGTATGGGGGAGCTGCAGTCAAAGATATACGAGAAAACGACGTATACAGAATGGCTGATACTCATCAATCTGCGCTCTGAATCAGTATTTGCACCGCCTGAAAACATTGAGAGAATTTTTGAGAAACTGAGCTTTTTAACTGGGGAAATTGCAAAAGAAGATATAACCTACAGCATGATTGCGAACATGAAAACTTTTGACGAAGGCAGTTACTTCAGAATCGATGAGCTGAATGGACTTAGAAGTTACAGACCGGTACTTGAAGCGCTCGCGAAAATTAAAACTGTGACTTTTACGATTGCATTTGAACGATTTTTGAATCATGTGAGGCTGTATGAAAAAGTGCCGTCGCACATTATTTTCACCGGAGAAACTGATGCGCTGATTGACAGGGAGCTTGAATACTTTCTGCGCAAAGGTATTACGATTTATCAGCTGAATGATAACGGGCTTGAACGATATGGCGGCAATTCAGGAAAGCTTAAGGCGGTGGGCGGATGAGCAGGGTAAATTACTATGCAAAATTTGTGTTTTATTTTGCAGTCGACATGTTTGTACCCGGACTGACGGCCGTACTGATAAACATTCACAACACCGCACCCGGGGACAGTTATCTGCTGCCGCTCGGAGCAGTAATTTTTATACTGCTTGTATTAAGTCATGTCATCGCAGAGAGATTCAGTCTGCAGGCAGTATATTTCCTCGTTCCGCTGGGAATTATATTGTTAGTGCTGACAGGATCATACTGGCTTACAGCACTTTTAATTGCGGGCTTTTCAGTGTGGACGCTTGAGCAGCTGCACGATAATATTGACAATCATTATAACGAGAAGATGATGATTATTATGCTGCTGTTCGTTATTATTTTAAACCTGATTAATACCCCGGAAATTGATGCACACCAGCTGCAGCTTCATCTGATTGCAGCGGGCATGTTTGTCTTTTACTTTTTAGGCAGAATTTTTATGCTGATGACAGGAAGCGGATGGGATTTCACTTCACGTGCATGGGTATTTGCTGTTTCATCAGCTTTTCTGATTACAGCGGCCGCATTATTTACAGGACTGTATAAGTACGCGGAGTTTGCAGTGCAGACGGTAATCATCTTTCTGATAAACGGTTTTATAATGCTGCTTCGGCCATTCTTTTCATTTCTGGAAACAGTAGAATTTAAATTTCCCGATATGGAGCAGGAACAGATGGAAGTGAATGAGGACGGTAATGCGGTAAATGAAACGTTTGAAGGAACAACTGCGGTAAGTGAAGTGCCGGTAATGACGATTTTAATCGTTCTGACTGTGATTGGGATTGGAGTGTTCCTCTTGATGTACTTCAGAAAACGCAGCCGTCCGGTGAAAAGTACTGCTGAGAGTAAAAGTTATACTACATCTGTTCGAACAAGTACAACGAAAGAAAAACTGACACCGGCGGTCTCTGTTCCGGAAGGGGAAGTCAGAAAACAGTATTATGCATTTGAGAAGTGGCTGGCCGGCAGGAACCTCGGCCGTTATCACGGTGAGACGATAGATGAATGGGCAGAACGGATGAATATCGGGAATACGGAACTGCTTGAACGATACAAGCAATACCGGTATGACAGCAGGGAGATGACAGCTGAGGAGTTTTATGAATTTAAGGAAATGATTAAAAATATTAAGCCGTTACTTGGGGATAAAAGTAGTTAATTCAGAAAATTTCAACTATGGAAGCGTAATCATATTTAAGTAATGTTTGAATTATCGTATAATTCAAACATTACCTTTTGAGGGGGAATTATTATGATTGAACAGCCAATAGTTGCAACGGTCATGCTGTTTTCCTTACTGGCACTCGGAGAAGTAATCTCAATTTATACGAGAGCACGTATTCCGATGCTGATGACAGCGATGATCGGCTTCTTATTATTAACATGGACAGGGGTATTCCCTGAGAATATTTTAGAATTATCCACGCTGCCTGCACTGGGTGCAATACTGATCGGGCCGATTATTATACATATGGGAACACTGATGCCTCTAAGTATATTAAAGAAACAGTGGCGTGCAGTCGTAATTTCACTCAGTGGGTTGCTCGGGGCACTTCTGCTTGTATTATTAATAGTTCCTGCAGTATTTGATTTTGAAACTGCGGCGAGCGGTGTCGGACCTATTTCCGGCGGGGTTGTTGCGCTGCTGATTACGACTGAGAAATTAACTGAACTAGGGATGACAGGAATCATTGTGATACCTGTATTAATTGCAGCATTCCAGACACCAATCGGTATGCCGTTAATTTCGTTCTTCTTAAAACGCTATGCTTCTCATTTTGTCGGGACGACAGAGGCAACGGCAGAAGAAATAGATGCACAGAACGAGGAAGAAAAAACCGTAAGATTCAATTTATTGAAAAACAATATCATTTTACTGTTCGCATTATTTGTACTGGCGGCTGCCGCTACAGTGTTAAGCGAATGGACAGGTATTCACTATACGCTGTTCTGTCTGCTGTTTGGTATTTTAATGCTGAACGGAAGACTGTTTCCGCAAGGTGTGCTCGAGAAATCAAACTCATTCAGCTTTATGATGGTTGCACTGATCTTCGTAATCATCGGTACGATGGGCGGTATTACACCGCAGGATGTTATCAATAACATACCCGCAGTACTGCTTATCCTGCTGTGCGGTATAAGCGGGCTTGGTATCGGCGGATTAATCGCGTCGAAACTGGTCGGCTGGCATCCGTTCAAAGGAATGCCGATCGCATTTACTGCGCTGGTCGGCTTCCCGGGAGATTATATTATTTGTGAAGAAGTATCGCGCAGTACGACTGACAACCAGGTGGATGAAAAACGTGTCTTTAACGAAATAGTGATACCGATGCTGATCGGCGGATTCGTTACGGTAACGGTTGCTTCAATAGTTGTTGCATCATTTGTTATGGGAATGCTTTAAAAAAGGAGATAGTTATAATGAGTAAACTGATTGTAAAGAATATAAACTTAATCGACGGCAGCGGTGCTGACGTCGAGGGAAATGTAACGGTTGTAATCGAAGACGGCCGATTTACTAAAATCGGCAGTACAGCAGATATTGAAGACGGGGAAGTTATCGACGGGCAGGGCAAATATATGCTCCCGGGTATGATCGATACCCATGTTCATTTATCAACGGAGTTCAAACCGCTGGCAGACCGTGTGGCAACACCGTTTTCTTATCATTTCTATGAAGCGGTTCAATATGCGGAACGCACAATTAATGCAGGTGTGACGACTGTCCGTGATGCGCTCGGCAGTTCACTGGGCTTTAAGCAGGCAATTAATGACGGCATTATTAAAGGACCCCGGATGCAGGTTTCGATTAATGCACTGTCTATTACAGGCGGCCATGGTGACGGCTATAATTATTCGGGGATTGACCTTGGACTTGTGCGTCCGTATGAAGGTATGCCGGACGGTATTGCCGACGGTGTGGAGGAAGTACGAAAGAAAACGCGTGAATTGCTGAGAGCCGGGGCGGATGTCATTAAAGTAATGGCGACGGGCGGCGTGTCGAGTCCGACCGACCATCCTCAGTTTACGCAGTATTCAATGGATGAGTTAAAAGTAATCGTTGAAGAGGCACAGTTCAGAAACGGTGTGAAAGTGATGGCGCACGCACAGGGACTTGAAGGCATTAAAAACTGTGTGGAAGCGGGTATTCATTCGATTGAACATGGTATTTATCTGGATGATGAAGTGATTGAACAGATGATAGAAAAAGGAACTTACCTCGTTCCGACACTGCTTGCACCGGTTTCGGTTATTGAATTTGCCGACGAACTTGGAATTTCTGCAGTCGGTCTCAAGAAATCGCAGGAAGTCATGGAAGAACATAAAGCGAGCTTTAAAAAAGCGTATGACGCAGGCGTGAAAATTGCGATGGGTACGGATGCCGGCGTGTTTAAACACGGTACGAACTTAAGAGAACTTGAACTGATGGTGGAATCGGGAGCGACACCGATGGATGCCATCGTCATTTCCACGAAAAATGCAGCCGAATGCATGGAGATAGAAGACCTTGGTCTTGTTAAGGAAAATTATATTGCAGACTTTATTTTAACGGATAAAAATCCGCTGGAAGATATCGGGATTCTTAAAAATAATGATGAAATTAAAGTCGTTGCCAAAGACGGAAAGATATTAAAAAATCTTCTGTAAAAAATAAGCTGTCCTTCGGGACGGCTTTTTTCATGCGTTGAAAGATGTGTTAAAGTAATATAACATAGAAAAAGTACAAGCACTCAGAGGGGGATATGCATGAAAATCAGAAAAGCTTTAAAGAATACCCGGTTCGAAAAGATAAAGCTCTCATTTAACTCTCAATTTACAGTGCAGACGTTAATTAACGTTCTGACCATCATCGTAGGATCATTTCTCTTCGCTATCGGTGTAAACAGCTTTATGATTGCAGGAAACCTCGGTGAGGGCGGATTCATCGGTATATCCATCATTTTATTCTATGCATTCGGAATACCGACAGCGCTGTCCAATCTGATTATGAACTTTGTCATACTTATTGTCGGTTTTAAATTTTTAGGCAAACGGGCAATGATTTATACTATATTTACGATTCCAATGACGTCACTTGCATTATGGATAACGGAATCGTGGCAGATACAGACGGATGAAATTTTAATTAATACAGTGTTCGGAGGCCTGTTTATCGGAATGGGTATCGGATTGATTATCCGAATCGGTTCAACGACAGCAGGAACGACGCTGCTTGCCAAAATGGCGAATAAATTTCTGGATGTCAACGTATCATATGCACTGCTGTTCTTTGACCTGATTGTTATAACAATTGGACTGACTGTAATGTCGCTGGAGCAGGTGCTTCTGACAGTAATCGCATTATACATCGCTACAAAAGTAATGGACTTCATTATAGAAGGTATGAATCCGAAAAAGGCAGTGACGATTATTTCAAAAGATCCGGACCTGCTTGCCAACCTGATCAATACGAAAATACACCGGGGTGTAACGATATTGGACGGGCACGGGTACTATTCAAAAGAAGAAAAAGATATTCTGTTTGTAGTCATAAACAAATCACAGCTTAATCGTCTGAAACGACTTATTAAAGCGAATGACGATCAGGCGTTTGTCGTAGTACACGATGTAAACAGTGTACTCGGGAACTACTTGATTTAATCAGTTTAAAAAGGGGCTGGGACAAAAGTCTAGTCTCTAAATCAAAAAGCGCACTTGCTTTCCAGGGGCGTCGCGTGAGCCTGTAGTCTCACGCAGACGCTACTCCCCTAGGAGTCAAGTGCGCTTTTTTATATGGAAATATACGATATATCTACAAAAAAATAAGACCCTCATATACAATGTAGTTACCACAACACACAAAGGAAAGAGGAATCTTATGTATAAAAATTATAACATGAACCAAATCACACTGCCACTCGAAACAGAAATCCTGATCCCAGATAGCGATATATCAAAAGCGGTGCATACGCTGGTCGAAAGCATGCCGGAAGATGTGTTTGATGGCTTTAGACCCTCCCAGGGCGCGTCGTCCTATCATCCCAAAATGATGCTGAAAATCTTACTCTGTGCCTACAGCCAGTCTGCATTTTCCGGTCGTAAAATCGAAGCATTACTGCAGGACAGTATCCGAATGATGTGGCTGGCCCAAAATCAAACCCCATCGTATCGAACGATTAACCGATTCCGCGCGCATCCGAAGATGGCTGCGCTGCTTCAATCTGCATTCATCCAGTTTAGAACTCAGCTGGAATCCAATGGCTTAATTGAGTCGGATGCGATTTTTATAGACGGTACAAAAATTGAAGCGAATGCCAATAAGTATACGTTTGTCTTTAGAAAGAATATCGACCGGCACGAAGCTGCGTTGCTGGAAAAATCCAAAGCAAAATATGAAGCCCTGGTTGAATCAGAAGTGATTCCGGAAATGATTCGGGAATCGGAGGGGCCATTAACGGCATCAGAATTGGCGCATATCCATACGCAACTGATAGAAAGCGAAACCGGTTTAACTGAACAGATTAACGGTACGGAAGATATGCCGACCCGTAAAGCCATTCGGTCGGAACGCTCAGAGATTCGCAAATCCAAGAAAGCGATGAAGGATTACTTGGACCGACGGCTCAACTACCAGAGACAACGCTCACTGATGGGCGATCGCAACAGTTATTCCAAAACCGATACGGATGCGACATTCATGAGAATGAAAGATGATCACATGCAGAACGGTCAGTTGAAATCCGGATATAACTTACAGATTGCGACCAACAATCAGTTTGTACTGGGATACGATATTTATTGGAATCCCACCGATACCCGCACGCTCGATCCATTTCTTCATACGATGCAGCACACGTTCCAACACCTGCCGGAATATATTGTCGCCGATGGAGGGTATGGCAGTGAATTCAATTATGAGTGCGTGGCCGACAAATATGAACGTGAGGCATTGATTCCCTACAATACGTACTATAAAGAACAAAAGAAACGGTATAAAACAGATGCGATACATCCGAATCATTGGGAATATAACGAAATCGATGATTACTATGTCTGTCCGAACAATCACCGACTACCTTTGAAACGTCATACCACTCGAACGGACACATATGGTTATCAGCGAGTATTTAAAATATATGAATGCGAGGACTGTCGGGATTGTCCGTTGATGGCGTTGTGTAAAACATCTGCACCGGACCAGCCGAAACGGATTCAAAAAAATATGAACCTGGAGTATTTCAAAGCCCAGGTGACGCAGACGCTTTCAAGCCCAGAAGGTCGACGTCGATATGCCCAACGCAAAATCGATGTCGAAACGACTTTTGGGAATTTGAAGGCGAATTTAGGGTTCACTCGGATGTCTGTACGAGGGAAAGATCCGGTGCGTAACGAGCTGGGCATCGCTTTAATGGCGGTGAACCTGAGAAAACTCGTCCGGCAACCTGTACTTTCTATACTCAAACAATCACAAAACGGCTTGGACATCTTAAAATCAAGATGTCCAAGCCGTTTCTCTTATTGATTCAGGGCTTTTGTCCCAGCCCCTTTTTATCGTTTTACAGCATTCAGCAGCATTGCTTCGCCCTGGAATGTTTCAACTTTGCCGTCAAATTCCTTTATGCGGAATTTCTGTTTTATATCCTCTTCTGTGTGAATCATAATATGATTCAGGTTCTCTGTCTCTTCGTGTGTCAGCTGCATGCGGGCGCACCAGTCTTCAAAATCAAATGTCTTTTCAAAACGGTGCATATCAAAAATTTCAAAGTCTGCCATTTCCAGCATCCGGAACCATTCTGTTTTCTTCCATGCGCGGAAATGGCTGTAGTCTCTCAGCTTTTCAATTTTATTATAAAAATGATCGAATTCGTCTTTTTCAGGTACTGTATTATCATTTAGCAGAAAACGCCCTCCCGGTTTTAATACCCGGGAAACTTCGCTTATAAATGATTTAATATCAGGGAAATGATGAGGGGCAATACGGCATGTGACGATATCGAATGTGTCATTGTCAAAAGGCATTTTCTCTGCATCTCCTTCAATGAAATCCACATTGGTATGCCCGCTGCCGGTTATGAATTTTTCAGCGGCATCCAGCATTTCCGGAGTCAGGTCGAAAGCTGTCACATGATGTACAAGCAGTGCCAGTGCGTTTGCGGTGTGACCGCCGCCTGTTGCGACATCTAATGCAACGTCTTTTTTATCGGCGTTCGCCATTTCAATTAATGTATGTAAATCTCCGCCGAGCCGGTGTATTTTACTGCTGACGTATGAACCTGCACTTTTGCTGAACTGCTTTTTAACATCCTGTTTATTATCCATTGTTTTCATCCTTTATACTTTTTTAAAATGGGCTGTGTATGCTGAAGTATATAAAGTAGACAGTAATCCATACACAGCACCAGATGATAATTTTTAAACGTCCTGATAACGTTGTAAATACATAGCTTGACAGTACGAATGCCACTGTAGATACAGCGATAAATCTGAGCAGTCTTGCAGGAACTGTAAACAGCAGAAACAGAACAATTCCTGTGTATTCAGGTGCGGCTGCAGCAAACAGTTTATAGGGTACGCCGAACAGGGGACCGGTAATCAATGCTGTCAATATACTGTCGGTCATAGCGCGGTGAACATGTTCAATCATGTAATCGTGAACCGCAGGAATACCGGTCATAAAAGCTTCTGCCCGCCCGGCATCGAGACTGCTCCAGATGAACACATATACACCGCCGGCCGCTGCGCCGGTAACACAGATGAGGTTCGCGTAAAGAACATATTTAAATTTTTTTGTCCGGAGTGCGTGCAGCGACAAAATAACATCCGGGATGATAAAAAACCATACAGCTTCACTGAATCCCCATATAAAAACCAGCATCATCATTACCATTCGTTAAAGTGTCCTTCCCGCTGCAGTGTATCCATACGTTCGTTCAGTTCCGTCATAAAATCATGACGGTTATCCGTATAGTAAAACGTCTCTCCGACAAATATATCGATAAAAAACGGTACAAACACAAATGAACCTTTCGGCAGCGCTTTACCGAGACCGTGAATAAACAGCGGCACAATCGGAATACCCGGTTGTTCACGCATCAGATAATATATTCCGCTTTTGTATTTACTCAGCTGTTCCGCTTCGCCGCGTGATCCTTCCGGAAACAGAATAATAATTCCATCATCATCGAGCGCTGACAGTACCGGCTCAAACATTCCCCTGAAATCGCGTGTCATCTTTCGTTCAATCGGAATGATGTTCATTACTTTCGTCGAGAAGAAAGCGAGGAATTTATTTTTCATAAAGTAATCACCCGCAGCCACCGGACGGACTTTTGAAAAGCTTCTTCCTCTAAACAGAGACATCAGCACGAGTGTATCGAGGTGGCTGTTATGATTCGCAATAATGACGCACGGACCTTTATCCGGCAGCTTATTCCTGCCGCGTATATTAAGTCCGAGGATAAACAGAATAACCGGTCTTACCAAAATAGCAAACAGCAGATTTTTCATAGTCATCACCTAAAAGTAGAAGTATCTCGTAAAGTGGAAAAACAGCGGTGCTGTATATGTCAGTGAATCGACACGGTCTAAAATTCCGCCGTGCCCCGGAATAATTGCCGAGGTATCTTTAATATTCAAATCCCGTTTCAGTGCAGAAATATTAACATCACCGATAAATCCGGTCAGTCCGATATACAGCCCGGCAATAATGCTTGCAACAAGGGAAAACGGTGTAATCAGCGGAGCAAGTATAACAGCGAGAACTGTCGTCGTCAGCACACCGCCGATAAATCCGGCCCATGTTTTATTAGGAGACACTTTTGGAATGATTTTCTTCTTGCCAAGCATTTTCCCCCATATAAACTGTGCAACATCATTCGCCTGTGTCAGGACGACGAGAAACAGTACCAGTCCTGCTCCGGCAATGCTGTTTTCGCGTCCCGGCAGCACGAGCAGAAATGCAAGATGGGACAGCCCGAATACCATCAGCATGACTCCCCATTGAACTGTCGCAATAGATCGGAGGAAGTTTTTTGTCTCCCCGACGATAATTGCCTGTATCGGAATAAGCAGGAACATATATACAGGTATGAATACGATAAACATGCCGTACCAGCCGAGATATATTAACAGAAACTGAATGGGAATCGTCAGATATGCCCAGAACAGAACGAGCCGGTGTGCGCGGTTAAACGGTATAAGTGAAAAATATTCTTTCAGCGCAAGGAAGCAGAGCAGAGCCATAAAAATCAGTGAAATGGTCGAATGAATAACGAGGGCAAACGTAAAGATTATAAACATCACCCACCAGGAGCGGATACGCATTTCAACTTCTTTCAGGCCGTCCGAATTATTTTTCTGTTTCATAAGTTTAGTAATAATTGTCGAGATGACGAGTACTGCTACGATACCAATCAGTACGTAAAGTACTTCATCTGTCAGTAAATTTATATTCATCAGTTTTCCTCCAGTCCGCCAAGTACGCGTTTATAAATATTAACTGCGATTAACAGTGAAGCGGCAATAAAGACGATGTGCAGGTAGGGTTCAAGCGGGACGCTGAACAGAATAAGTACTGAAACAGCGCCGATCAGAAAGGCGCGGTCACTCTTACCCATCGGACCGTCGTACCGCCGTTTGCCTGAAGTGACTTCCGCAAGAACACCTGACATTTCGCTGATGATGGAAAGCGCGATAAATATAATAACAGCCGCCTGGAACGTTTGAGTCAAAAGTATAAAAGGTATGAACAATACAGTATCGCTGATAACATCGGTGAGTTCATTTAAAAACTTGCCGAGCCTGCTTTCCAGATTGAATTTCTTTGCAAGTACACCGTCGATGGCATTCATTGCCATCCGGACAAACATAAAGACAGGAAGTACCGCATATATCCAGCCGGACTCAAAATTGAAATAAAAAAGCATACCTATAATTATGGATAATAGGCATGCTGATACAGTCACCTGGTTAGGGGTGACATTATGTTTATAAAGATAGTCGACGAACGGCATAAGCATCTGCTGGAATTTTGGTTTTAATTCATAAATGCTGATCATTTAAAATCACTCCAATATTCTTTAGCCGGAAGCTAGTATTTAATTTCCCGATCGAGCAGATACAAAATGATACTTTCGGTTTCTGCGAGAAGTTTAAACCCTTTATACTGCAGCCACGTCTTTGCAAACGATGTACGGTAATGCGTGTGGGATAATATGTATATTTTACTGACATCTGCTGTTTCATTTAAGTAAGTGTCGAGCAGTTTTGAACCGATGCCATGTGTAGGATAACCGGCATGCATGACGATTTCTGCAATATACTGGTTCATATTACCGTCACCGTTTGAACGGATAATACCGACCAGCCTGTTTTCGTCACGGACTGTAATACAGTAATCCGAGCCGAGGATACTCTGATAGAGTTCATCGTAATCTGTGTAGAGTTCTTCATCTCCGGATGTGTAAAGTTCGACAACGTCGTCGCGGGACATGTTTTTCTCATTTGAAATAATAACCATGGTTCACCCCGTGTTTAATGTAAGTACTTTATTATAACAAGAATTTTCTGACATTGAAAGAAACTGTACTGTTGTTTATAATCATAACTGTATACGGTTTCAAATAACAGTGATATGAAAGTAAAATACTTGGGAAACAGGGTGGAATTAATGGAACTTCAATTACAATTGTATTTTTATCATCGGGAAATAGATAAAACACCTGCGGAAATTTTCAGAACGGTTGACAGCGACGAGGCACTGTTAAAAGGTATTGAAAAATTAACTGATATTGAATATCTCAACGGTGCATTAAATTCACGTGAAGCGGGTACAAAAGGTATATTACGATATGGTGATTCGCCTGTCGAAACTGAGATTACCAGTTATACAAAGAACAGAAGAATTGAGCTTAAAAAAGAAATAACTGCCGGGACGCTCGTGACAATGTTTAATGTCGTTCCGGTTGAAGACCGTTCGGAAGTGACAATATCGACGAAGCTGTTTACGGATTCTGCAGCGACATTTGCAGTCTATGCACTGAAGATTCCAAGAATTAAAAAACAGTTTAACCAGAATATGGAGCGACTCGAAAACAGTTAACGGAGTTATGCATTGAACGGAAGGGAGCATGACCATGGAAGTAAAACAGTATGCGGAAGATGCACTGACAATTAATCTCGGCAGCGAAGTTGATGAGCGGATCAACAGACAGCTGGTTCAGCTGAAAAATGCTGTCACCGGGCTCGGGCAGGAAGGCATCACAGATATCGTTTTATCCTATACGAGTCTAATTATTTATTTTGATGTGCTGAAAGCCGACGTAAAAAAAATAACGAAAGCAGTTCAGAAGCTCAATATGGATGAGCTGGAAGACCGGGAATATACATATAAAACCGTTAAAATACCTGTATGCTACGGCGGGGATTTCGGACCGGATCTCGGACTTTTTAAAGAGAACGGCCTGACTCCGGATGAAGTCATCCGGATGCACAGCAATACAGAGTACCTTGTCTATATGCTTGGATTTATGCCGGGATTCCCGTTCCTTGGGGGACTCAGCGAGAAGCTGCATAAAGCCAGACTTGATTCACCGCGTACAAATATCCCGGCAGGCTCGGTCGGCATCGGCGGGCGTCAGACAGGTATGTATCCGTTTGATTCCCCGGGCGGCTGGAATCTGCTCGGCAGAACACCGATACCGCTTTATGACAGTGAACGGGAGAATGCGATTCTCTACGAAGCCGGAGACAGAATTATCTATATACCGATAGATGAAAAGGAGTACTGCCGTATAAAAAATGCGTATGCAGACGGTGAGTACACGGTGGAAGTCGAAACAAGAGGTGAAGAGCATGGCGCTTAAAATTATTAATCCGGGACTTTTTACGACTGTACAGGATTTAGGCAGGTACGGTTATGAATCATACGGTTTCACACCTGCGGGGGTCATGGACTATGAAAGCTTTTATCTCGCGAATGCACTGCTCGGCAACAGTAATGATACCGCTGTGCTCGAGATGACTCTTTACGGGGTAACTTTTGAAGTGCTGCACAGTACAAGCATGGCAACAGCAGGCGCATTGATGGAACTGACAATTAACGGTGAACCTTATAATACAGGAACCGCGCTCGATCTTGTTAAAGGGGACATCGTGAAGTTTGGCGGAGTAAAATCAGGCGCCCGTACATATGCAGCTTTCAGCGGCGGACTGGATCTGCCGAAGGAGCTCGGCAGCTATTCCACACATACGCGAAGCAAAATGGGCGGCTTTAAAGGCCGGGTGCTTGAAGCAGGGGACGTTTTACCGGTTAAAGGTAAAATTGTTGAGCACAATTTTAGAAGCATTCGGAAAGAAAAAGCTGAAGGTACTGAAATCCGGTTTATTCCGGGACAGCAGTATGACCGTTTCACAAAAGACAGCAGACTCGCTTTTGCAGACAGTGAATATACAGTAACAAAAGACAGTGACCGGATGGGGGCCAGACTTGAAGGTACGGTACTGGAGTCATCCGACGCTGACGATATATTAAGTGAACCGACGCAGTTTGGCAGTATTCAGGTACCGAAAAACGGTCAGCCGATTATTCTGCTGGCAGATCGCCAGACAGCGGGCGGCTATAAAAAAATCGGTACAGTTGCCAAAGTGGACCTGCCTAAAATTGCCCAGAAAAAGCCGGGTGAAAAAATTACATTTACAGAAATCAGTGTGGAAGAAGCATCCGGTTTATACAAAGACAGCCTGAAAGCACTGACTGACGGGACTTACATTGAAACTTCAGTGAAATTTAATAATGCGAGAAGACGGGATGCTTTAAGCATTGCGCAATTAATGGAGGGCTAACGCAATGAATTATAAGGAAATTAAAAAACTGGTTAAATTACTGAAAGAAGAGGACCTTGCTGTACTGAGTGTTTCGGACAATGACACGTACATTCATATCGAACAGAAAAACAGCGGTACTGTAACGGAGCAGTCTTCGCCTGCTTTTGAGCCGGCAGGAACTGAAGCGGCGTCTTCGGGGCTTGTTGAGATTACAGCGGGACAAATTGGTACATTTTATAATCAGAAAGATGAAAACAGTGATGAAACATTTGTTTCAGAAGGCAGTAAAATATCCAAAGGAGACCAGGTTGGATTTATCGAAGCGATGAAAGTGTTCAACGACGTGAAAAGCGATGTATCCGGAACAGTTGAAGAAATTGCTGTCAGTAACGGGGACGCTGTTGAATTCGGTGACGTACTGATTCGCGTGCGTCCGGAGGAGGCGTAGCAGATGAAGAAAGTTTTGATTGCGAACCGCGGAGAAATTGCCGTAAGAATTATCCGGACGCTGAAGGAAATGAATATTGCGAGTGTTGCCGTATACTCGAGCGGTGATAAGGACAGCCTGCATGTTGCCCTGGCTGACGAAGCATATTGTATCGGCGGACCGAAAAGCAGCGACAGCTACTTAAATATCGACAACATTCTGCAGGCGGCACTGATGAGTAAAGCGGATGCGGTTCATCCCGGCTACGGTTTCTTATCTGAAACACCTGAATTTGCCGAACGGACTGAAGCACTCGGTTTGATTTTCATCGGGCCGTCAGCTGAAACGATGGCGAAAATGGGAAATAAATCGATGGCCCGTCAGACGATGGAAAAAGCGGGTGTACCTGTCATTCCGGGCAGTGATGGTATTGTCGAATCAAAAGATGAAGTGAAAAAGCTCGCTGCAGAGATCAGCTACCCGATAGTGATTAAAGCTGTTTCTGGCGGCGGGGGTAAAGGAATGCGCTTTGCCCACAGCGATGAAGATGTAAATAAGCTGTACGATGAAGCGAAAAAAGAAGCGAAGACTTCTTTCAACGACGACCGGCTGTATATAGAGAAGTACATTCCAAAAGCACGACATATTGAAATACAGGTGATTGGTGATGGTAAAGGCGGAGCGGTTCATTTATTTGAACGCGACTGCACGATTCAGAGAAATAACCAGAAGCTGCTGGAAGAAGCACCGGCTGTTATTTTAAGTGACAAAGAGCGCAGCGACATTACAGAAACGACACGACAGGCTGTTGCGAAACTGAATTACCGCGGAGCCGGCACGATTGAATACTTATATGTCTCAGCAGAAAAACGTTTTTACTTTATCGAAATGAACACCCGTGTGCAGGTGGAACATACGGTTTCGGAAGAAGTAACAGGGATGGATATTATCAAAGCACAGATAAACGTGGCATTTAACAGTGAAATCGGATTTACACAAAACGAAGTAAAACTTACAGGTCATGCGATTGAAGCGAGACTGAATGCGGAAGATCCGGAAAACCGCTTTATGCCGTCACCGGGTAAAATTGAAAAGCTGCATTTCGGTCAGGGCAGAAATGTCCGCATAGATACTCATATTTACAACGGTTATTCGATTCCGCCGTACTATGATTCAATGATAGCGAAAGTAATCGTAAAAGCTGAAAATCGTGAAGATGCACTGTATAAACTGAAGCTCGTTCTTGGTGAAACAGTCATTGAACCGATAAAAACCAATTTGGATTTCCAGTATTATCTGCTCGGTCATCCGAAAGTTTCAGAGAATGATTACGATATTAAGTTTATCCATACCGAGAATATTATTGAGTAAAGGATGATTTCTTTGAGTAAATTAACAATCGATTTAAATGCAGATCTGGGAGAGAGTTTCGGAAATTATAAAGTCGGCAGTGATGCGGAAATTATTCCACTCATTTCATCTGCAAATGTCGCGTGCGGATTTCATGCCGGTGATCCCGCAGTGATGATTGAAACCGTAAAACGCATTAAGGCTTCAGGAACGACAGGTCTTGGTGCACATCCCGGTTTTCCGGATTTAATGGGATTCGGACGCCGTTATATGGAATTATCAGATGATGAAGTGTACAGCATTATGCTGTATCAGCTGTCTGCACTGGACGGCATTGCGCGTACGAACGGATTGAAACTCAATCATGTGAAGCCGCACGGTGCACTGTACAATGCAACATTTAAAAACGAAAATCTGGCACGTGTTATTGCGAAGTCTGTTAAAGACTTTAATCCTGAACTTAAGCTGATGGGGCTTGCGAACAATAACCTTGTTAAAGCAGGAAAAGAAATCGGCCTCGCAGTGGTCAATGAAGTATTCGCTGACAGGGGATACGAAGATGACGGTACACTTGTGTCCCGAAGTAAAGAAGGTGCGATGATTACTGACAGTACACTGGCAACAGAACGAGTAGTACGTATGATCACAGAGGGTAAAGTGGAAAGTATTAACGGAAATGATGTAGATATTCAGGCTGACAGTATATGCGTTCACGGCGATGGTGAAAAGGCATTGGAGTTTGTAAGGGAAATCAGAAACCAGCTGGAAGCGAAAGGGATTTCTATCGAAACGTTATAATTAAGGGGTGCAATTATGGATAATAAACCGAGAATGACAGCCGCACAGCGCAGACTGCTGTTCGGTGCAGTGTTCCTGATGGCGACATCGTCTATCGGGCCTGCATTCTTAACACAGACAACAGTTTTTACACAGCAGTTTATGGCGAGCTTTGCCTTTGCAATTGTAGCATCCATAGTCATTGATATTGGTGCGCAGCTGAACATCTGGCGCGTCCTGTCAGTGAGCGGGAAACGCGGTCAGGATGTAGCAAACGAAGTATTTCCGGGACTCGGCTCATTCGTAGCTGTCCTGATTATTATCGGGGGCTTCGCATTTAATATAGGTAACGTGGCCGGTGCGGGCCTCGGTTTCAATGCGATTTTCGGCTGGGATGTACGCATAGGAGCCGCAATTACGGGTGTTATCGCAATTATTATATTTTTAATTAAAAATGGCCGCGCAGTTATGGATATTGTCACACAGGTACTCGGTGTGCTGATGATTGGTATCGTTACATATGTAATGATTATTTCAGAGCCTCCGGTCGGTGAAGCAGCGAAACGTGCTGTTCTTCCGGAAGAGCCGCTGACGATGCTTCTGCCGATTATTACTTTGGTCGGCGGTACGGTTGGAGGATATATTACGTTCGCCGGTGCCCACCGACTGATTGAAGCGGGTATGACAGGTGAGAAGAACCTCCGTTTTGTAAGTCACTCAGCCAACTGGGGTATTTTAACTACCGGTGTCATGAGGGTGCTGCTGTTTATGGCAGTACTTGGTGTTCTGACACAGGGCGCCGTTTTATCAGAAGAAAATCCGCCGGCTTCAGTATTTGAATTCGCACTCGGCGATATCGGAATGAAAATTTTCGGTGTAGTGCTTCTTGCTGCCGCGTTATCTTCAGTAATCGGTGCAGCATTTACAAGTGCGAGCTTTATGCGTTCATTTAACAAAGTATTTGACCGCTATAACAATATTGTTATCGTTGTATTTATCGCAACATCGACATTAATCTTCTTATTCGTCGGGCGTCCGGTAACACTGTTAATACTGGCAGGTTCGTTCAACGGACTGATTCTGCCGATCACACTTGGTGCGATACTTCTCGCATCACGCAAAAAGAGCATCGTTGGAAATTACCACCATCCGACATGGATGATTGTATTTGGTGTTATTGCTGTAATCGTTACGTTAATCGCAGGATTTATGTCGCTTCAGGGTCTTGCAGACTTATGGAATGGATAGGTGATTAAATGAACACTGAAAGCATCAGAATGGCAATCAGAAACGGTGAGCATTCAGGACCGACTTCAGGTATTTCCGGGGATAAAGTACAGGCAAACCTGGCAATACTGCCAAAAGAATATGCATTTGATTTCCTGTTATTTGCGATGCGCAATAATAAGCCAGTACCGATTATTGAAGTGCTGGAAGCAGGGGGATTTGTCAGCAGGTATGCAAAAAACTCGGACATCCGTACGGATGTCCCGCTTTACAATATTTATAAAGACGGTGAACTTTTGGAAACGGTCAGTGACATTACAAATTACTGGCGCGACGACTTTGTAACATTTTTAATCGGCTGCAGTTTTACGTTTGAACAGGCAATACTTGATGCCGGCATTAATATTAAACATATTGACGAAGGCCGCAATGTCGCAATGTACAAAACGAATATTAAAACTGAACCGGCCGGCATCTTTTCAGGTGACACGGTTGTATCGATGCGTCCTTTTAAAAAGGAACTTGTCGATAAGGTTACAGAAATTACAAATGAGTTTCCGAACATGCACGGCGGACCTGTGCATGCAGGTGATCCGGCTGCAATCGGCATAGAAGACATCGATGCTCCGGACTACGGCGATGCAATTGAAATTGCACCGGATGAAGTTCCGGTATTTTGGGCATGCGGAGTCACACCTCAAAATGTGGTACTGAATGCGAAACCTGAAATTTTAATCAGCCATGCGCCGGGACATATGTTTATTACAGATATTAATAATGAGGAATATAAAAACTGAGAAACCGGGCTTTTGCCCGGTTTTTTGTGCTTTTTAGAGTAAATATGCCTTAAAAACGTACAATAAAGTAAATAATTTAAGTATTGACATTTAATATACGTACATTATAATTAATATCGTAAGTAATGTTCGTTAAAATAGGAGTGCATATAACATGACAGTAGGTATTATTATGGGCAGTTCTTCGGACTGGAGTACTATGAAACACAGTGCTGAGATGCTGGATTATTTCGGAATCAGCTATGAAACAAAAGTGGTCAGCGCGCATCGTACACCGGAGATGATGGTGGAATACGCTAAAAGTGCAACGTCGAAAGGCATTAATATTATTATTGCCGGTGCCGGGGGAGCAGCACACCTTCCGGGAATGGTTGCTTCATTGACACACGCACCAGTAATCGGGGTACCGATTGAATCCAAATCTTTAAAAGGGATGGACTCACTGCTGTCGATAGTTCAGATGCCGGGTGGAATTCCGGTGGCGACACAGGCTGTCGGGGTACCGGGAGCCAAAAATGCAGGACTGCTTGCAGCGAGAATGCTGGCTATATCCGATACAGACGTTTTTGAAAAGCTCGGAGAATATACAGAAAGTCTCGAAAAGAAAGTTGAGGATATGCAAAATGACCTTAAGTAAACGATTATATCCGCCGGCTGTTATTGGTATTATCGGCGGCGGACAGCTTGGTAAAATGCTTGCACAGAGTGCTCAGCGAATGGGATACAAAGTTGCGGTGCTGGATCCGTCAGAGGACGCGCCTGCACGCTCTGTCTGCCACACTTTTATACATGCCGACTTCAGCGATGAAGATGCACTGATCAGACTGAGTGATATGTCGGATGTGGTCACTTACGAATTTGAAAATATCGATGCTCATATTTTAAGGAATCTTGTTTCTGATTATTACGTGCCGCAGGGTGCTGAAACAGTTTTAACACTGCAAAACCGCACGGCTGAAAAAAATGCAGTTAAAGCATCAGGTGCCAGGGTGGTACCGTTTGAAAATATTTCATCGACAGACGATATAAAAGCTTTTGCAGATAAACATTCGTATCCGTTAATTGTGAAGACGACTACCGGAGGATACGACGGGAAAGGCCAGTATTATCTCGAGACTGCAGAAGATTTAGCTGATGAAAACATTCCTTTTTCAGATACGGAGTTTATCGTTGAGAAATATATCGGACTGGACAGAGAAGTCTCATTGACCGCAGCGCGCAGCGCGGGCGGGGAAATAGTATATTTCCCGCTGCAGGAAAACCTTCACCGGGATCAGGTTTTATACCGCACGATTGCACCGGCGAGAGTGGATTATTTTGAAGAGGCAAAAGCAGAAGCAGAGAAGATTATGAATGCGATGCTGTTCGTCGGCGTGTTTACAATCGAATTCTTCATCGATAAAAATGGAGAACTCTACGTTAATGAAATCGCTCCAAGACCGCATAACTCAGCGCATTACACTATTGAAGCATGTAATATCAGCCAGTTTGATGCACATATTTTAAGCGTAACGAACCAGCCGCTGCCGGAAGTTTATCAGCACAAAGATGCAATTATGATGAACCTGCTCGGCGAAGATCTGGACCGTCTGGACCTTGAATTGTTTGATTATTCGGAATGGAACGTTCATTTATACGGAAAATCAGACCGCAAACCGGCGAGAAAGATGGGGCATGTCACAATACTGACTGATGATATTGACGCGGAAATTGTAAAACTTAAAAAGAATTTTGAAAAAGAAACACAGTAATTACCGATACTAATTTGACGCACTGTTTGAAACGCATACTAAATTTACAATAATCTGGAGGAAATTTAAGATGAAATTCAATGAACCGACAAATCAGGAAATCAGAGAACAAAAGCTGTACGCGGAAATGGGTTTAACAGATTCAGAGTTCGATAAAATTAACGAAATTTTAGGCAGAGAGCCTAACTATACTGAGACTGGTATTTTTTCTGCAATGTGGAGTGAACATTGTTCCTACAAGCACTCAAAACCGTTCCTGAAACAATTCCCGACTGAAGGAAAACATGTGTTAATGGGACCGGGTGAAGGTGCCGGAGTTGTTGATATCGGCGATAACCAGGGGATTGTATTTAAAGTCGAATCTCATAACCACCCGTCGGCGGTAGATCCGTACCAGGGTGCTGCAACCGGTATCGGAGGCATTGTCCGCGACATCGTTTCAATCGGTGCACGTCCTATCGGTTTATTAAATTCACTGCGTTTCGGGGAACTTGATGACAAACAGAATAAATGGCTGCTTCAGGGTGTTGTGGACGGTATGTCTGATTACGGCAACACGATGGAATTACCGGCAATATCGGGCGAGGTTGAATTCGATGCTTCTTATCATGAAAATCCGCTGGTTAATGCAATGGGTGTTGGTCTGATTACACATGACAAGATTCAAAAAGGAACAGCAAAAGGTATCGGCAACAAAGTGGTATACGTTGGACTTCCTACTGGCAGAGACGGTATTAACGGTGCAAGCTTTGCTTCAGGTGAGCTCAGCGATGACAACCGTCCGGAAATTCAAAAAGGGCATCCTGAAGCAGGGAAACTGCTGATGGAAGCTACACTGAAAGCAATCGACATGAAAGAACTTGTCGGAATTCAGGATATGGGTGCAGCGGGACTAACTTCTTCAAGTGCGGAGATGGCGGACAAAGGTGGTTCTGGAATGAAGCTTTACCTGGACCGAGTGCCTGTGACTCACAGCGACATGTCACCGTATGAAATGATGCTGTCTGAAACGCAGGAGCGTATGCTGCTTGTCGTTGAAAACGGCTCTGAAGATAAATTTATGAATATGTTTAAAGAAATGAAACTCGATACTGCGGTTATCGGTGAAGTGACTGAAGGTGACCGCCTGAAACTTTACTATGAAGATGAACTCTTTGCAGATCTTCCTGTTGCACCGTTATCCGATGATGCACCGGTTTATGTACTGGAAGGTACTGAACCAAAACAGGATGAGGCACGTACAGACTACAGCAATGAAGATCTTGAAACGGTATTTGACAACTTAATTTCTCATCCGACAATCGGTGATAAGTCGTTTATCTATAATGAATTCAACAGTACAGTGGGCGGCAATACGATTCAGGATTCAGGGTTCGGTGCAGGTATTGTTCAAATCGAAGGTACTGACAAAGCAGTCAGCATGGTACTTGACGGCAAGAGCCGCTACGTATTTGCGGATCCGTACAACGGCGGTAAAGAAGTGGTTGCACAGACATTCAGAAGTGTTATAGCTACAGGTGCAGTGCCGCTCGGCATGACGGACTGCCTGAACTACGGTTCTCCTGAAAAGCCTGAGATTTACAACCAGCTGGATAAGTCGACTAAAGGTATGGCAGAAGCGTGTCTGGCGTTATCGACACCTGTCGTTTCAGGTAACGTCAGTCTGTACAACGAACACAGTGCGGGTGGAATTCTGCCGACTCCAATTATTGGAATGATTGGTTTAATTGATAATATAAATGAGCTTAAGCACGAAGGTGTCAACGAAGGTGATGCGCTGTACCTCGTTGGTGAATTAACACCGTCATTTGCGGGAAGTCAGCTTGAGAAACAGCTTGAAAACACAATTCGTCAGACAGAACGTTCAATCGACCTTGAACTTGAATATAAACGCGGTATGATGCTGCGAGACAAACTCGTTAACGGTGAAATCAATAAGATTGCCCCGCTTGGACGCGGCGGACTGATTGCCAAACTTGCACAGCTTGCAAGCTTCAACAACATTGGACTGGAAGCAGCTGTCGATGTGCGTAAAGATCTGTTATTTGCTGAAGGAGCTTCTAACTACATCGTTACTGCACCTGCCGGCCTTGAAATAGAAGGCGCAGTGGAGATTGGTAAACTGACAGGCGATAAATTTATCGTTAAAGCACAGGATTTCGAAATTAACCGTGAATTATCAGATGTCAAAAGCGCATGGGAGGGGGCAATCCCGTCATGTATGAACTCAGAGGACTAAATGAAGAATGCGGTCTCTTTGGTATTTGGGGACACCCTGAAGCCAGTGAACTAACGTATATGGCACTGCACAGTCTCCAGCACCGCGGTCAGGAAGGAGCAGGAATCGTCGCTACAGGCGGCGATTACCTGTTCGGTGCACGCGGCATGGGTCTGCTTACGGAAGCATTGTCACAGTCGCAGCTTGAATCATTAAGACCATTTTCGAAATCTATCGGTCACGTGCGTTATGCAACGAGTGATTCCAGTGCATTATCTAACGTGCAGCCGTTTTTATTTAAAAGTCATATCGGCGATCTCGGTCTTGCGCATAACGGAAATATCGTGAACGCACTGCAGATCAGACGTGCGCTGGAAGATGACGGTGCAATTTTCCAGACGACATCGGACTCGGAAGTATTTGCGCATCTGTTAAGGAGAGCCAAAGGGCCGTCCAGAAAAGCACGTATTAAAACGACGCTGCAGCAGTTAAAAGGTGCTTTTGCTTTCGTTATTCTGCACGAGGATGCAATGACTGTTGCACTGGACGATCACGGTGTCCGCCCGTTGATGCTCGGCATGCTGGATGGTGCATACTGCGTTGCAAGTGAAACATGTGCATTTACTGCAATCGGTGCAGAGTACATCCGGGACCTTGAACCGGGGGAATTAATTACAATCAGTGATGACGGTATTGATTTTGACCGTTATACGGCTTTTGAAAATCCGAGCATGTGCTCGATGGAATATATCTATTTTGCCCGTGCCGATTCTGAATTCCGCGGCACATCAACGTATACGATCCGTAAAGCGCTCGGTGAAGAACTGGCGAAAGAAATGGATATTAAAGCTGATATCGTTATCGGTGTACCGGATTCCAGTCTTGCCGCAGCAAAAGGTTTCAGTGATGAATCAGGTATTCCCGGCGAGCAGGGACTGTTGAAAAACCGCTATGTCGGCCGGACATTTATCGCTTCGGGACAGGAAGCACGGGAACGTGCAGTCAGAATGAAGCTGTCACCGGTAAGGGATATTGTTGAAGGTAAAAGTATTATCGTTATCGATGATTCAATCGTCCGGGGGACGACGAGTAAATTTATTGTTAAAGCATTGAAAGAAGCAGGAGCGAGAGAAGTCCACATGGGTGTGTCATCTCCACCGCTCAAAAATCCGTGCTATTACGGTATCGATGTGTCGACGCATGCGGAAATTATCGCATCGTCAAAATCCAATGAGGAAGTACGTGAAGAAATCGGTGCCGACTCCCTGACTTATCTGTCGGTTGAAAGAATGCACCAGGTGTATGAAAGATTTGGCTCGCGCGGACAGTGCGATGCATGTTTCACAGGGAATTATCCGATTGAAAATACTGACGGCCTGCTGCCGCAGGAAAAAGATGCGAAAACGAAAGGAGTATAACGATGTCTGAACAATATAAAAAAGCCGGTGTTGATATAAATGCCGGATATGAAGCGGTCGAACAGATGAAAGGGCATGTGAAAAGAACGATGCGTCCGGAAGTTATCGGCGGTCTTGGAGGGTTCGGTGCAGCGTTTGATCTGTCGCAGTTAAATATGACTGCACCTGTACTCGTATCCGGTACAGACGGTGTAGGCACGAAGCTGAAGCTGGCAATTGACTACGACCGTCACGATACCATCGGTATTGATGCGGTTGCGATGTGCGTCAACGATATTATTACAACCGGTGCAGAACCGTTATATTTCCTCGATTATATCGCTGTAAACAAAGTGGTTCCGGAGCATATTGGAGAAATCGTTAAAGGCGTATCGGAAGGCTGCGTACAGTCTGAATGTGCACTGATCGGCGGAGAGACTGCCGAAATGGGCGAAATGTACGGTGAAGGCGAATATGATATTGCCGGATTTGCTGTCGGAGCTGTCGAAAAAGATCAGTATATCGACGGAACAGATGTTAAAGCCGGAGATAAAATTATCGGACTTGCTTCAAGTGGTATTCATTCCAACGGCTACAGCCTGGTGAGGAAAATTATTGCGGATAACAATATCGATGTTACTGCGGAACTCGACGGGGATAAGCTTTTGGACCTGCTGCTTGAACCGACGCGAATTTACGCACAGGAAGTTAAAGCATTAAAAGATAAAGTCACTGTTAAAGCGATGAGCCATATTACAGGCGGCGGATTTATCGAAAATATTCCAAGAGCACTCCCGGAAGAATTTGGTGTGCAGCTCGATGTTTCAAATGTTGAAGTGCCTAAGGTGCTTTCGTGGCTCCTTGAAACCAGCGGCATGAAGCACGAAGAAGCCTACAACGTATTTAATATGGGGATCGGCTTTATTATCGTTGTGCCAAAAGAAGAAGCGGCTAAAGCGCTCGATATTTTGAAAGACTTTGATTTTGCGAGCAGTGTTATCGGTGAAGTAACAGCTGAACAGGGAATTGAAATCAATGGTCAGTAATGTTGCAGTATTTGCGTCCGGTGGCGGTTCCAACTTTGAAAACCTGGCGTTAAAAAGTGCAGCTGCCGGCATTGAAATTCAGGTACTGATTGCCGACTCACCGGATGCATTTGCCGTGAAACGGGCGGAGAAATTAAATATTCCTTCGGTTATCGTTGACCGCAGTGCATATGCCGGTAAACATGAATTTGAAAAAGGCATTAGAGAGGCGCTCTCTGAGTTCGATATTGAGTATATTGTACTCGCAGGATTTATGAGAATTTTATCGGCTGAATTTATAAATGATTTTAAAGACAGAATCATCAATCTGCATCCGTCGCTGCTGCCGTCATTTAAAGGCAGAAACGGAATCGAAGATGCATTTAATTACGGTGTGAAAGTGACCGGCGTCACAGTACATTACGTGGATGCCGGCATTGACACAGGTAAGATTATTGCACAGGCTGCAGTGATAATAGAAGATGATGACACACTGGAATCACTGGAGCAGAAAATACATCAGACAGAGTACGAATTATATCCTGAAGCTCTGAAGAAAGTACTGGATAGGAGAGTTTAACTATGAAAGCATTGCTGAGCGTATCAAACAAAACAGGCATTGAGAAATTTGCATCCGGCCTTATTGAACAGGGCTATGAGCTCTATTCAACGGGCGGCACGTTTAAAGCTCTGGAAGACGCTGGTATTGCTGTAAAGCAGGTCAGCGACTTAACGGATTTTAATGAAATTATGGACGGCCGTGTTAAAACACTGCATCCTGCAGTTCACGGCGGAATTTTGGCCGACCGGGATAATCCGGAACATATGGAAGATCTTCGTAAAAATAATATAGAAACGATTGACCTTGTTGCGGTGAACTTATATCCGTTTAAAGAAACGGTTAAAAAAGCGGATGTGACTGAAAGTGATGCGGTTGAAAACATCGATATCGGCGGTCCGACGATGCTTCGCGCAGCAGCGAAAAACTACAGTCATGTAACGACGGTCGTCGATCCTTTAGATTACGAAGAGGTGCTTGAACGTCTAAAAAATAATGCGCTTGATAAGGACTTCCGCAAAAAGCTGATGATTAAAGTATTCCGTCATACGAACGACTACGATCAGGCTATTGTGAACTTCTTTGCACAGAGCGAGAAAACACTCCGTTACGGTGAGAACCCGCATCAGAGTGCGAAATACGTTAAAACTTCAGATGATAAAAATACGATTCTTAATGCCGATGTACTGCACGGCAAGGAACTGAGCTATAACAATTTACGGGATGCTGACAGTGCATTCCAGCTCGCAAAGAAATTTGATCTGCCGGCCGCAGTTGCGGTGAAACACATGAACCCTTGCGGTGTCGGTACAGGAGACACAATCGAAGAGGCATTCCAAAATGCATTTGACGCGGATAATCAGTCGATTTTCGGCGGTATTGTTGCACTGAATAAGACAGTAAACGAAGCGGCTGCGGAAAAATTAAGCAAAGTATTTTTAGAAGTCATTATTGCGCCGCATTTCTCTGAGGAAGCTTTAAATATTTTAACAGCGAAGAAAAATATCCGTCTGCTGCAGGTCGACTTCACTGAAGATGCTGTACAGGATGAGTTTGTCAGCGTATCCGGCGGATATCTGGTTCAGTCACGCGATACAGGGAAACTCGATAAGGATTCTCTGGAATACGTTACGGAGAAAAAACCTGATGAAGAGCAGCTGAAAGCACTCGCACTTGCATGGGAAGTATCCAAACATGTTAAATCCAATGCGATTGTACTGGCGAACAGCAGACAGACAGTGGGAATCGGCGCCGGTCAGATGAACCGTGTCGGCGCACTGAAAATCGCAGCGGAACGCGCAATTGAACTCGGGGAAAATATTGTACTGGCAAGTGATGGATTCTTCCCGATGCCGGACACTGTGGAAAACGCATATAAATACGGCATTAAAGCGATTATTCAGCCGGGTGGTTCGAAACGGGATAATGAGTCAATTGATTTTTGTAACGAGAACGGTATTGCAATGGTATTTACAGGAATGCGTCATTTCAAACATTAATACTGGAGGACGGAAATCAATGAATGTATTAGTAATCGGCGGCGGCGGCCGGGAGCATGCGCTCGTTAAAGCGCTGAGCCGTTCAAAGCATACGGAAAAAATACACGCGGTACCCGGTAATGACAGCATGAAAAAATATGCTGAAATTCATAACGGTATCAGTGATTCGGATATAGAACCGATTGTTGAACTTGCTGTGAAGGAGAATATTACGTGGACTGTCATCGGCCCGGAAGCACCGCTCACTGCAGGTCTCGCTGATTCACTTGAGGCTGCAGGTGTCAAAGTATTCGGTCCGAGAAAGCGTGAAGCTCAGCTGGAGTCATCAAAAACTTTCGCAAAAAACATCATGATGAAATACGGCATTCCGACTGCGGAGTACCGTGCATTCACGAATTTAATCGAGGCATCGGAATACGTGAAAGAACAAGGGGCACCAATCGTTATTAAAAAGGACGGCCTTGCTGCCGGAAAAGGCGTTGCTGTTGCGATGACTGAAGACGAGGCACTCGATGCCCTGCGTGAAATGTTTGTTGAAGGTGAAAACAATCCGGTGGTCATTGAGGAATTCCTTGAAGGTGAGGAATTCAGCTTAATGGTGCTTGTAAATGGTGAGTACACTTTACCGTTTGACATCGTTGCCCAGGATCATAAACGTGCATTTGACGGAGATACAGGACCGAACACAGGCGGTATGGGTGCCTATGCACCGGTGACGCATATCGGTCATGATGTTATCGACGAAGCGGTTGAAAAAATTGTTCAGCCGACTGCGGATGCAATGGTTAAAGAAGGACTGGATTATTTCGGTGTCATGTATCTCGGAGCAATTATTACTAAAGACGGCGTTAAAACAATTGAATTTAACGCCAGATTCGGCGATCCGGAAGCCCAGGTACTGCTCGAACTTCTCGAATCGGATTTTATCGATGTGCTTGAAGCAGTTAAAAATAAAGAACCTTATAAACTGCAGTTCAGCAGTGATTCAATGCTCGGTGTCATTATGGCATCACAGGGATATCCTAAAGATTACGACAAAGGTACCCAGGTTGTTATACCTGAATCAATTGAAGATGAAGTGTTTAACAGCGGCCTTAAACATGTCACAGACGACCGTTATGAAACGGCGGGCGGCAGAGTTATGCTAGTAACAGGACGCGGCAATACGCTTGAAGATGCAAAACAGGCGGCATATAAAAATACAGAGCAGATAGAATTTAATAATGATGCACTGTTTTACCGGAATGATATCGGTGAACGGGGCGTTTAGACAGATGATTATTTCATCTGTCTTTTTTATTACAAAAAATGGGTATAGCGGAAAGCATCAATTCATAGTATACTAATATGGATTTTGAAAAATTGGAGGAAATACAATGAAGAAATTATCGATACTGTTAATGACAGTATTTATGCTGATGCTTGCGGCATGTTCGGATGACAGTAATGTCGAAGAATCAATTACCGATTCTGAGAACGGTGAATCAGCAGAAGGGGAAACAATTGATTTCAGCATTATGTCTTTGCCGAACTCACTTGACCCGCACGCAGCAAACGACGGTTATTCGCTTTATGTGATGACAAACATTTATGAAACACTTGTAAAACTTAATCAGGACCTAGAATTAGAGCCGGGTCTTGCCGAAAGTTACGAGCAGATTTCAGAAACTGTATGGGAGTTCAAGCTTCGCGAGGGAGTTAAATTCCACGACGGCAGCGACTTTAACGCAGAAGTAGTTAAAGCAAACCTTGACCGCGTGCGCGATGAAGAAGTAGGCGCACCGCTTGCATTTCTTTTCACAGAGATTTCAGAAGTGGAAATTATTGATGACTACACGGTTCAAATACATACAAAAGAACCATTTGCAGCACTGCCTTCACACCTCGCACATCCGGGTGGGCACATGATCAGTAAAGAAGTAATCGATAAAGATTATGCTCAAATTGAAGAAGGCGGAAATCCGCTGACTGAAGTGAACCGTACACCAATCGGTACCGGGTTCTTTAAGTTTGAAGATATTACTGAAGGTGAGCAGATTACATTAGTACGTAACGAAGAATACTGGGGAGAACCGGCGAAGCCTGCATCGATCATCTTCAGAGCAGTTCCGGAAGACCAGTCACGTATCGCTGAATTAACTGCAGGAACGACGGACCTCATTTATCCGATGGACCCTAACGATGTTGAGCAGGTCGATGCAAACGAAGGCAGTGAAGTACAGCAGCGTCCGAGTGCGAACATGACGTACTTAGGATTCAATACTGAGAAAGAACCATTCAACGATAAAAATGTACGTCTGGCAATCGCATCTGCAATTGATAAAAATGCGATTATCGAAAGTATTTTAATTAATATTCATGAAAAAGCAGAAACACCGTTAAACCCGACAGTTTACGGTTACAGTGAAGATCTTGAGACAATCGATTACGATTTAGAACAGGCTAAAGAATATATGGCACAAAGTAATCACCCTGACGGTTTTAAAGCTGAAATTGTTTTAAACTCAAGAACACATCAGGATGTTGCGACATACCTTCAGGAAATCTTAGCTGAAATTGGTGTCGACCTTGAAATTTCATTAATGGAAGCTGGTGCATTCCAGGAATATACTTCGAACGGGCATCACGAAATGTCTATGGGCAGCTGGGGAACTGTCACACTGGATGCAGACTATGGCCTGTATCCGATGTTCCACTCTGACAACATTGGAGCAGCAGGAAACAGCACAAGATATTCAAACCCTGAAGTTGATGAATTATTAGACAACGCACGTGTAGAAATGGATGAGGAAACACGTCTTCAAATGTATGAGGACGCACAGCAGATCATTATTGATGAATCACCGCTTGTTCCTATATATCACACGAAATTATTAACGGGGATTAACTCTGACCTGGACGGTTATTATCAGTACCCGAGCAGTTTCCCTTACCTTAAGAATTTAGAGTAACTAATGGATAATGAACCTCCGGTGATGCAGAGCATTGCCGGAGGTTAGTTTTTTGATGGTGGAGGGCGGGTTGGATGACAACGGTGGCTCGCCGTTGTGAACCGGGGTGTCTGGAATGACAACGGTGTTTCGCCGTTGTGAACCGGGGTGTCTGGAATGACAACGGTGGCTCGCCGTTGTGAACCGGGATGGCTGGAATGACAACGGTGGCTCGCCGTTGTGAACCGGGGTGTCTGGAATGACAACGGTGGCTCGCCGTTGTAAACCAAAGCGGCTGGAATGACAACGGTGGTCATCTACCCCCAACCGCCCCCGAACCACCTGCCACCGCATCATATATCCACCGTTTTTTTACAAAAAAAGACAAAAAAATCACATCCAATACATAGAAATTTCACACTTTTCAGCTGTTTTATGCTACTATTTATTTACTTATTACTTTTTTCTCAGAGTAATATAAAAAGGATGATAATTTATGAAGAAGTTACTATTAACTGGCTACGAACCGTTTTTAAAATTTAAAACCAATCCGACACAGTCTGTCGTGGAGAGTTTAGAAGGCAAAGTAATCGGAGATTATAAAATTATCGGCAAGGTTTATCCTGTTGTATTTAAGGAAATAAATGCATTGATAGAGCAGGATATCGAAGACATTGAACCTGACGCTGTCGTGTCTTTAGGGCTTGCGAGCGGAATCTCAAGTATTCATCTCGAGCGTATCGCGATTAATACGATCGACGGACGTAAGGATAATACCGGTTTTAAACCTGATGGTGAGAAGATTTATGAGAATGGTGCAGACGGTATTTTTTCTACATTGCCGTTGAAGCAGCTTGAATCTGCATTGCTTGATGAGAATATCCCTGTAAATATTTCAAATTCGGCCGGTACTTATTTATGCAACAATTTAATGTACAGCGAATTACATTATTTACAGCAGAAGGAACTGGATATTCCGGCAGGTTTTATCCACGTGCCGCCAAGTCATGAGATTGGTATTGCACAACGTGTGCCGAGCTGGTCTCAGGAAGACATTACTCGCGCGATTCATATTATTATTGAAAACCTGCAGTCAAATTAGGAGGACATTATGGAGTTAGTAAAAGTTAGCAATTATGAAGAAATGAGCAAGAAAGCATCGGAAATTTTATTTGATGTTATTAAAGAAAATGAAAAACCGGTTATCGGTCTTGCGACAGGTTCTACACCTGAAGGGACTTACAAAGAGCTGATTCAGAAATTAAACGGGAGTGACGTTGATCAGAACAACATTACAACGTTCAACCTGGATGAGTATGTGGGTCTCGATAAAGACCACGAACAGAGCTACTCATACTACATGCACGAAAACTTCTTTAATCACGTGTCAATCCCGGCTGAAAACGTTCATTTATTAAACGGTAAAGCGGAAGATGCTGAAAGTGAAGTGACTGCGTACGAAGAGGCGATTGATGAAGCCGGTCTTGATGTACAGTTATTGGGTATCGGACGTAACGGTCACATTGCATTTAACGAACCTGGAACGTCTTTCGAGTCATTAACTCACGTTGTGGACTTAACGCCGGAAACTATCGAAGATAACTCACGTTTCTTTGACAATTTGGGCGACGTGCCTTCAAAAGCATTCACTATGGGATTAAAGTCTATTATGAAAGCTAAAAAGGTAGTCATTCTGATTTACGGTGAAAACAAAAAAGAAGCACTTCAGGCACTGTTAAGCGGTGAAGTAACGGAAGAGAACCCGGCTTCTGTTTTAAATAATCACAACGATGTAACAATCATTGCAGATGCTGCTGCGATTGGTGAATAGAATTAAATTATGAGATAATACTTCTAATACATATGTGTTAGGAGTATTTTTAATGAATGAATACAAACAGAAAATAATATATACAGCAGCGATGCTCGTTATATTTTTAATTATCGCGAATACGATAGTCGAAGTGAACTGGATACTGCAGGTCATTGCGGTACTTTTTTCAGGCTATTATATTTGGCAGAGTGTTAGATCCATGAAAGAAGAACAAAAAGAAAAGTATTAAAATAACGGCACTGAATTCTAAAATTAGATTTCAGTGCCGTTTTATACGTTTTTGACATTATTTAAAAGTTAAACTTTCTGTTTCTCCGCTACTTCCATCTGGTTTCTAATTCGTTTCGGAATCATAACGACTTCTGTTTTTAAGTTTTTCGGACGGTAAGTCACATCGATACATCTTTGGAAATAATCGAGGTGCTTTTTATCGATGCATTGTTCAGTTTCCGAGCTGGAGCCGCCGTCATCTGCCTGAATAGAATACCAGTAAAGATAATCGTGAACACCCATAGTGTCTCTCATTATTGTCTCGACAAACATTTTCTCGCCATCCAGCGTAAGAAGTACATCGCTCATATGTTCATTTAGGAATTCCATCCATTGATCGACCAGTTCTTCTTTACCTTTCTTCACCCTAAATCGTGTTAATTCTACTTGCATATTCAGGACTCCTTTGTTTTTCGTCTACATCATGATACAACATTCTTATGCTTTGTCAACAATAAATCAGCATTTTTTTTTCATCGTGAAATAAGCGCATATTTTAACGATAAATAGAAATTTATTTTTAAGTAATTTATTGCACAAAAATGCATTCAAAAATGAAATAATCCCGTTCACACTTTGTGTGAGCGGGATGTTTATACATCATTTTATTTTCTGATGCGCTTAATGTTTTTCATAATGCCGCTTTCTGTGGACAGCACGCTTCTCTTATAGACGAAACCTGCGAGTCCGAGAGTAATAATAATCGTAATTACCATAATGCCGATACCGATGAGCATCGGTGCATGTCCTGTATCGCTGACGAGCAGGCGGAGCGGCATGACGAACGGTGTAAAGAACGGGAAGTAGCTCGTAATGGTTACTGCAATGTGATCTGCAAACGACATGCCGCCGAGCGCGATAAAGTACCCGATCATGCTGAGCGTCGTTACAGGCATGAGCCCCTGCTGCAGGTCTTCCATTCTGCTGATGAATGAGCCGAGCATGGCAGCTACTGACAGGTAAAGTACAAGACCAAGAATAACGTAAATGATGCAGTAAACAACAATTTTTGTTGTCTGTTCATTGGCTTCCAGTCCGAATTGATCGAGCAGTGCAGACGTATCCGAGAAATAAAATGCAACGAGGCCTCCTGCAGTAATTAAAACGACCTGCAGCACGCTGACAGAAATCATCGCGAATACTTTCGCCATTAAATGCTGTGTCGGACGAATGCTGGATACGATCATTTCGATAACCCGGGATGATTTCTCATTTGCAATTTCCGTTGCAATCTGACTGGCGTAGTTAAGAATAATGATGAACATCAGAATGACCGAAAAATAGAAAATAATCATATTCAGCAAATTCATCTCATCGTCATCGGCTGCTTCAAAGTCACCTGACTCATCGTCTGCAGCAACTAAAAATTCAACGGGGACTTCCGCATACATCTGGGCAATTTCGTCCTGGCTCAGCCCGAGCGTCTGCACGACGTAAGCACGGTTTGTTTCATTTAATGCAAGCTGAATACTTTCTTCCTGCGAAGATGAAATTTCTTCTTCCATCCGCATTTCCACTTCAAGCGGCTCGTTATTTATAACTTCGAGCACCGCACTGCCGTCATCATCAACAATTTCAATCGTATCGTCATAGGACTGGAGCGTCGGTTCAAATACCCCGAGGAACGTTTCATCTGCTTCAACTTCAAGCGTTACTGTATCGTCTTCCGAGTCGAACAGGCCAATAATTTTATCGAGGTTGAACGCGATAAACATCCCGGCGATAATGATCAATGTTGTAATTAAAAATGATTTCGCCTTAAGCTTTGAGAGGAACGTGAGTTTGAATGTCGTCATAAATTTATTCATAATCACGGCCTACTTTCGATATGAAGATATCATTTAATGACGGTTCACTCACCTGGAATTTTTTAAAGAACCCGATATCCGTAATACGGTTATAAATATCTTCCGCATATTTTTCCTCGGCAATTTTAATGACATACTTATTTCTGACCTGTTTCATTTCGAGCACGCCCGGCATATCTTTTATAAATGATATATCGTGTTCTCCCTCGATGATGACTTCTTTCTGGCCGAAGTCTTTCTTAATCTGGTCAATGTTGCCGCTGACAATCTGTCTGCCGCGGTCGAGTATGCATAATTCTTCGCACAGTTCTTCTACGTGTTCCATACGGTGGGTGCTGAATATAATAGTGGAGCCCTGTGCATTTAATTCTTTTACAGCGTCTTTCAGCAATTCCACGTTCACGGGATCCAGTCCGCTGAACGGTTCGTCCAGAATAATCAGTTCGGGGTTATGGATGATGGAAGAAATCAGCTGGATTTTCTGCTGGTTCCCTTTGGAAAGTTTTTCGATTTTCTTAAATTTATTTTCCGTCACCTTAAAACGGTCGAGCCAGTAATCCAGTGCTTCATTTGCTTCTTTTTTGGACATACCTTTCAGTTCCGCCAGATAGAGCACCTGTTCCGATACTTTCAGTTTTGGGTGAAGTCCGCGTTCTTCAGGCAGATAGCCGATCTTATCCGTCATGTGATAACCGATTTTTTCTCCGTTATACGAAATGGAACCCGATGTCGGAGTGAGGAGTTTTAAAATCATGCGGAATGTTGTGGTTTTACCGGCACCGTTACCGCCGAGAAAACCGTACATACTGCCTTTCGTTACATTGATGTTAATTGAATCCACTGCTGTGTGTTCACCGAACACTTTGGTAATGTCTGAAATTTCCAGAGCCATAATAATCCCCCTTAACTTTATTAAGGTAATTTTACCATAATGCTTAATTACATAAAAATCGTTATAATAATAGTGGGATTTACGAGAGGACTTTAACTTGAACAGCGATGAGTAAATACTTAAGCGGCAGACTTGTGCCTGTTACCGCACATCGTTTGTCGGCAATTGTGAAATCAGATAAGATATACTTTATCGATAACGGACAGCTGACATGTAAAGCACCGTACGACTTATGCAGAGCATTTACGAAACAGCAATTAGAAGAAGATTAGAGGCATTATATTATATGGGAATATTATTTGAAGCATTTCAGCCGGTCATTCCGGTATTTGTTGTAATCTTCATGCTGATTACGGTCATTACGCTGATGATTAACGTTAAACACGGCTACCAGCTGGATTCAATTTCGAAGAGAATAAAGTATTTATCAATAATCGGTTTGACGATGAGCATCGTCGGGATCCTTCTCGTCACGCTGATGCCGACGTCAAACGACAGCGATATCGTCGAACTGACACCTTTTTTAAGCATTCGGGAGATGTGGTATTACGCAACGACAGAAGCGCTGATTAACAGTGTGCTGATGAATATTGTACTGTTTGTACCGGCAGGTTTTTTCCTGTATATCATTATCAGAAAAGAGCTGCTGACAACGATATTCTGCCTGACACTGTCGATATTTATCGAAACGATGCAGTTCCTGCTGCCGATCGGCAGAATTACGAACATCGATGATATTATTTTAAATTCCATCGGCGGAGTTGCCGGAACGCTGCTTGGTGTTGTATTTATAAAGTTTAAAAATGTTTACTATCTCCTGTTTGGTGGTAAATAGATATACAACATATAAAAAAGGGGATGTTGTCTATGTACAACAAATTAAAACATATCGAAGGTGTGAATCTACTGCCGAAAGAAGTAGTTGGACCGGCTCTTGTAGGATCAGTGGAGTATTTTAACGGGGAGAAAAGTACATACCACGGATCATTAGTTGCGACGACACACAGATTGTTTATGAATCTCGAAGATAATGATTTAGTATGCGTGGAGGAAATCAGTTTTGATAATATTACGCGTATTACAGTTGAAGAACTGCTGATGGTGGGACACATCCTTCACATTTGGCAGGACGACAAGCTTCTCATCAGCATTAAGAGCATATCTGAAGGGAAACTCGAAAAATTTCTCGAATTCTATTATAAATACAAAGCGCAGCATGCTGCAGATACTGCATCGGCAGAAGCGCTTGCATAACGAACAAAAAGCCGGGTATCGCCCGGCTTTTTTTATGTGTATAATGACGGTATCAATAGTGAAGGTGACGAGATGAGACTTAAAATAATTATGCTGATGACAGCTTTACTTATACTGACAGGCTGTTCAAGCTTCAGAGAAATTGATGTATCGGAAGATGGAGAAACAAGACGTATTACGACAGAAGACACGAATGAAATTGATATTCCCGCACAGCCGGAAAACATCGTGCTGTTCCGGACAATCGATGCCGGAAATGCTGCTTTACTGGGATTTGATGTAAGCGGTGTCAATGCAGGATTGAAAAATAACAGTACCGTGGAAGAGGAGTTTGGTTCAGAAGTGACATATCTGGAACCGGGAGATATTGATTCATTGAAAGAAATTAACCCGGATTTAATAGTGACGTATTCACCGGATGAACACTTTGAAGCGTACATGGAAATTGCGCCGACAATCAGAATTACTTATTCTTCGGGGATTATGAGCCCGTTCAATCCCCGTGCGTATTTAACACAGCTGTATTATTTAGGTGTCATACTGAATAAAGAACAGGAAGCGAATAAAATAGGTGATGAGTGGGAAGCGGAAACGACAGTGCTGAAACGGGAACTGTATGAACAGGTGGAAGACAGACAGGCGCTTGTCGCGGTGGAACATGAAGACGGTTATGTTATGTATAATGAATATATGAGTTACGGAACTGAGGCGGTGTACGATGTGCTTGGGTTCCAAATGGACAGCAATGCCAAAGACAATCTGAAAGACAGCTTATTTGATGTGAAGCAGCCGGCAGATTTTCGGGAATTTGAAGCGGATTATATGTTTGTAAATGTGGAAAATACGAATAACCCCGCACTGCAGGAAGAATTTGCAGAAGTGCTCGGTATTCCGTCGGACCACGTAATTTTACTTAACAGCGAAGATTATATTACGAATGATTTAATATCGGTCAGGGAACAGACGGAGTATATCGTTAACAAAATTAATGAAGCAGGTGAGTAGAATGTCAGTCATTTATCCGGAAGAACTCGGAATGTATTTTAACCAGGGAAAATTTGAGACGATTTACTTTCAGACATTAAAAGGATATCAGGATGTTATGCCGCTTGATCAGTTTAAAAGAGAAGCGTCACAGTTCCATGAAGGTACCGGTGACTTTCAGCTGTATAAATACAATCAGCTCGAACCGGGAGTGCTGCGCTACAGTTATGTGGACTATCAGACGATGCGCATGATTACCGCTGCGTTTTCCATTGAACGGGATATTGTCGGACTGCAGTTTGGGATGTTTGAGAAATTTGAAACCGATGAAATTTATACGGAAAAAGAATATATACTGCCGTTTCGAACGGACTGGTTCGTGCTGTGGGGCGGGGACAACAGTTTTTGGAACTATCACTACCCGCATTCTTCCCAGCGCTATGCCTATGATTTTATCGTTAAAAAAGACGGCAGACCGTACGACGGGGACGGACGCCGTTTAACCGACCATTACAGTTACGGTGAAGCGGTCACTGCACCGGGTGCCGGTACAGTAGTTAAAGTGTACGACGGTATTGCGGATAATGCACCGTTTTCAATGAATATGGAAGAGCCGCAGGGAAATGCGATTGTAATTAAGCATGCCGATAAAGAATTCTCCCTGCTCGCACATTTAAAAGCGGGAACGATTCTCGTTGAGGAAGGATCAGAAGTGCGCCCGGGAGATATTATCGCAGAATGCGGCAACAGTGGAGCGAGCGACACCCCGCACCTGCACTTTCACGTAATGGATGCACCGGTACCGGAAAAAGCATTGTCGATACGCATCCGCTTTGAAGGCCTTCAGTTTGAACCAAAACAGGGTGATACTTTACGGGGTGAATAATTGGTGAAAATTATTTTATCGGTATTTATGTTTTTAAATTTGTTATCGGATTCCGGTGAGGAAATCGTGCACAAGGAATTTAATCAGATCGATAGAACACGGTTTTTAGATAATCTGAGTCAGTATACGGAAAGGTCATTTACTTTTGCTGCAACAGGGGACATACTGATTCACGACTATCTGTACGAAGATGTGGAAACAACAGACGGTTATGATTTTGAATCCCGGGTTGAAAGTGTTGCACCGTATTTACAGCAGCAGGATCTTGTGTTTATGAACCAGGAAACACCGATTGGCGGAGAAGCACTTGGCTTAAGCGGCTATCCTGCGTTTAACGCGCCGGAGGAAGTGGCAGATCTTCTGAGTTATTTCGATGCGGATATCGTAAACTTTGCAAATAATCATACGCTTGACCGTGGTGCAGACGGAGTAATTGCGACAGCTGAAAACCTGACTGAGCGCGGTATTGATTATGTCGGTGCCAATGTCAGCCGGGAAGACATGGCACGCGACAGAATATTTAATGTTAACGGCATAGATGTCGGGTTTTTAGCATATACATACGGTACTAACGGGATTCCGGTGCCTGAAGGACAGGAATATCTGGTGAATATTATCGATATGCAGAGAATTGTATCGGACATTGAAGCGCTGAGAGAGAAAGTCGATGTGCTGATTGTCAGCTATCATCAGGGAGTGGAATACGATGATTTTCCACGTGAGGAACATATCCCTGAATACCGCATGATGGCGGATGCAGGTGCCGATATTATCGTCGGTTCGCACCCGCACACACTGCAGCCGATTGAACATTACGAAAAAGAAGACGGTACGGAAGCGGTTATTGCCTATTCGATGTCTAACTTTTTCAGTGCCCAGCAGTCGCTGAATACGCGTCTCGGAGGGATTCTTGAAGTTAATATTGAACAGTCCGGCGGTAAAACGGACATCGGTGCGGTGCGTTTTATGCCGACTTATGTCGACAGCAGCGGGTACGAAGACTTTTATCTTCACCCGCTGGCGGATATGGAAATGGATGATGTTTACGGTGATGTCCGGGCGCATATGACATCCTACAGCGACCGGATTGATTTTGTACCGTACCTCGACTAGTCTTCCGGTTCTTCCTTTTTAATGATTGAAATAACCGATGCTGCACCGAGCACGAGCAGCAGAATAATCAGCGGAATATTCCATGAAGCACTTAAAAAATCCTGTGAGAAGTAGTAAATTGCACCCAGTGCAACAATGATTAATATAATATTTAAACCTTTGCTTACCTTGAACATAACGTTCACCTCTAAATGTTTGTTTTCTTTAATTTATAGTATCATAATGGTGACAGAAAAGAATTTGAGGAGAGATTTTAATGAACTATTTAATGAGTGTTCAGGTTTTACCGTACCATCCGGGCGATGCTCAGGTGTATTCGCACACGACAGGTGCAATTGAACTGATTGAAAACAGTGGACTGACACATTTTGTCGGACCGCAGGAAACAACTGTGGAAGGCAGTCTCGATGAACTGTTTAACTTAGTTAAAAAGATTAATGCTCACCTTGCAAATGAAGGATGCGAGCATGTGACGACGAACATTAAGCTCGTACAGTCGAAAGAAGAAAACAACATCAAGGACATCTTAAAAGATTACTATGAATTTGAAGATGACGAATAGGAAGAGCGAATACGCTCTTCTTTTTTGTTATAATAACTTTGAGAAAAACGTAAAGTAAGGTGATGTCATGGGAGAATGTCCGTACTGCAAACATAATTGGACATACAGGGAAAAACTGCTGGGCTATGCACTGAAACCAAGGACGCGTATTAAATGTCCGGAGTGCAAAGAGTATCTGGAGCCGTCTACATTATCAATAATATACGATTACATTGCGATACTTTGTGTGGCGCTGTTTATCTTTATATTAATTCCGATTATGAGCTGGCCGATTGTGCCGTCCCTGTTAATCAGTTTTATAATGTTTCTGCTTTATTTACTGCTGTTTCAGCCGCTGACGGTGCGCTTTAAACATTATGAGTACAATATAAAAGATAAAACAAAGGGGTAATAATATGTTTACTTTTAATAATACGACAGAGGTGCACTTCGGTGCAGGTGTGCTGCAGACTGTCGATACAGTGCTTGAAAGATACGGTTATAAATCATACGTTGTAATTGCATCAAATTCGCAGGTTAAAAACGGTATTACCGAACTGCTCGATTCGCTGCTGCCGGGACAGATTAAAGCAGTCGTGTCGGATATTGAAGAGAATCCGACAGTCGGCAATGTCGATGATATTATTAACGCTGCAAATGAACATGGTGCAGAAGCACTGATTGCTGTCGGCGGGGGATCGACGATGGACGCAGCTAAAGCAGCAGCGGCGGCAGTTGTTAAAAATGTGGATGCACGCACAATTATTTACGATAAAAATATTACCGAGGCGCTGCCGGTGATTGCACTGCCGTCAACGAGCGGTTCAGCTTCCGAAGTGACTCCGTTCAGCGTAATCAGCGATAAGGAAAAAGGTGTGAAAACATCTATCAGCGGAAAAGCGCTGTATCCGAAAATTGCATTTGTGGATCCGGAGCTTACATATACATGTCCGCCGAAAGTCACTGCGATTTCAGGTATCGATGTAATCTGTCATGCACTGGATTCGCTCGGTGCGGTGAACAGCAACCCGATTTCCGACAGTCTCGCAGTTACGGCACTGCGCCTGGCATTCAGTAATCTCGATACCGCGTACCGTGAAGGAGCAAACGCCAAGGCGCGTTCCAACATGGCACTTGCAAGTGCAACGGCGGGTATCGGTTTCAGCCAGACAGCAACGAGTGGTTCGCATGCGATGAGTTATTATTTAACGTCGGAATTTGATATACCACATGCTGAAGCATGTGCATTCAGTCTCGACCAGTGGATTCTTCATAACGCAAAAGCGGAATCGAAACTTGATGAAGTGAGTGTACAGCTCGGTTTTGAAAACACAGAAGCGTTATCGAAAGAATTAAATGAATTGAAAAAACGTCTCGGACTCCGCACAACATTTGAAGAACTCGGTATTGAACGTAAACATATACCGGAAATAGCACGCCGCACGATGACAGCAGGAAATTACAAAAATAACATCGCGCAGCTGTCCGAAGAAGAAATTATTGAAATGCTTGAAACGAAGTAATTATCGGAGGGTTTATGAATGGCTAAAAAATATATAAGAGTCGTCGGAGCAGTAATTGAAGATGATAATAACTTTATCTTATGTGCTCAGCGTCCCGAAGGTAAAAACCTTGCGCTGAAATGGGAATTCCCGGGCGGAAAAATAGAAGAGGGCGAAACACCTGACGAAGCGTTAAAACGTGAACTGGTTGAAGAAATGACACTGGACATCAGTATCGGTGAAAAAATTACGACGACTGAATACGAGTATGATTTCGGCATTGTAGAACTTACAACGTACTACGCTAAAATTCTAGCCGGAGAAATTGAACTGCTGGAACATGTACAGATGAAATGGGTGGATCCGGCGGAAATCGATAAACTTGACTGGGCACCTGCAGATATTCCCGCAATCGGGATTATAAAACGAAAAAGTGGGAATAGAGTATAGAAGTGTTAATTAAGGGGGAATCATTGTGGATCTTATCAAGGGATTATTAGCTTTAGTATTTAAATTGTTCGTGGTCTTATTTGCATTAACTGCTGTTGCAGCAGTCGTACTTGCATTTATACTTAAAAAAGATGTAGATGAAATCCGTGAATTCACTGAAAACATTAAGCATGACTTATATCGCGGCAGACAGTAAAATAAAGAAAGTTCCCGGAATTATTCCGGGAACTTTTTATTTGCTGTTGAGTGCTCTGTCGAGCGTTTCAATATTTTTACGCATCATCGACTGGTATGTCGCATCTTCAGGGTCATCCTGTGTCAGGGATTCCAGGTTGTTAAAGTAGAGCGGCTCTGTATTTGTCTCGCCGCGTATTACATCTGTTACAGATGATGAAACGTTTGGTTCATAAAGAATGTAGGGAATATTCTGCGCTTCGATATTCTCGATAATGTCAGCCAGCTCCTGCTGCGACGGTTCCTGGTTGTTCAGACCGCTGATGCCGCTCTGATGGAAACCATACTGATGAGCGAGGTATCCGATTGATTCGTGAGAAATATAAACGTCCATATTGACCGGATCTTCAGTCACTTCACGCAGTTCCGCATCGATATTTTCGATATCGGCTTTCAATACTTCAAAGTTTTCATTATACATATCGGCATCTTCAGGACGATGTTCAACAAGTGCATCTTTTACTGACTCCGCCATTTCAGCAGCAAGTTTCGGGCTCAGCCATATATGCGGATCAAGGGCACCATGGTTGTGGCCATCGTGTGAATTTTCGTCGTGTCCGTGATCGTCGTGTGATTCTTCTTCGTGTCCGTGGTCGTCGCTGTGACTATGATCGTTCTCAAGAAAAGCTTCCGTATCAATATCAGCAGCTGTTTCAATTACTTCTGTATCGTTATTTATCGTTTTGGCAATACTTTCAGCAACAGGGTCCAGGTCATTTGAAGTGGTCATAAACAAATCACCGTCTGAGTAAGCCATCATATCTTTCTGCGTCGGTTCATACGAGTGCATGTCGGCGCCGGATGGATAAATAGATTCTACATTAACAGTATCGCCGGCAATCTGTTCAACGAAACTCGTCAGCGGGAAGACAGTTGTATATATAGTAAAGTCGTCATTGTTATCACTTGTTTCTTCGCTGGTGCAGGCGGCAAGTATTAATAACAGAATTAAAACAGGGAACAATTTTTTCATGGATAACCTCTCTTTATCGTAATGATTACGATTTAAAATTATATAGGAATATGCCGAAATGTGCAACAGTATATTTTAGATTAAGAAAGACTTGAATTTTTCCGGCTCTGCTAGTAAAATAGATAAGGTGATTTACAAAAGTATATACCAATCATCTATGTGCGTGGATGATCAACTGGCCAGTTGATTCGAGTATATTATCATCTAATATCGATTTAACTTAACGAAGGAGGCGACAGAAATGAGAGTAATCGTTACACTAGCTTGTACTGAATGCGGAGACCGCAACTACAGCACTAAGAAAAACAAAAGAAACAATCCAGAGCGTATCGAAATGATGAAATTCTGCCCTAGATTGAACAAGTACACTCTACACCGTGAAACTAAATAATTTCTTATAGCTATCATCTCCGGATGATAGCTTTTTTTTATATTCCATTTAATTATGTTATAATTACCGATGGGTAATTAACCAGAAAAAGTAAGGAGAGTGCTTTTAATGACAGTAATTATGGACGGAAAAAAAGTAGCAGCACACTTATCCGAAGAAATTAAACAGGCTTTGGAAGTTTCCGAATCACACGGTATTAAACCAAAAGTAGCTTTCGTAAGAATTGGAGATTTATCAGATTCAATCTCATATGAAAATGCTGCGGTAAAACGTTTTGAAAAACTGGGTATGGACACAGCACAGTACCACTTCCCGGAAGATGTATCAGCAAAAGTGTTTTTAACTAAATTCAGAGAAATCAATGAAGATTATTCTATACACGGAATTCTGCTGCTGCAGCCGCTGCCGAAACATATTCCTATGAAGCGCGTTGCGGAAATCATGAACTCATTTAAAGATATCGACGGCATGAAAGCGTCGAACCTTGGTAAAGTTCTGACAAACGATTCTGACCGCCTTGAGCCGTGTACGCCGGCAGCTGTTATGAACATGCTTGATTTTTATGAAATCGACTTAAAAGGTAAAAACGTTACAGTAGTCGGTGCAAGTGCAGTAGTCGGAAAACCTTTATCACTGTTAATGATGAACAGAGATGCAACGGTAACGACATGTAACCTGTACACAGACAGTCTTGTCGATAAATGTAAAGACGCAGACGTCATTGTCAGCGCAGCAGGTGCAATCAACCTGATTGACGAAGAACACGTTAAAGAAGGTGCAGTCGTTGTCGATGTCGGCATTAACTTTACAGAAGAAGGCAAGATGGTCGGAGATGTGAACTACGAAGCTGTTAAAGATAAAGCATCGTACATTACACCAGTTCCGGGCGGAATCGGTGCAATTACTACGACAGTACTTGCATATCACCTTGTAAAAGCGACAGAGCACCAGAAAGAACCGGTATTATTCCTCGAAAAATAATATCAGCTTTTTGGCAGTATAAAAATATCGAGAATATCCATAAACGGTACGAAGGTAAAATCTTCGGTACCGTAAATCTGACCAATGAGCACCATGCTCCATTGGTCTATTTTTATTATATGGAGAGAAACGTTGAACCGGCCGCCGTCGTAATAATAAGCAACCCGGATCGGCAGTTTCTCTTCTGCTGCATATTTTAAAGTCTGTTCGATTTCAACGAGCCGGTCATCCGACAGCTCCGGGCGTTTAATTTTCGTCTGGTCGCTCATCAGTCTGCTGACATTCTCAAACTGCTCCGGCATCGTGGCAAACGGCGCCCACTTTACCATACCGCGCCCTTCAGGCATGTCTTCCCGTAAATTTTCAGAAGGATAATTTCCATCGTGCATCACAAATCCCTTCTTTCTTTATCCGTTAACCACATTATACGAACATATGTTCGATTTTTCAAGGCGCATATTTATGGTAAGTTATAGAGGATATAAAAAGTGAGTGAGGCAATAAGATGAGACAGAAAATAGTATGGGGTATCATTACGGCGATTGTCCTCGCTGTGCTGCTGCTTCCATTAGTCGATAAAACAAGCGGAACAACGAGAGTCATCGTGGATCATACAAGTAAGGAAATTGTTTATCCCGCCTGCTACGATCAGGCTGATTTAACGAACTGGATAGATGAAATGTCATTCAGCAATGCGCTGAACGAATATGAATACGATGTGAGAGACGACTGTTCGAAAGAACATCTGCAGGAAGGCAAAACGAGCGTTCTCATGAGAATATTTGGATAGAATAATGTGTTGAACCGGAGCTGTAAGAAGCTCCGGTTTTTTTGTTTTTATTGGTTTATCGTTTATTTGGAAGTAAATTCCAAAATTAGCGGAGTTCGTGTAAAAGGTAAACCAGATTTGCTATTTTTGTATTAAAGTAACTTTTTTAAAAGGAAATCGCTGTTTTCGCCTATATATAGGGTAGAGGGATCTTTTTATTAAGGAGGAAACAGCATGTACTTAAATGACAGAAAAGCGGGACCGGAATTATTGCACTACCGGGCACTCGGCAAAAGAGCCAACTTAAGTTTTGACGATAAGAGGAACTTAAAAGTATATGAAGACGGATTTTCGGGAGAATGTCTGTACGACAAACTGTTCGACGAAATCGGGCACGATAATCTTTATATATTCCGCGACGTTTATCTTACCGCCGGAAAAAGCGGAGCACAGTACGACAGTATCATTATTTCCGGGGATGAGATTACGATTAATGAAATTAAAAATTACACCGGGGAATATTACTATAAAGAAGGGCGGTTCATAAAGAATGGGGAAATTGTTCCGGACAATCCTTTTACACAGGTCGAACGGGCCGCCGGAAAATTATACCGAATCTGCCGCAATAGCAGGATTAATGCGGATGTTATCACAAAAGTTATATTTCCTAACGACGATTTCAAATTATATTCCGAAGATAATTCCATCTGGAAAAACATCGTAATACGTATGGACATGAAGAAATACTTCCGCAGTTTTAAGGTGCAGCATAATACGGAAAAAGCCGGCCGGCTGGTGTCGATGATCCGCGGACACATTTCTGAGAACCCGTATTTTAACGGAAGCAGAAATACCGGCGATATTCGTCGGGGATTGTACTGCGGCAACTGCGGAAACTTTAATCTGATAAAAACCCGATACCATCGCGAGTGCAGCCGCTGCAAAACGAAGGAATCCAATGAAACTCATATGCTCCGTGCGATGAGTGATTACAAATATTTATATTACGGGGGTGAGATGACACGGAGAAAACTGATGGAATTAATCGGGGATGATTTTCATCCGGAAGTTTTTAGAAGAGCACTGAATAAATATTGTGTGAAAAATAGAAAAGGGAAAAACACAGAGTATGTCTTTAAATACTATGATTTTGAAGAAGCAATGCAGCATCTGGATCAAACATCCAAATATAAAAATTATCATGCGGAATTTTGAGTGGATTTGGCTAATCAGATGTTGTGGTTTATGGAACGACGACGTTTACGGTGTCTTGGATGTTGTGGTTTATGGAACGACGACGTTTACGGTGTCTTGGATGTTGTGGTTTATGAAACGACGACGTTTACGGTGTCTTGGATGTTGTGGTTTATGAAACGACGACGTTTACGGTGTCTTGGATGTCGTGGTTTATGAAACGACGACGTTTACCGTGTCCTGGATGTTGTGGTTTATGGAACGACGACGTTTAAGGTGTCTTGGATGTTGTGGTTTATGAAACGACGACGTTCACCGTGTCTTGGATGTCGTGGTTTATGAAACGACGACGTTCACCGTGTCTTGGATGTCGTGGTTTATAAAACGACGACGTTTACGGTGTCTTGGATGTTGTGGTTTATGAAACAAGACTACTTTCCCTCAAAAAAACACAAAAAACCCGCCTCTTCAGGCGGGTTTCACAAAATATATTATAAATCTGACAGTGCTTTAGTAATGTTAGGTACAACCTGCTTCTTACGTGAGACAACACCTTCAAGGACTGCTGTGTTCTGGTCAAGTGCAACGTCGAATGCGCGTTCAACTGAAGAGAATTCCGGTCCTAAAGCGAGTACTTTAGAATTTGAGTTCAGAATATCCGTCACGATCAGTGTGAACAGGTCATATCCGTCGCGCTTGATTTCTTCATTGATTGCAATTTCGATTTCTTCGCGGCGTGCGAATACTTCGTCCACGTCAACTACGTTAACCTGAGCGATTCGCACGCTCTTTTCGCCGATGTCGAATGTTTTCGCATCGCCTGTAATTAACTGTTCTGCTGATTTATCAGAAGTTGATGCACCGGCTTTAAGCATTTCAAGTCCGTATGTTTCTAAATCAACGCCTGCGATGTCTTTAAGTTCCGCTGCTGCATCGATGTCTTCTTCTGTTGTTGTCGGAGATTTGAATAACAGCGTGTCTGAAATAATCGCCGAAAGCATTAGTCCTGCAGATTCTTTTGATATTGTTAAGTTTTTCTCTTTGTAAACTTTGTTCAGAATTGTTGCCGTACAGCCAACCGGTTCTGCGCGGTAGTACAGCGGACCTTCTGTTTCGAAGTTCGCAATTCTGTGGTGATCGAAAACTTTTGTAATTGTCGCGTTTTCAATTCCCGGTGCGGATTGCTGTTTTTCATTGTGGTCGACTAAAATTACTTCGTCACCTGAACCCACTTCGTTTAATAATGCCGGTGCTTCCACCCCGAAGTACTCAAGTGCATATGCAGTTTCACTGCTGATTTCACCTAAGCGGTAAGCTTTTGCATCGTTGCCGAGCTGTGCTTCGATATCAGCAGCTACAAGTGCTGAAGTAACCGTATCAGTATCAGGATTTTGGTGCCCGAATATTTTTTGTGTCATTACTGTCTGTCTCCTTTTTCTTTGGACTAATATTATATATGATTACATTTTAACATTACTGGTTTTATCTATCTATATCTTAGTTTTCAAAACATGCATATAATAGTGTATTCAAATCGTTCATACGATAACTTTATATGATAAAATTAAAGCAAATAAATTGTTAATGCACAGGAGATGGATGTATGTACCAGTATCAGGATGACAGCTTCATGCTGCACACGGATTTATATCAGATCAACATGGCAAAAACTTACTATGAACAAGGTATACACGAGCGTCAGACAATTTTTGATTTATATTTCAGAAAAATGCCTTTTGAAAACGGCTATGCAGTTTTTGCGGGGTTAACGCATATTATTGATTATCTTAAAAATCTTCATTTTTCAAAGAGTGATATCGAATATTTAAGCACTCTCGGCTACAGCGATGACTTTTTAAATTACTTAAAAACAGTCCGGTTTACGGGTACGCTCCGTTCAATGGCTGAAGGGGAAACAGTATTTAACAACGAACCGCTTGTCCAGGTGGAAGCGACGCTTGCAGAGGCACAGCTGATTGAAACGGCATTATTAAACATCGTCAATTTCCAGACGCTGATTGCAACGAAAGCGAGCCGCATCAGACAGCTGGTTCCAGACGACAGCCTGATGGAATTCGGTACGCGCCGTGCGCACGAATTCGACGCGGCACTGTGGGGTGCACGTGCTGCTGTAATCGGCGGATTTGACGGTACGAGCAACGTCAGGGCGGCGAAATTGTTCGGCCTGACACCGAGCGGGACGCATGCACATGCAATGGTGCAGGCGTACGGCAACGACTACGATGCGTTTAAAGCATACGCTGAAACTCATTACGACTGTGTATTTTTAGTGGACACATTCGACACGCTGAAGTCGGGTATTCCAACGGCTATTAAAGTTGCAAATGAGTACGGCGATAAAATTAATTTCAAAGGAATCAGAATCGATTCCGGCGACATTGCCTATTTAACGAAACAGGCACGTAAAATGCTGGACGAGGCAGGCTATACAGATGCGCAGATTATCGTATCAAACGACCTTGACGAGGTGACTATTCTGTCACTGATGTCACAGGGGGCTAAGGTTAACGGCTGGGGAATCGGTACGAAGCTGATTACCGCTTATGACAATCCGGCGCTCGGTGCAGTATATAAACTCGCAGCGATTCAGGATGACAAAGGCGTGTGGCAGAGCCGCATGAAACTGTCAGGAAACGTCGAGAAAACGACTACTCCGGGCAAGAAGAAAGTTTACCGCATCATCAATAAGGAAACAGGGATGTCAGAAGGGGATTATATTACACTTCACGACGAAACAGTGACAGCGGAGAAGCCGCTGTTAATGTTCCATCCGGTGCACACGATGAAGCGCAAACTGGTTAAATCATTTGAGCCGGTTGAACTGCTGCAGGATATATTTATCGGCGGTGAACTGATTTACGAATCGCCGACGGTAAATGAAATGCAGGAAAACTGCCGCAGAAGTCTCGACACAATATGGGAAGAAACAAAGCGTTTCCTGAACCCGCAGGAGTATCCGGTGGATCTGTCGACTGAATTGTGGAATGTTAAAAATGATCTCATAGAAGAACTTTCAAATAAAACATTGGAGTGATTTTTTATGGATGAACTGCAGCAGCAGATTATCGGGAAACTGCACGTTAAACCGGAAATCAATCCGGAAGAGGAAACCCGTGAACTGATTGATTTTCTAAAAAAATACGTCGGGAAGTATACGTTTATAAAGAGTTTTGTGCTCGGCATTTCAGGCGGTCAGGACTCGACACTGCTTGGAAAAATTGCCCAGCTTGCGGTCGATGAACTGAACGAAGAGGGACATGATATTAAGTTTTACGGCGTCCGTCTGCCGTACGGTGAACAGCGCGATGAAGATGACGCGAAAGACGCAATGGACTTTATCAGCCCGAGCGTTGAAACGGTAATCAATATTAAACCTGCAGTCGATGCAGGTGTTCAGGCGCTTTCAGACAGCGGCTATGTACTGAGTGACTTTGTTAAAGGCAATGAAAAGGCGCGGGAGCGGATGAAAGTCCAGTATGCTATTGCTGCGCATACCGGAGGAGTTGTACTCGGTACAGATCATGCAGCAGAAGCGCTGACCGGCTTTTATACGAAGTACGGTGATGGTGCAGCGGACCTTGCACCGCTGACAGGATTAAACAAACGTCAGGGCCGTGAGATTATGAAATATCTCGGAGCGTCCGCTCATCTGTATGAAAAGATTCCGACAGCAGATCTCGAAGATGATAAACCGCTCTTAAGCGACGAAGAAGCACTTGGTGTGACTTATGAGCATATCGATGATTTCCTCGAAGGAAAGTCAGTGCCTGATGAAGCATATGACAGAATTAAAACATTATATTATCAGTCACAGCACAAACGCGATTTACCTTACAATCGTTATAATTTACCAGTTTAATTAAAGAAAGAAGGACAGATTAAATTATGCTTCAGGCTATTTCAGAGAATCCGATGCTGATGATATTAGTGATATTCGTAATTAATATTATCTACGTTACATTTTTAACGATGCGGACAATAATGACATTAAAAGGTTACCGGTTCGTTGCAGCAGCATTCAGTATTTTAGAAACTTTTGTTTACGTAATCGGGCTCGGGCTTGTGCTCGACAACCTTGACCGCCCGCAGAATATCGTCGCATACGCGCTCGGTTTCGGGGTCGGGATACTCGTAGGGACGAAAATTGAAGAACAGCTGGCGCTTGGGTACACTGTAGTCAACGTCACGACAGCGAAAAAAGATATCGATCTGCCGAATGACCTGCGTAACCTGGGTTATGGTGTGACGCACGGCCATCAGTACGGACGCGACGGCCAGCGTACGGTGATGCAGATTTTAACGCCGAGAAAATACGAGCGTAAACTGATTGAAACGATACGGGAGCTCGATGACCGGGCGTTTATCATATCGCACGAACCGAAAAATATTCACGGCGGTTTCTGGACGAAAGGTCTCAGCAGACGCAAGATGAGCAATTACGAGCCGGAAAACGTTGAAGAAGTGCTGGAGGAAGTTTACGAAGCACAGGAACAGGGTGAGGTTCATGGCACAGAAAAAGCAGCCGAAAAAAAAGAAATTTAAAGTAGAACCGGGTGAATCGCTGTCAGATGTACTGGCAGCGATGCGTTCGGAAGGCTATCAGCCGGTAAGAAGATTTGAGCAGCCGGTGTTCAAAGAGGAGAACGGTGAAATTACTGTCTCCCATCAGGAGATTATGTTTGAAGGCAAATTAATAAATGAGGATGAGCCAAAATGATACCTAGATATTCAAGAGAAGAAATGACGAAGATTTGGACAGAGGAAAACAGATTTGAAGCGTGGCTGGAAGTTGAAATTCTGGCATCTGAAGCATGGGCGGAACTCGGTGTAATTCCGAAGGACGAAGTTAAAAATATCCGTCCGAACGCGCGCATTGATGTAGACCGGATTAAAGAGATTGAAGCGGAAACACGTCACGATGTTGTGGCATTTACCCGTCAGATTTCAGAAACGCTCGGTGAAGAAAAGAAATGGGTTCACTACGGACTGACATCAACAGACGTGGTTGATACAGCACAGAGCTACATACTTAAACAGGCCAATGAAGTCATTGAAAAAGACCTGAATAACTTTATTGAAATTTTAGCTGATAAAGCGCGCGAACATAAACACACACTGATGATGGGGCGTACGCACGGTGTGCATGCCGAACCGACATCATTCGGTATTAAAATGGCGTTATGGCATCAGGAAATGACGCGTAACCTTAAGCGCTTTAAAGAAGTTCGTGAAGAAATTGAAGTCGGCAAGATGAGCGGTGCGGTTGGTACGTTTGCCAATATTCCTCCGGAAGTTGAAGAGTACGTGTGTAAACATCTTGGTCTGACACCTGCACCGGTGTCGACGCAGACGCTGCAGCGCGACCGTCATGCGCATTACATTGCCGTGCTTGCACTGATTGCAACATCTGTTGAGAAGTTTGCGGTTGAAGTGAGACACCTGCAGAAAACAGAAACGCGTGAAGTGGAAGAAGCATTTGCGAAAGGACAGAAAGGCTCAAGTGCAATGCCGCATAAACGCAACCCGATCGGCAGTGAGAACGTTACGGGTATTGCACGTGTCATCCGCGGCTACGTATCAACAGCGTATGAAAACGTGCCGTTATGGCATGAACGAGATATCTCTCATTCATCTGCAGAAAGAATTATGCTTCCGGACGTGACGATTGCACTGAACTATATGCTGAACCGTTTCGGCAGAATTATGAAGAATCTGACTGTCTTCCCTGAAAACATGAAGGCGAATATCGACAAGACTTTCGGTCTTGTGTACTCGCAGCAGGTAATGCTGACACTGATCGACAAAGGACTGTCCCGTGAAGAGGCGTATGACCTCGTTCAGCCGAAAGCGATGGAATCATGGGAAACGAAAGTGCCGCTCCGCGAACTTGCAGGGAAAGATGAACGCATTCAGGAAGTGCTGACGGCTGAAGAACTCGATGAGTGCTTTAACGAATCACACCATCTGAGCCGCGTGGATACTATATTTAAACGTGCAGGGCTTGAGTAGGATGAAGGTTTCAAGATTTATAGCTGCGGCATTTGCCGCAGCTGTTCTTACAGCATGCAGCAGTGAAGCCCCGGAGGAGATCGCAGCAGCCGGTACGACGATAACCTATGAACCGCTGACATTCAGCGATCTGGATGTACCGGTAAATATTGAGGTTATCGATGGCATTACATACGCAGACGGGGTACTGATTGTTAACAAGGAAATTCCGCTGCCGGCCGATTATAACCCGGAAATGCAGCCGGAAGTCATTGAAGCATATACACAGCTGTTTAATGATGCAGAAAAACAGGGGCTGTACTTTGAACTGGTGAGCGGCTTCAGAAGCTACGACTACCAGGCGGGACTGTATAACAACTATGTGGCAAGAGACGGCAAAGAGGCAGCTGACAGATACAGCGCCGAGCCGGGGCATTCGGAACACCAGACAGGACTGGCAATAGATGTCGGTTCATACGACAGTGCAGTGCTGCTCCAGACATCGTTTGAATACACACCCGAGTTTCAGTGGCTGAAAGACGTTGCCCATGAGTACGGATTTATAATCCGTTACATGAAAGGCAAAGAGCATATTACCGGTTATATGTATGAACCGTGGCACTTAAGATATGTCGGGGACAAAGCACCGGCGATATATGAGAGCGGCCTGACGCTTGAAGAATACTTTGAACTGGATTAAATGATTATTATTTGAAGGATTAATGAAGAAAAGAATTCAGGAAAAACATAATAAACCCGGTCGCAGGACTCCACGGGGAACAGCACCAGCTTGAGACTACAGGCTCAAGCGGTGCCCCGGGAATGCTGGCGGCCGGGTTATTTTATAATAATTAATTCTCTTTCAGTCATCTCTCCTTTAATGTTTTTTGACATATAAAAATGATATAATCATCTTATGAATTTTATAAAGGATATGGTCTCATGACGCGACACGCAAAGCATATATTTAAACTTGATCCGGCAAAGGAAATCGACGACAGCTCACTCGAACGGATCGTAAAATCAGGCACGGATTTAATACTGGTCAGCGGCACGGATAATGTAACGGAGGAAAACGTTTCGAAACTGCTCAGACGCATTAGACAGTTCGATGTTTCTGCAGCGCTCGAAATTTCACACCCGGATGCAGCTGTACCGGGTTTTAATCATTATTTTATCCCGACGGTAATCAATACTGATGACGTGACATTTTCGCACGGCATGCTGGTTGAGGCACTGATGGAGTATCATGATTTTATCGATTACGACAGTGTGTCCCTTCTGCCTTATATTATAATGAATCAGAATTGCAAAGCGTTTAAACATGCGCAGTGTCATGCTGTGGAAGATGAGGAATTTATCGCGATGATTCACATGCTCGATAAATTGTACAAAATGGACTACATATATATTGAATACAGCGGTGTGTTCGGCGACCGCGACCTTGTTGCAGAGGCTTACGAGGCAGCGGAGCATGCAAATATCGTTTACGGCGGCGGTGTCGTATCTGAAGAAACCGCGCGCCGGATGGACAGCGTCAGCGATGTTATGGTTGTCGGCAATATTATTTACGATGATGTTGAACAGGCATTGAAAACTATCATTTAACAAACTGGAGTTTTTATAATGGATTTATCTACGATGAATAAAGAACAATTACAGGCGATTAAAACCACGGAAGGCCCGCTTTTAATTATGGCGGGGGCGGGAAGCGGAAAGACGCGCGTGCTGACGCACCGCGTCGCTTACCTGCTCGATGAAAAACAGGTGCCTTCCTACAACATACTGGCAATTACGTTTACGAACAAAGCCGCTAAAGAGATGCGCGAACGTGTCGATAAACTGATTGCGGAAGATGCATCGAAAATGTGGATTTCAACATTCCACGCAATGTGCGTGCGAATTTTAAGAAGAGATATCAGCTATCTCGGCTATGATACGAGCTTTTCAATACTGGACCCGCTCGATCAGCAGTCGGTTGTCAGGGATATTTTAAAGACACGCAATCTCGATACGAAACAGCACAACCCGAGAAGTATTCTCGCAGTAATATCAAATTATAAAAACCAGCTGATTAAACCGGAAGAGGCGATCGCAGAAGCCGGTGGTTTCCAGGATGAGCTGTACAGCGAAATTTATAAGGACTACCAGGAAATTCTTTACCGCAACAGTTCGCTGGATTTTGATGATTTAATCATGCTGACTATCGAACTGTTCCAAAAAGAACCGAACGTGCTGAGTTATTATCAGACACGTTTCCAGTATGTTCACGTGGATGAGTATCAGGATACGAACCACGCGCAGTATCAGCTGGTGCAGATGCTGGCTGCGAAATACCGCAACATCTGTGTTGTCGGTGACTCTGATCAGTCGATTTATAAGTTCCGCGGTGCGGACATTCAGAACATTTTAAACTTCGAAGAGGATTATCCGGAAGCGACGGTTATTAAGCTTGAGGAAAACTACCGTTCGACGAAGACAATACTGGATGCTGCGAATGCGGTAATCGGCAACAATACTGAACGTAAACCGAAAAACCTGCGCAGCAATAAAGGCGACGGTGTGAAAATCGATGTTCAGGTATCGTTCAGCGAACGTGAAGAAGGACAGCGCGTCGTGCAGAAGGTACAGGAACTGTCGGATAAATATTCATACGGCGATATGGCGATACTTTACCGTGCGAATGCGCAGTCACGTGCTGTCGAGGATGCATTCGTTAAATCGAGCATCCCGTATAAAATGGTCGGCGGTACGAAATTCTACAGCAGAATGGAAATTAAAGATCTGATGAGCTACTTAAAAGTAATTCAGAACCCGTTTGACGATATCAGTTTCCAGCGGATTATCAACGTGCCGAAGCGCGGCATCGGTGCAAAGACAATCGATAAGCTGCGTGCTCATGCAGAGCAGCTGAACTCGAGTATTTACGATGCCATCCGCGATGCAGACTTTTTAGGCATTCCGGCGAAAACAGTCGGTAAACTGATGTCGCTTCTACAGGTACTCGATAACTTAAAAGAAAAATCGAAGTATATGACAATGACGGACCTCGTTGATGAAGTGCTTGCGGATACCGGCTATCACGATATGCTCAGTTCTGATAAAACACTCGAAGCGAGAAGCCGTCTTGAAAACCTTGAAGAGTTCAAAACGGTAACGAAAGAGTTCGATAACGACAATCCTGTGGCAGACGATAATCTGTTTAACTTCCTGAGCGATATGGCACTGGTGTCGGATCAGGACGGCATGGATGATACGGCAGGAGTTACGATGATGACGATGCATGCATCGAAAGGTCTGGAGTTCCCGGTAATTTTCGTCGTTGGTCTTGAAGAAGGTATTTTTCCGTCGCGCCGTGTGCAGTTTGACGACGGGGAGCTGGAAGAGGAAAGACGTCTGATGTACGTGGCACTGACACGTGCAATGGACCACCTGATTTTATCGCGTGCGGAATCGCGTATGCTTTACGGTAAAACCGAATCGAATATGCAGAGCCGCTTCCTGAGCGAAATTCCGGAGGAGCTGCTTGAATCTGCGGGTTCAATCGCAGCCGGTTTTTCAGGCGGGAAGAGCGGTGTAACGCCGACAACAGGTTCATCGTTCTCACGCGGGCCGAAGAAGCGCTCTCGTATTATCAATACTAATAAAACAGGAACTGATTTTAACGTCGGCGATAAAGTGTCCCACAAAGCATTCGGGGATGGAATCGTTTCACAGGTTAAAGGTGAAGGCGACAATACGGAATTGGATATTATTTTTAACTCTGCAGGGCCGAAAAGGCTTCTTGCAAACTATGCGCCGCTTGAAAAAAAGGACTGAGTATAAATGAAAGAAAGAATTCATGAATTACAGCAATTGCTGACACGCTATAACTATGAATACCACGTGCAGGACAATCCGTCGATTCCGGATACGGAATACGATGCACTGCTTCGTGAGCTGGTTGAGCTGGAAGCGGAATACCCGGAATATAAAACAGATACGTCGCCGACGGTAAGAGTCGGCGGCGAGATTTTGAGCGGCTTTGAAAAAGTTGCGCACAGTTCACCGATGCTGAGTCTCGGCAATGCATTTAATGAAGAAGATTTAAGAGCATTTGATCAGCGTGTCAGACAGAATGCCGGTGATGTTACGTATATGTGCGAGCTGAAAATTGACGGACTTGCAGTATCGCTGACTTATGAAAACGGACTGTTTACCCGGGGCGCAACGCGCGGTGACGGAACAGTCGGAGAAAATATTACGGAAAACTTAAGAACGATACATGCGATTCCACTGACGATCGACTCCGATTTAACGTTCGAAGTGCGCGGTGAAGCATATATGCCGAAACGTTCATTTATTAATCTGAACGAAACGAGAGCGAAAGAAGGACAGCAGGAGTTCCAGAACCCGCGTAACGCAGCAGCAGGATCATTAAGACAGCTGGACCCGAAACTTGCAGCGGCGCGTAACTTATCTGTTTTTCTGTACAGTGTGACTTCACCGGAAGCACTCGATACAGACAGCCAGAGCGGTGCGCTCGATAAGCTGGATGAACTGGGCTTTAAAACGAACAGGGAACGCAGGCTGATGACGAGCATCGATGAGGTGATTGAATACGTTGAATACTGGACGACACACCGCTCGGAGCTTGCATATGAAATAGACGGTATCGTTATAAAAGTGAACGATCTTCTGACTCAGGAAGAGCTCGGCTATACGGTGAAATCACCGCGCTGGGCAATTGCGTATAAATTTCCGGCAGAAGAAGTCGTGACAGAAATTCTCGATATTGAACTCACGGTGGGACGTACAGGAGTCATTACACCGACAGCGATACTGGAACCCGTCAAAGTGGCGGGAACGACAGTGGGACGGGCATCACTGCATAACCATGAACTGATTGAAGAACGGGATATCCGTATCGGGGACAAAGTGGTCATACGAAAAGCAGGAGACATTATTCCCGAAGTGGTGAAATCATTAAAAGAGGAACGTACAGATCAGGCGGTGTACGAAGCACCGACAACCTGTCCGTCGTGCGGTCACGATACGGTTCACCTCGAGGATGAAGTGGCAATCCGCTGCATTAACCCGGCTTGTCCGGCACAGCTGACTGAAGGGATTATTCACTTCGTGTCGCGCGGTGCGATGAACATCGACGGTCTCGGTGAGAAGGTTGTGCGCCAGCTGTTTGATGCAGAGCTGATTACAGATGTTTCAGATTTATATAAACTGGAATATGATGACTTAATTGAACTTGAACGCATGGGCGATAAAAAAGTGACGAACCTGCTGAAAGCAATTGAAGCATCGAAGGAAGTACCATTGAGTAAACTGTTATTCGGACTGGGAATCCGTTTCCTCGGTTCAAAAGCATCGGGACTGATCGCGAAAGAATACGGTTCAATGGTTGAAGTTTTAAAAGCGACGAAAAAGCAGCTGATTGAAATACCTGAAATCGGCGAGAAGATTGCAGATTCAATAGTTACTTATACGCATAATGATGATTTTATCGAGCTGGTGAATAAGCTCGATGCAGCAGGACTCAATATGACAGAAGAAAAAGAAGAACTGTCCGGCACAGTGTTTTCCGGGATGACCTTCGTATTGACCGGCAAGCTGGTGGAAATGACACGCGGCGATGCGAAGAAGAGTATCGAGTCATACGGCGGGAAAGTGACCGGCAGTGTATCTAAAAATACAGATGTTGTCGTTGCCGGGGCAGATGCCGGCAGCAAGCTTGAGAAAGCGAACTCACTCGGCATAACAGTTTGGAATGAAAGAGAATTTATTGAGAAATTGGGGCAATGAGTTATGAAGTTTAAATCGATATTACTCACAAGTGCAACTTTGCTGCTGCTTGCAGCCTGCGACGGTGCCAATGAAGCGGAAATCAGCGAGCAGATGGGTGAATCATCGCTCGAGAATGAAGTGTCGAACGTGCAGGTCGAAGAGCAGGACGATACGCTCACATCGAGCAGTGAAGAGTTTTACCGTTCTGTCGTTCCTTACGAACTGTCGCCGGCCCGCGGGTTGTCGAGTGCCAATTTAGTGTCTTCATATAATGTGGAAGAGTTTGAAAAAGGCCTGTTTTCAATCAGCCAGAGTGTGTTCCCGACAAACGAATATATATTCCGTGAAGGCCAGATTATTTCAGAAGAAATGATTAGGGGCTATTTAAGCCGCCAGTACACGAGTGAAGAGCTTGAGGAAATGGATGAGTCCGAACTGCTCGGCTCGGATGCGTTCAGCAACCTCGGTCTGAACCCGTCGACACAGGGTGAAACAGACCCTGAAGTGATTGCAGAAGAAGCACCGCTGTACCTGTCACACATTCTCGAGCAGAACTATATGAAGGAAGATGAAGAAGGAAACCTGTCGTTTGACGGCATTACTATCGGACTTGCAATGAACAGCGTTCATTACTATCAGACAGAACAGTACGGCCAGACGAAGGAACGTGCGCTGGATCCCAAAACAGTTAAAGAGGAAGGTCAGAAGATGGCTGCTGAAATCTTAAAGCGTATCCGTGCGAATGATAAGTATGTCGATAAAGAAATAGTCTTTGCGATTTTCATTCAGTCGGCTGATACGGATATCGTGCCGGGAAACTTTGTTTCCCAGGCAGTCGTTGCTCCCGGAGAGAATACGATCGAGTCATTTTCTGATATAGATGTTCAGAATATCCTGCTGCCGTCGAGAGAAGCAGCGGAGATTTCCGAAGAAACAAACAGCGAGTATCAGAACTTCAACAGGGATTTAGCATCTTACTTTGACAGTTTTACAACGTCTGTCGGCAGAGGGAAGTTCAGAGACGGAACGCTCGAGTCACTGACTGTTGAAATACCGATTGAGTATAACAGCCGCGGTGAAATGATCGGAATGTCCCAGTTCGTGAGAGATCTGGTTAACGAACACTTTACAGGTACGGATATCGAAGTGGAAATTAAGGATAAGTCACAGGTCTACAGTGTGATTACCCGTAAAGGTGAAGGGGAAGCCAATCTTTATATATTTGAATAAGTAAGCACATGGAAATGTTCCGTGGTTTTTGGTAAACTTTAAATGTTGTATTTATAGAAGGAGGGTCATTCATGGAAGAACTTGATTTAAAGAAACTTCAGCGTGTGGCTGAGTTGTCTAAGATAGAAATTAAAGATGAAGAAGAACTTAGAAATTTATCTACAAAAATTAAAAGTATTGTTGCGCACTCGGAGCGCTTGAATGACTTGGATTTATCGGGAGTGGAACCGATGACACATGCGATGCAGCTGGAGCAGGAAACAGCGGATTCACTGCGTAAAGATGAAGCGGGAGAACCTGTAACACAGGAAGAAGCGCTGAGAAATACAGAGTTCACAGAAGATGGACAATTCAAAGTACCTAGAATGATATAAGGAGGGTTAACAATCGTGAATATGAATGAATTAACAGTAGAAGAACTATACACTAAAATTCACAGTAAAGAGATCAAACCTTCTGAAGTAGTAGGTGCTCTTTTTGACAGAATCGAAAAATATGACGGCAACATTAAGTCGTTTATCACATTAACTAAAGATCAGGCGATGGAAACTGCAGCGGAACTTGACCGTCTTCAGGAAGAAGACAAAATGGAAGGTTCACTGTTTGGAATTCCTGTCGGAATTAAAGATAACATCGTAACTAAAGATATTTTAACAACATGTGCGAGCCGCATGCTGGAAAACTTTAAGCCGGTATATGACGCAACGGTTATGACAAAGCTTAAAGACCAGAACTCAATTCTTATGGGGAAACTGAACATGGATGAGTTTGCGATGGGATCAACATCGGAAACATCTTACTTCCAGACGACTAAAAACCCGTGGAACCTTGAATGTTCACCGGGCGGATCATCAGGCGGATCGGCTGCAGCAGTTGCAGCAGGATTTGTGCCTTATGCCCTCGGTACGGATACGGGCGGTTCTGTAAGACAGCCTGCCTCATTCTGCGGAATCGTCGGTATGAAACCAACATACGGCCGTGTATCACGACACGGACTGGTGGCGTTCGCATCTTCACTGGATCAGATTGGTCCGATGACACGTACAGTGCGTGACAACGCCAAAGTACTTGAAATGATTTCAGGTGAAGACAGCAGCCACGATATGACGAGTGCAAGAAATAAAGATACTGACTTCCTGAGCGGTATTGAAAAAGATATTAAAGGTATGAAACTGGCACTGCCTAAAGAATTTTTAGGTGACGACGTTGACGATTCAGTTACTGAAGCGGTATTAAAAGCGAAAGAACGCTTTGAATCTTTAGGTGCGATCGTTGAAGAAGTTGAAATGCCAAACCTTCAGTATGTAGTAAGCTCGTACTACTTAATTGCTTCAAGTGAAGCGAGTGCAAACCTTGCACGCTTTGACGGTATCCGTTACGGCTACCGTTCAGAAAATGCCAAAACACTTGAAGAGCTGTATACAAAATCACGCGGTGAAGGATTCGGCGATGAGGTAAAACGCCGTATTTTACTGGGAACTTACGTGTTAAGTGCCGGCCACTACGATGATTATTATTTAAAAGCGCAAAAACTCCGCCGTTTAGTGTCTGATGACGTTCAAAGAATTTTAGCGGATTACGATTTAATTATCGGACCGACTACGACAACGCCGGCACACAAATACGACGAAGTTAAAATTGAAGGTACGAAAGAATATAAAAACGATATCCTGACAATTCCTGCGAACCTTGTGGGTGTGCCTTCATTAAGCATTCCATGCGGAGTGACTGAAGACAACAGACCAATCGGCATGCAGCTGATCGGTAACCACTTTGAAGAGCGCAAAATTTACAATGCAGCGTATCAGTTCGAAACTGTATACAACCTGCATGAAGAACTTAAAAATCTAACGATGGGGGCGGAGTAAGATGCATTTTGAAACGGTTATCGGACTTGAAGTTCACGTTGAATTAAAAACAAATTCAAAAATATTTTCCAATGCCCCTCTGCATTACGGACATGAACCGAACACAAACCTTTCTGTAGTTGAACTCGGTTACCCGGGCACACTGCCGGTTCTGAACGAAACTGCAGTAGAGTACGGCATGAAAGCGGCAATGGCATTAAACATGCAGATTGCTGAAAATACGAAGTTTGACAGAAAAAACTATTATTACCCGGATAATCCGAAAGCATATCAGATTTCACAGTTTGATAAACCGATCGGGGAACACGGTTCACTCGATATTGAAATCGACGGCAAGAAGAAAACAATCGGTATTACACGTCTTCACCTTGAAGAAGATGCAGGTAAATCAACGCATAAAGAAGACTACTCACTGGTTGACTTAAACCGTCAGGGTACGGCACTTGTCGAGATCGTATCGGAGCCGGATATCCGTACACCTGAAGAGGCGTACAAATACCTTGAGAAAATCAAGTCGATCATTCAGTACACAGGCGTATCCGATGTGAAAATGGAAGAAGGTTCACTGAGATGTGACGCGAACATTTCAATCAGACCTGTCGGCCAGAAAGAATTCGGTACGAAAACTGAACTTAAAAACTTAAACTCATTTAACTTCGTAAGAAAAGGACTTGAGTATGAAGTGAAACGTCAGGAGCAGGTACTGCTTGCAGGCGGGATTATCGAACAGGAAACACGCCGTTACGATGAAAAAACCGGTGAAACGGTATTAATGCGTGTTAAAGAAGGCGCGGACGACTACCGTTACTTCCCGGAACCTGACCTGATGCACCTGCATATCGATGAAGAGTGGAGAGAACGCGTACGTGCGAGCATTCCTGTGCTTCCGGACGAACTGCGTGAGAAGTACATCAACGAATACGATCTTCCGGTATACGATGCAGAAATTCTGACGATGAGAAAAGAAATGTCCGACTTCTTCAGCGACATGGTTGAAACTCATAAAGCAGACCCTAAACTGGCATCAAACTGGTTAATGGGAAGCGTGAACGAATACCTGAACAAAAACAACGTTGAACTGGAAGATACAGGCTTAACTGCTGAGAACCTTACAGGTATGATTAATATTATTGAAGACGGTACAATTTCAAGCAAACAGGCGAAGAAAGTATTCTCTGTACTTATTGAAAAAGGCGGCACTGCGAAACAGGTTGCGAAAGACCTCGGCATGGAACAGATCTCTGATCCTGCAGTACTGACTGGTATGGTTACAGAAGTACTCGATGCAAATGAACAGTCTGTAGAAGATTACAAAAATGGTAAGGACCGTGCAATCGGATTCCTTGTCGGTCAAATCATGAAAAAATCTAAAGGACAGGCTAACCCTAAAATGGTTAACCAGATCCTTCTTGAAGAAATTAACAAGAGATAATCATGAAAACACCTGCACTCCCGTTTGGGAATGCAGGTGTTTTTTGGTGGTGGAATGATATTGTATGTTGTGGTTTATGAAATGACGACGTTTAACGTATGCAGGACGTCGTGGTTAATGAAACGACGACGTTTAACGTGTGCAGGACGTCGTGGTTAATGAAACGACGACGTTTAACGTGTGCAGGACGTCGTGGTTAATGAAACGACGACGTTTAACGTGTGCTGGACGTCGTGGTCATAAAAACGACGACGTCAAAAACCTGTATAAAACAAAAATCACCGGGATGTAATCCCGGTGATTTCTAAATATTTACTGGAATAAATAATTTGTAATGTTGCTGATCATTTCATCTTCCAGGGCCGGATTAAGCTGGCCGCTGTCGTAATCGTACGGATTTTCTGTCAGAGTGTCCTGATTATCGATATAAAAATAATCGTTTTCTGTAAAGAACTCAGCGTCTGTTTCCAGCTCAGCTGCAAGGTTTTCGTGTTCATGTGCATTCGGGTTACCAAGAAGGATAACCGTCTTGTCTGCGTTGTAAAGTTCCATATATGCACCTGTTAAGTTGTTCAGATTTCTCTCAGGCAGAACTTCATCGTTGTAATCTGCAATCTGCAGAGCATCCATAATAACAACATCGCTGTTGCCGTTCACAGTCAGTTCGTTCATGTCTGTTGTGTTCACGGGCAGTTCAATCTGATTGAATTGAACTGTGTTTGAGCCGGTCTGCTCACTAAGGCGTTCGGCAAAATTCCCGCTGTAGTGGGCAGGGAGCAGTACATCAACGATAAGCTGTTCATTGCTGCTCACGCGTTCGTCGTATTTTTCCTGAATCACCGGTTCATTAAATGCTAAACCATTTGAATCATCAGCTGATTCTTCCTGTGCGCTGTCTTCTTGTGCTGTGTCGTCTGATTCCTGCTGTCCGTCTTCTGTAACTTCAGTGTCATCATTGGCCGTATTTTCTGCGGCTTCATCCGTGAAAATAGGTCCGGTGTGCATGAAGTTGAAATATATTCCGGCAGCAAACAGTAAAAATAGTATAATCACTAGAGCTTTTTTCATGGTATCTCCTCAAATAATAATATCCCAAAGCATTACATATGATATAATGTTGGCAACATAATACTTTTAAATATTATTATACATGAATTGCGGAAGTAAGACATTATTTTAGGATGATTGTATGAGTATAAATCAGTTTAATATAAATATTAAAGATAAATACATTGCACAGGCTTTCGAGATTTTAAATTTCTTTAAATCCATAATTATAGAAGTGCATCATATCGGTTCATCAAAGCTGGCGAAAATTCCGTACAGCTGCGATATGGACATTCTCTTTATCGTTAAATCATACGATGATGTAAGGAATCTTGCGGATATTTTAATCGCTGAAGGATACGTTCAGATCAATCATTTTACTGATTACTTCAGGGATGACATGGTGATGAGAAAAGTAGTCGACGGACAGGTTATCAACATGATTTTTATGAGCAGTGCAAGTTACAAGAAAGAAGATATACTGGCATGCACGGAACATCTTGTCGAAAACGAAGAATACTTCAGGGATTTTAAAAATTTAAAACGCTCATTCTTAAAAGATGAAGTGACCGAAGCTGAATACGATGAGCGCAAATACCAGCTTTTTCAAATGATGAAAGGCGAAGGAGATCATTCGACGAGCGTATAATTTCTTATTGCAGAGGAGTTATTTATGAAAACAGCGAGAATAATATATAATCCCACAGCCGGCAAAGAAGGGTTTCAGGAACAGCTTCCCGAAGTGCTGGCGCGTTTTGAAAGTGCGGGGTACATTACGAGTGCACATGCAACGACCGGACAGGATGATGCTACTTATGCGGCGCGTTTTGCCTGTGAGCACGGCTTTGACTTAGTCGTAGCTTCAGGCGGGGACGGCACGGTCAATGAGGTCATCAACGGTCTTGCAGAATACGATGAACGTCCGGAACTCGGTATTATCCCGATGGGCACGGTGAATGATTTTACACGTGCACTTAAAATTCCGAATGACATCGATGAGGCAGTCAGCATTATTTTGAACGGTAAAACGGGCAGAGTGGATCTCGGCAGCATGAACGGTAAATATTTTATGAATATTGCCGGCGGCGGCAAGATTACCGAAGTGTCCTATGAGGCACCGAGCAGACTCAAAGCGATAATCGGCTCACTCGCCTATTACGTAAAGGGGATTGAACTGATTCCGCAAATGCGGAGTATCAATCTGCGTATTGAACATGATGATGAACTGTTTGAAGGGGAAGTAATGATTTTTCTTCTCGGTCTGACAAACTCAATCGGCGGTTTCGAAAAACTCGTCCCGAATGCAAAGCTGAATGACGGTTATTTCTCACTGCTGATACTTGAACATGTCAATCTTGCTGAGTTCGGTCATATACTGTCACTTGCGACACGCGGCGAGCATTTAAAGCATCCGAAAGTGCATTACTATAAAGCGGAGGATGTCAGAATTACTGCATACGATGAAGTTCAGCTGAATCTGGACGGTGAATTCGGCGGTGTGCTGCCGGCTCATTTCAAAAACTTAAAAGAGTTTCTGAAAATAAGAGTGTCGGATGAGTTTTATAATGAGCTGTACAGTGAAGATAACGGGTATACACTTCCTGACGTGGAACAACAATAGTTATTTTATATCAACTTATGAGGTGAATACATTGAAGCTTACAGTATTTGCAACAACAGATGTTCACGGTGCAGTTTATCCGTACAACTATTTTGATAATGAACCGAAAGACAATGCGTTATTGAAATTCAAAACATATATTGATAAGTATAAAGCGATGAACGATGAGGAAGCGGTAATTACTGCAGATAACGGGGATCTGCTCCAGGGCGATGTATGGAGCGACTATGACAGCGACAATACAGATAAAGCACTGGTGCCCCGTATTATTAATGAAATGTACGATGTAATTGGAGCGGGCAACCATGAGTTTAATTTTGGTCTGCCTTTTTTAAATGAATTTTATAAACAGGTGACGGTGCCAATCGTTAATTCGAATGTGGATTTTATGGATAATCCGTTAAAGGATATCGTTAAAAATACTTATATTCACGTAATCAAAACGGCTGACGGCCCGGTTAAAGTCGGTTTTCTGAGCGTGGTGCCGACACAGATTTTAAAGTGGGATAAATTCCACCTGGAAGACAGGGTGAAGGTAAGCCCGATGACTGAAGCGGTCAGAGCGACAACAGCCCGGCTGAAAAATGACGGTGCGGATATCGTCATTTTGCTGTCGCATACAGGCATGAGTAATGCCGATGACGATTTGTCGCAGTTTGGAGAGAATCAGGCGATATTAATGGCAATGATGGAAGGTATAGACGGCATTGTATTCGGCCATACACACGACGTGTTTCCAAACGGTAATCTGCTGATTGAAGATGAACGTATTGATATCGGCAAAGGAACATTCAATCATATACCGATGGTTCAGCCGGGAGTATCGGCAAGTCATCTAGGTGTATTGAATTTCGAACTGGCATACGACAATGGTATGTGGCAGGTTAAAAAAGCTTCAAGCCGGCTGATCAGTGCAGAAGACATCGTTTTAAAAGACGATGAGCTGGAAGACTATAAAGAGGAACATGAGAAGGTGCTCGGGTATTTAAATATTCCGATAGGCAAAACAGACTATCCGCTGAATACGTACTTTACGAGAGTCATACCTTCACGCGGCGTGCAGTTCGTATCCGAGGCGACGGTCTGGTTTGCGAAGGAACGGGCGGACTTTAAAGACAGCAGCCTCCCGGTTATCGGATTTAACTCTGCGGTGAAAGTCGGACGTGACGGACCTCATGACTATACAGCGATTCCTCCGGGTGAGATGACCATCGCAGACAGTATTGATATTTATAAACATGCGAACACGCTGCTGATTATAAAAATTAACGGTAAAGTGCTGAAAGAATGGCTTGAATGGGCTGCATCATCATTTAATAATTATGACGGTGAGGAAATTCTTCAGCCGAATAACTCGAGATACGGCTTCCCCGGTTATAATTTTGATACATTTTTCGATCTGGATTACACTTTTGATTTAACAAAACCGGCACGCTATGAAAGCTCGGCACGTCAGATCAGCGATTCTGAACGCGTGATTAAAATGTCATATAAAGGCGAACCGATTAAAGAGTCGGATGAATTTATCGTGCCGGCAAATAATTACAAAGTCGCTTATGCACCATTTTTAAGAGATGCGGAAATACTGTATGAATCTGCGATTTCGGTAAGAGATATTGTTACCGAGTATATAAAGAGCGGGGAAACATTCGATTATCGCAACCCGATGACGATTATACCCCACGGCACATACAGGTTTACGACAGCAGCAGAAGCAAAGGAATATACTGCCGGTTTGCCGGTCGAACATTATAAAGACTTGGAAGACGGCTTCAGCATATTCAAAGTAGAGCTGTAAAATTAATCAGGTAAGAGGTTTTAAAATGAAGGCAATAACTAAAAATAATAACTATGAAGCGGTCGTGGAAGATTATACTCATGAAGGAATGGGCATCGTCAAAGTCGACGGCTACCCGGTGTTTCTGCCGGATGTGCTGAAAGGTGAGTCGGTTGAGTTTAAAGCAGTTAAAGTGAACAGCAGGTACGCTTTCGGTAAAGTTTTAAATGTGCTTGAGGCATCGCCGAACCGCCGGACACCGCCGTGTGAATATTATTTCCAATGCGGCGGATGCCAGATTCAGGTTATGAACGACGCCGAGCAGGCATCGTTTAAACGTCAGGTCGTAGCTCAGAATATCAATCAGCAGGCAAGACTTAATCTGCACATCAATGATACTGTGACAGGCGAGCCGTTATACTACCGCAACAAATCACAGATACCTGTACAGAAAATTAACGGACAGGTCATTATGGGCTTCTATAAACCGCGTTCACACGATATCGTTGATATTGAGCACTGTTATATTCAAAAGCGTGTACACAACGATATTATGATGTTTATTAAAAATAAATTGATCGAAGAGAACACTTCTATTTACGATGAAAAATCACATGAAGGACTGTTAAGACATCTCGTGATCCGTTCAAACAGTGATGACAGTGAAGTACAGGTTGTGTTTATAACAAACGGCAGGCGCAACGTGTTTATGTCGATCGTGAAGGCATTAAAAGAAGCGTTCCCGAATGTTAAAAGTATCGTGCAGAACATTAACGACGAGAAGACCAATGTGATATTCGGCAAACGTTCCATCGTTCTGCTCGGACATGATTACATTACAGATACCGTACTTGGAAAATCGTTTAAAATCCGCGACCGTTCTTTTTATCAGGTCAATCATGAACAGACCGAGAAGCTGTACCAGATCGGTCTGGATATGGTCGGATTAAACGGTGATGAAACGATTATTGACACGTATTCTGGAATCGGTTCAATCGGTCTGACAGCATCAGACCGTGTCAGCAAGATTATCGGTATAGAAGTTGTTGAAAGTGCAGTTGAGGATGCACGGGAAAATGCAAAACTTAACGGTATCGACAACGCCGACTATTATTTAGGCAAAGCTGAAGAAGTAATGCCGAAACTCGTTAAGGAAGGCGTCAGTGCGGATGTGGTATTCGTGGACCCGCCGAGAAAAGGATGTCATACAGAGTTTCTCGATGCACTGATAGAAGTGGCACCGAAAAAAATTGTCTACATTTCATGTAATCCAAGCACGCTGCAAAGAGACATGAAGTATCTCGACAGACACGGGTTTAAAGCAGCAGCAGTTACACCGGTCGACCTCTTTCCTCAAACGAAACACATCGAGGCAGTGACTGTACTGGAAAATAAAAAATAATTATAAATACAGCCGGACAAATGGTTATTTGTCCGGTATTTTTATTCATAAATGTTATAATATTAGTACATGTATTTACTAATCGTACAGCTTGGAGGGGTATATATGTCAGATGAAAATATTAAAAATTCAGCGGATCACCTGCAGACGCTTGAAAAAGGGTTGAAAGTAATCGAAGCGTTTAACGACAGAGATCACTTAACGATTTCGGAAACCTCAAAAGCTGTCGGTATTTCAAGACCGACAGCGCGCCGTGTACTGATTACACTGGTGAATCTCGGGTACGCACAAATGCTCGATAACCGCTTTTACTTAACACCGAAAGTATTATCACTTGGCTATTCATATATGACTGCACGCGACAGCTGGGAAATTACAACAACACTGCTGCGTGAATTATCAAAAGTGACCAATGAATCCAGTTCTCTTGCAAAACTCGTCGGGGAAGAAATTGTTTATATCGGACGTGTACCGGCCAATAAAATTATGAAAATTTCGCTGAACATCGGTACACATCTGCCGGCTTATGCGACGTCGATGGGGAAAGTGCTTCTTGCATATAAGAGCGAAGAAGAACTCGATACATATTTTAAAACGGCAGAATTAAAACCACTTACGGAACATACTGTTTATAAAGAGGATGAACTGCGTAAAGAGCTTAAAGAAATTCGTAAACAGGGATATGCTATCAGTGAAGACCAGCTGGAGCACGGTCTGATATCTGCAGCGGCACCGATTCGTAATATGCGCGGTGATGTGATTGCTGCGATAAACTGTTCGGCAAACTCTTTACAGACAACAAGGGAAGAAGTAGAAAACAATTATCTGAATGTGTTAATGGAAACAGCGGAACAGATCAGCAGAAATACAGAAATAGAATTGCCGTTTTAAACGGCTGAATATAAAGAAGGCTGACAGCATTTGCTGTCAGCCCCTTTTTTTGTTACTCTATGTTGTCCACCATCAGAGAAATACCCTGACCGACACCGATACACATCGTCGCCAGTCCGACTTTCGTACCGCGTCGTTTCATTTCATAGATAAGATCGGTCAGAATACGTGCTCCACTTGCACCAAGCGGGTGTCCAAAACTGATTGCTCCGCCGTTAACGTTGACGATTTCAGGGTTTAGTCCAAGCTGATTCATACATTCGATGGACTGTGAGGCGAAAGCTTCATTCAGCTCGACAAGGCCGATATCTTCAACAGAACGTCCCGTCTTCTCAAGAAGTTTTTTCGTTGAATCAATCGGTCCAAGACCCATTATTGCAGGTTCAACGCCTGCAGTTGCAGAAAATGTATATTTAACTAAAGGCTTAAGTCCAAGTTCTTCGGCTTTTTCCTTCGTCATCATTAAGAGAGCGCTGGCACCGTCGTTGACACCTGAAGCGTTGCCGGCAGTAATTGTTCCGTCCGGGAAGATGGTTCTCAACGTACCAAGCTTCTCAAGTGTTGTTTCAGGTCTCGGGTGCTCATCCTTATCGACGACTGTTTCGTTACCTTTACGATCAGTGATCGTGACAGGCACCATCTGTTCTTTAAACTTATCAGCTTCCACTGCGGCTTTGGCACGCTGCTGGCTCTGATATGCAAATTCGTCCTGCGCTTCTCGTGAAATATTAAAACGCTGTGCAACGTTTTCTGCAGTCTGGGGCATGGAATCTATACCGTGTTCTTTTTCGATTTTCTTATTCGGGAATCTCCAGCCGATAGTTGTATCGACGAGCTCCATATTGCCGCGCGGGAATTCTTTTTCGGGTTTAAGCATAACGTAAGGCGCGCGTGACATGCTTTCGGTGCCGCCCGCGATTGCTATGTCGATTTCGCCTGTTAATATCGAGCGGGCGGCCATGGAGACTGCATCGAGGCTCGAACCGCAAAGACGGTTAATCGTCGTCCCGCCGACGCTTTCCGGCAGATCAGCGAGCAGGGCGGACATGCGTGCAACGTTGCGGTTTTCTTCTCCGGCACCGTTTGCGTTTCCGAATACCACTTCGTCAATCTGATTGACATCGAGACCCGGGTTCCGCTCTGTGAGTGCTTTAATAACAATCGCACCAAGGTCATCCGGGCGCACTGATTTCAAAGCACCTTTATAGCGTCCGATCGGCGTTCTGACTGCGTCTACAATTACTACTTCTGTCATTATTCGACACTCCTTTTCAATGCATCTGAAACGACATAGTCAGCCTCAGTTTTTTCGGCGATTTCTTCAAGTGTTGCATCACCCATTAATTCTATCAGTTCGAACTGATCGCCTTTACGTTCGAACACAGCAAGGTCGGTAATAATCATGTCAATCTTGCGCGTGGATGTAATAGGATAAGTACATTCCCTCAGAAACTTCGGTGATCCGTCTTTTGCAGTATGGTTAGTCGTAATAATGACTTTCTTCGCTCCGACAAGCAGATCCATCGCACCGCCGACACCGATAATATCCTTGCCTGGAATTGCCCAGTTGGCAACCTGACCGGATTCATCCACCTGCAGTACGCCGAGAATAGCGACATCGACATGTCCGCCGCGGATCATCGCGAATGATTCTGCACTGTTGAAATAACCGGCGCCTGTTGCTTCACCGACCGGCAGCTTTCCTGCGTTAACGATATTAGGATCGATATCTTCTTCTGCAACTGAAGTCACGCCGAGCAGGCCGTTTTCAGTATGAAGGTAATATTTTTCCTTATCCAGATAATTCGCAACGAGAGTAGGGATACCGATACCGAGATTAATGACCGAGTGTTCTTCAAGAGCCTGTGCGGCACGTTCTGCAATCATATCTTTGATACTCATTTCTGAACGACTCCTTCCTTCGTAAGAATTTGTTCAGCAAGTACAATTTTGTCTACATAGATGTGCTGTGTTGCAATCTCTTCTGGGTTAAGTTCCCCGGCCTCGACGATTTCATCGACCTCTGCAACGACGTATTTACCGGCCGTTGCCATCATCGGGTTAAAGTTTCTTGCTGTTTTGTAGTACACGAGATTACCCAGTTTATCTGCTTTATGTGCACGGATAATCGAGACATCCGCTTTTAATGCTTTTTCAAGCACATATTCTTCGCCGTCAATTTCTTTAGTTTCTTTGCCTTTGGCAAGATCTGTGCCGACGCTTGTCTTTGTATAGAAACCGCCGATGCCGGCACCGCCTGCGCGGATGGCTTCACCTAAAGTGCCCTGTGGCAGCAGCTGCAGTTCGAGTTTGCCGGCATTGTACCATTTCGCAACTTCCCGGTTACTGGTGAAATACGAACCGACTGCTTTTTTAAGTTTGCCCTGGTCGAGCAGAATACCGAGTCCTTTACCCGCTTCCCCGACGTTGTTGCTGATAACTGTCAGTTCATTAACGTCGAGTGTCGTTAATTCATCGATCAGACTTAATGGTGCACCAATCAGTCCGAAGCCGCCGACCATCAGTGTGTCCCCGCTTTTTACCGGTTCGAGAGCCGATTTTATATCTGTAATTTTAGATTCCAAAACACTCACTCCAGTTCTAAAAATTCATTAATTTCCCTGTTTAAATCAGGATTATTATTAAATACTATTTCGTAATGATTTAAGGCATAATCAGATGACCTGATATTCTTAACGGTGTCGAGCATTAGGCTGTAGCCGTCTTTATTGAATAACGGTGTATTATTTTTAATCGGGCCTGTACATATAATGAGCAGTACCGGTACGTTTACATTTTTATATATTTCGGAATGAGGGTAGTCATAGAAACTTGCGAAATCCTGTTTTGTAAGAGTGTAGTCGGATTTCGCCTGAACACTGCCTCCGGATTCGTGAATCTCATGAGCGATGACCCGGTCCATAACTCCCGACCATTCAACACCGAGTGAACCATAAGACTGTCTCATCATATCGAGATAATCATCCGCTGAATCAAATGATTTCTCCAGTCTGCCGAGTGATGGAATAACAAGGTTAGATGTATCTTCATCGGCAACACCGCCGCCGTCCAGCAGAACTACTTTCGAAATTCTGTCTGAGCGGCGTGCAGCATCGAGAGCGATATAACCGCCCATGGAATATCCTGTAAGAATAAAGTTCCCGTAATCGAGCGTGTCGATAAGTCCGAGGAGATCTTCTGTATGCTGATGAATACCGGCAGGTTCTGACTGTAAAGTACTGTCACCACGTCCGCTTAAGTCATAGCTGAGTGTGTCAAAGCTGTTTTTGAAATACTCCTGGAAATGATGCATCTGTAAATAGTTGCCTGTCAGGCCGTGAATGAAGATTAATAAAGTGCCGTTTTTACCGTCACCGGTCTTATTGATATTAATGTTCTTATCTTTAACTTGAATGCGTTCTGTCATGCTGATCCTCCTATTCAACTGTATAGATAGAGTAGCTTACACCTTCAGGCATTCTGATTCCGTTTGATACAAAAATTCTGTTGTTCAGCCAGTGATACTTTTCACTTGCCGTTTCAAAAATTGGATTGGTTCTGAAGTAATATTCCCCCGGGTCAACTTCTTCTCCTTTATCGAGACGGGCAAGTACAGACGAATCGCCTGTACGGATACCCCGGTAACTCATCAGAATGAGTTCTTTATCGTCTGTTTCAAGGGTGATTCTGACGTCTTGAATAATTGTTCCGTCTTCTCGTACTGTAATCCAGTCATCTCCGCCTGGAAGTACAGTCGCATTAAAATGTTCACCTTCAAATTTACCTCCGGTCACCTGAATAATACGGCGTGTACCAATTGGTGTTTTACCCGGCAGATAGGGTTTTGCAACGCTTAATTCCATATGGCCCAATAGACTTAATTTCGGTTCAGGCAGTTCTCTCATTTATAATTCCTCCCGGTTAATAGATTCAATTCAAAAAGGGCATGTTGCCATGCCCGGTTGTTGTTATAGTTTGCGCATTACAAAGTCTAATGAAGCTTCTTTGTAATCGCCTTTGTCGACAAGTGTAGTAATCAGTTCATCACGTACTCCTTCAGCTACGTCAGTTTCCATCCACTCATCACCTTCGAAGAATACTTGAGTGATAAGCGTTTCGTGACCTTCTGCTTTGAACATGATGTGCTCGTGAGCAGGGCGCATAGGATGCTGTTCCATGTAACCAAGGAATTCACCAGTCGGTCCCTGATCCGGAATAGAGTAAGGAATCGCCTGAATAGTTTTCAGAGTGAATTTACCGTTCTCATCAGTTTTGAAACGTCCGCGTAAGTTGAAGTCCGGTGCATCAGAGTCGAAGTTTGAGTACTTCGCAGAGTTATCATTCTGCCAGTAGTCTACTTCAGCGCCTGCAAGCACTTCGCCGTCAGTGTTTTTAACTGTACCTGAGAAGTAAAGTACTTCACCAGGCTCATCTTCGCGTTTCGGAAGATCGATGATTCCATTTTCGTCAGCTTCTACAAATGGAGCATTTTCAACGTAGTAAGGTCCGAGAAGTGAAGGCTGCGTGCCAGGAAGTTTAGTGTACATCGCCTGTAATACATGAGTTTCCAGGAATACGTCAGCGTAAAGTGGAAGTTCTCCCGACTTACCAAGACGATCTGCCCAGTTTACAAAGTTAGTGTATTCTTCGTGGTTAAGTTTTGCTTCTTCAAGGAATTCTTTCATGTGTTTGATGAAAAGATCGAAAACTTCTCCAACGCGTTCGTTTTTAGTAGTAGGTAAGTGGTTAGTTTTTTCAGCTGTCATAATTAATAATCCCCTTTAAATTTGATTTAGTTTGTATTAAATAAGTTTATGTAAGCAATTCACCGCTAAGCGGTGAATTTGTCTATACCGAATACGAAAGGCAATACGTAATACACAAATGTTACTATCAGCACGACTGCAATCGCAGTGAGCCATGTTCCTTTTCTCAGCATGTCCACAATAGTAATTTTCCCTGTTGCATAAATAAGTGCATTGGAAGGTGTTCCAATAGGGAGCATGAATGCAAACCCTGCACCCATGGCTGTTGCAGCCATTACCGGTAAAGGATTGACGTTAATAGCTGTGGCAAGTGCTGCGGTGATTGGCAGCAGTATTGTTACAGTTGCTGTATTTGGTGCCATCTGTGTCATTAAAATACCAAGTACAGCACTTACAGCAATTACAATAATAAGCGGTGCATTTTCAAGGTTCATCAGCTGTCCGCCCATCCAGTCGGCAAGGTCTGTTCCAGTAAATCCTGCAGCCAGTGCCAGACCACCACCGACCAGAAGCAGCACACCCCATGGCATCTTAGTCAGCGAGTCGGCCTCAAGAATTCTCGTTCCTTTGTTATTTTTAGAAGGGATGAGAAACAGCAGCATTGCTGAAATCATTGCAATCATAGTGTCATTTATACCTGGAATAATATCAGTCCAGATAAAAGTCCGTGTCAGCCACATAAATGCCGTAAATGAAAAAATTGTCATAACAACTTTCTCTTCATATGACATTTTGCCTAAGGCGTCTTTTCTTTCTGTAACAAATTCTTTTCCTTTACTGATTGATTTTACTTTCATCGGATATGCGATTTTAGTCAGATAAGCAATAAAAATAACCATCAATATTAGTGTCAGGGGGAAAGCAAAAATCATGAATGTTCCAAATGGAATTTCATAGCCTAATAATTCGCCGGCCATACTGGCAAGAATTAAATTGGTGGGCGTACCGATTAAAGTTGCACTTCCGCCAATTGTTCCGCCAAAACCGATTGCGAAAATAATGGATTTAGTGAATTTCATTTCCTCCTGGTCACTATGAACTCCGTCCTGTTTCATAAGCTCAACGACTTTGGCAACAATTGCAGTACCGATAGGAATCATCAGCATAATTGTCGCCATGTTTGAAACCCACATTGACAGAAATCCGGTTGCGAGAGCGAATCCCATAATTAGACCGGATAAGCTTGTCCCGACCATACTGATAATAGTTAATGCAATTCTTTCATGCAGATTCCACTTCTCCATTGCCAGAGCAATCGCAAATCCTCCAAGGAATAGGAAAATAAGCGGATCTCCGTATGATGAAGCGACTTCACCGCTTGTAATCGGAGTAACTATCGGCATGACGACTAATGGAAGCAGGGAAGTAATACCAAGCGGCATTGCTTCAAGTATCCACCAGATGGCAAGCCATGCTGCAAAAGCAAGAACTGCTCTTCCGGAGCTGGAAAGACCTTCGAGCGGCATCGCAAACATCAGTAATAAGAACGCTGCAGGACCAAGAATCAGCCCAATCATCTGACTGGTTGTATAGGATGATTTTTCTGCAGTATACTCCTGATTATTATTACTTCTGTGCTTTTTTCTCATTTTAGTAAATAAGAATATATCCTTTGTCTGATTGTGGTCTTTCCACACTAAATTACTGAACCTTGAAATTAAGTTCATATACCCGACCCCTTTGTTCTATCGTTTATAATGCGCGAGTTTCTCCTGGTCCAGTGTGACACCAAATCCGACATCATCCGGAATTTGGATTTCAAAATCTTTCACTTCGATATCTTCGAGAGTCAGCTTGTCTTTATATAACAGCGGGCCGAATATTTCTGTACCGAATTTGAATTCAGAAATAGTGGAGTAGACGCTGGCTGCGATTGCATTGCCGAGCGTTGACTCAATCATCGTACCGCCGTAAAGGCCGAATCCGGCTGCTTCTGCAATACCGGCAATTTTCTTAGTTTCGAGAATACCACCGTGTTTAGCAGGTTTTAAGGCAATGGCATCTCCGGCTCTTTCTTTAATAATTCTGTACGTATCATGGAGGGATGTTGCTGCTTCGTCTGCAAGAATTGAGACGTCAAATCGTTCTGTCAGCCTCGCCATACCCTCATAGTTCCATGTCGGAAGCGGCTGTTCAATCATTGAAACACCCATTTCCTCCAGAGCTTTAATTTGCTTTAAAGCAGTGTACTCATCCCAGGCCTGGTTAATATCAACCGTAATTCTTGATTCATCACCGACTGCTTTAATAATTTCACCAACGTGTCTCACGTTTGTGTCGGGATCACCGCTGCCTATTTTGAGCTTGAAAATATTATGGCGTTTCTGATGAAGCATTTCTTTTGCTTCTTCGATGTCTCTTTTTGTATCTCCACTTGCAAGTGTCCATGCGAGCGGGAGAGAGTCATGAATTTTACCGCCGAAAAGTTCATAAGCTGGAACTTCCCGCTGTTTTGCAGCGAGATCAATTAATGCTGTTTCAATCAGGCTTTTTGCAAAGAAATTGCCTCTGACTGACTTTGCGACAGTATCCATAATTCTGCTGAAATAAACCGGATTCTGTCCTATAAGGTGGGGCGTTATGTAGTTATCGATATTTGCTTTAATAGCTTCAACTGTGCTTTCCCCGTACGATGCACCGCCGATAGTTGCGACTTCCGATATCCCGGTAAGCCCGTCGTTATCTTTGATGACACCGACAACGATTGCCTGTGAAGTAATTGTCGTCATCGCAAGCTTATGCGGACGCACTGTAGGCAGATCACATATAAAAATGTCCACTGAAGAAATATTACTCATTGCAAACCTCCTTTGTACTAATATCGTACACATATATACTATTCGAACACAAGCTCATTATATATAAATCATGAAAGCGTTGTCAATTAATTTTCCGAAAATTTAATAAAAATATAGAAATGATGGTTACTAATATCTGTTCATTCCTATTACCATGGAGTAAACTTGTGTTAACAGAATAGAAGGGGGCATTAATATGGAAGAGACGGCGAGCCTCATACACCCCGAGAACTACTGGGTGCTGTGGGCGATTTTAATAGGTTGGGCAGGCGTTGCGATTATACTTGAACAGAAGTACAGCTGGGCTTCGAAATTATCCGGTGCAATTATTGCGCTGGCAGGAGCTATGCTTTTAAGTAACACCGGAATTATTCCGCTGGATTCACCGGTGTATGATACGGTGTGGACTTATGTTGTACCGCTTGCAATTCCGTTACTGTTGTTTCAGTCAAATGTCGTTAAAGTCTGGCAGGAGAGTAAACGTCTGCTGATTATATTTCTAATCAGTACAATTGGAACGGTCGCAGGTACGATAGCGGCGTTCTTCTTATTGAAAGATGTTATACCGCAGCTGAATTATATCGGGGCAATGCTCAGCGGTTCGTATACAGGCGGCGGTGTTAACTTTGCAGCAATGGCAACCCGCTTTAATGTTGAAGAGGGGACAATATCGTCGACAGTCGTTGCAGATAACCTTTTAATGGTATTGTATTTCTTTATCTTAATTACGATACCTGCAGTAAATTTTTTCCGCAGCAGGTTTCAAACACCTCATATGGATGAGCTCGAGAAAAATGGAGATAGTGAGAATCAGGCTTCGGAATACTGGAAAGGGAAAGAAATTTCACTGCAGGACATAGCCAAGGCAATCGGTACAGCATTTGTTATTGTTGCAGTGTCATTCAGTCTGGCAGGTTTCTTTTCAAACCTGATTCCTGAAGACAGCAATATATTTCTGTCTGTCATCCGAGGTATTATAGGGGACAACTATCTGATGCTGACGACACTGACATTGATTTCAGTAGCTGTGTTCCCTAAATACTTCGAGAGCATTTCAGGTTCACAGGAGTTCGGTACGTTCTTTATCTACATATTCTTTGTAGTTATCGGTGTTCCGGCATCAATTCCGCTGATCATTCAAAATGCACCGCTGATTTTAGTGTTCGCAGCAATCATTGTATTTATTAATATGGTGTTTTCTTTTGGCTTCGGACGTCTGTTCAAATTTAATCTGGAAGAAATTATTCTGGCATCAAATGCAAATATCGGCGGACCGACTACAGCTGCAGCAATGGCAATTTCACGTGGCTGGACAAAACTCGTCGGACCAATTCTGATTATCGGTACGCTCGGTTATATTATTGGAAACTATATCGGAACATCTCTTGGAGTATGGTTTACTTCTTTGATGTAAATATTCCGGCAGAACCTTTGTTTAAGGGTTCTGCTTTTTTATGAAATATAACTGGAGTAACGGAAAGAAAGTCTGCTATGATTTAATATGACTGCAAAGTAAATCAATGTGCAGAAAAAAATTGTTGAATACGGAAAGAAGAATGTCATGGACGCTCTAATCAATACAAAATATACAAAATTAATGGCCTTTGCACTGATGCTTGGTGCATTCGTCGGGCTGTTTGGTGAAACTTCATTAAATATGGCATTAACCGATGTAATGGCAGATTACGAAATTGCTGCATCGACAGCACAGTGGCTGACTACAGGATACCTGCTGACAATGGCAGTATTAATTCCGGTATCTGCATTTTTAATTAGATGGTTTTCAACGAGACAGCTGGTTATTGCTTCGCTGTCGATATCGGGAGCCGGTGCAGTACTTGCTGCATTATCGCCAAATTTTGAACTGCTGCTTGTCGGCAGAATTATACAGGCACTCGGGACAGGAATTATATTACCGCTGATGCTGAGCGTGCTGATGGTAATTTTTCCTGTACATAAACGCGGTATGGTTATGGGATTAATGGGCCTTGTAATTACGGCAGCTCCGGCAATCGGTCCGACTGTTTCAGGAGTTATAATTACGACGATCGGCTGGACTTATATATTCTGGATCAGTGCGGCATTATACCTGCTGCTGCTGATTTACTCATTAATTGTAGTGGAAAACGTTTCTACAGTAACAAAACCGAAAATGGACTACCTTTCGGTTGTCTGTTCAACAGTCGGTTTTGGAGGTCTTGTTTATGGATTGAGCATGTTTGCAGATAATCCATTCACAGCAGCAACTGTCTGGATGCCTCTCTTCGCAGGGGTACTTGCATTAATTTTATTTGGACGAAGACAGCTGGTACTCGATACTCCGCTCATCAACCTGTCAATTTTTAAATTTCCGATGTTCAGTGTCGGCACACTGATGATGTTTATCAGTCTGTTTATTATTTTATCAACATCAATTTTAATGCCGCTCTATTTAAAGGGCACACTTCTTTATACAGCGGCTGCGGCCGGATTGATTTTACTGCCGGGGAATACATTGAACTTTGCGATGTCACCGGTAGTCGGAGCGCTTTATAATAAAATCGGCCCAAAATTTTTTATCGTGACGGGATTCACTTTAATTACTGCTGCGAACATTGGATTTTTACTTGTTCTCAGTGATTCAACGCCGGTATGGCAAGTTATTCTGCTGTTTATGGTTATGTTTATCGGGCTGCCGATGACGATTATGCCTTCACAGACAAATGCAATGAATCAGCTGCCGCCCGGGCTGTATGCTGACGGTTCGGCTGCGATGAATACGCTGACCCAGGTCGGAGGGGCTGTGGGGACAGCGATAGCCATTACATTATTTACAATTGGACAGAGTACATCAGACAGCAGCAGAGAGATTGGTATTGCATCAGGTACGCATTTCGCTTTTTATTTTATAACCGGAATTGCACTTATCGGGTTAATTGCATCTCTGTTTATATATGACAGTACTAAAAAAAGCTGAGGCATCTGCCTCAGCTTTTTTTAGTAGTCAGTATCTTTAATATAGTCCAGCTGGTCAAATCCAAGGTTGCCGCCTGTAATGACAAAGCAGACTTTATCTTCAGGGTTCACTTCAATCTCACCGTTTAAAATACCGCCTATTGCAATTGACGATGATATTTCAGTTAATATTTTAGCTTCCATCAGCATTAGCTTCTGGCCTTTTTTCATAGCTTCTTCGCTGACAGTATGGAAAGTATCGACATACTTTTGAACGACAGAGAAGTTCTTTTCACCCGGAATGATACTGACAAGACCGTCGGCAATCGTTCCTTTGTTTTCAACCTGAGTGAGTTCACCATTTTTTAAGCTTTCTGAGAACTTCGGCAGATTTGCAGGCTCGACGCCGTGGATTTTAACTGTGTTCGTCGTTTCTTTCACGGCAGTACCGATGCCGCTGATTAAACCGCCGCCGCTTGTCGGTACGAAGATATGATCTACCTCAGGCAGCTGTTCAAGTATTTCGAGACCGACTGTTCCCTGTCCTGCCATAATACGGTAATCGTTGAAAGGCGGAATCAGCGTATAACCGAATTCTTCAACGAGTGAGTCCTGAAGTTTAAAACGTTCCTCCACAGTAGTCGGAATAATTTCTGCACCGTGTTCTTCAATTTTTTGAAGTTTAAAAGGCGGGGCAGTATCCGGCACACCGACAGTTGCTTTGATGCCGAGTGTTTTTGAAGCGTAAGCAATCGCATGGCCGTGGTTGCCTGAAGAAGAAGTAACGACGCCGCGGCTCAATTCTTCGTCTGTCAGCTGGAGCAATGCGTTCATGACGCCCCGGAATTTAAACGCATTTGTACGCTGCATGTTTTCAAGCTTTACGTAAACTTCACAGCCGAGAATCTCTTCAAGGTTATGCAGTCTTAAAACGGGTGTTTTGATAATGTATGGCTTGATGCGCTCATGTGCCGCCTGAATATCAGATAATGATAGTGTCATATGTACATCTCCTTTTTTAAATTAATTTAATCATACCGTTTTCCTGCTTAAATATAAATATATGAATCTTGGTAATATGAAGAGTATCCATTTATAATGAAACTGAAGGTTAGTATCCGATAAGGGAAATTAGAAAAGCAGGGGAATTTAATGGCATTAAATGAATTTATTACTGAGCTTGAAGAAGAACTGAAAGTATTGCCGGAAGCCCGGCGTCATGAAATTATAGAAGATTTTAAAATGCAGATAGAAAAAGCGATAGAGCTTGGAGATACTGAAGAGTATCTTCTTAAAATGCTCGGTCATCCGGTCAAAGTTGCCGAAAAATTTATCGCAGATGAAATGATAGAAGAACCGGAACAGGAAACTGCGGAAAAACTGGCTGAAGTTACAGCAAAGCAAAAAGAAGTAAAAGAAACGAGAAAATCTGTAACAGGAAACTTCGCCAAAGAATTGGAGGGTATTAATATCCTCCATTTGAAGATTAATGGAGAATCCGTAGCAGTCAAAGTTGAGACAGGCGGGAAGTTCGGCATTAAGTTTTTAAGCTATACACATAAAGGAAAGCTTGAATATGAACTGAATAACGATCAGTTGACCATCCATCACAGCGGTTCGAATAAACACGTGAAATTCAATACGATTATTGATTTTATGAAGAAACGGAAAGAACTGAAAAAAGACGAACTGGTAATTATGTGGCCGCATAAACTGGACAGGCTTACGGTTAATAATAAGGACGGCAAAGTGACAGTGACAGATATTCAGGCGGAAGAATTCATAATTAAAACGAAAGAAGGGGGCATCTATACCGCCGGACTTACAGGGAATTACGGTGAGTTCACGTCTTCCATGGGGGCGCTAAAAGCGGAGTCGAGTGACTTCCGGAATCTATATATGGAAACGGAAATGGGCAGAATTTATGCCGGCGGTGTTAAAGCTGAACGATATCATCTGACTACAGAACTCGGCAGAATTACGCTGGATAACCTGTCGCCGGACTGTGATATAAAAGCATTGAGTAAAATGGGTTCAGTGAATGTAAACTACCGTGCGGAACCTGAAAAGACTAAAATTGTGGCAAAAGCAAACGTCGGTAAAGTGAAAAATGCACTCGAAAATAATATTATTTCAAAAGAGGGTTACCGGGCGGTATATGAGAGTGAGATGGGTTCAGTTAAAATTACATTATCTTAAGGAGTTGGATAGATGTGACGAGTTGTACTAAATGTCAGACAGAATGGTCTTTTAAAAATAAGGCGGTGACACTTAAGAGAATCACAGGAGAACTAAAGTGTCCGTATTGCGGTGAAGAACAGTTTCTAAGCAAGAAAGCGCAACTCCAAATGGGAGTATCCAATATGATTATCCCGGCAACAATGCTTCTGCCGCTGCCTTTTGATATTCCGTTGCCGATACACCTTCCGATAATATTACTCGGAATTGCTGCAGTCATCATTTTAAATATTGGACTCGTTAAACTGAGCGATAAAAGAGAATATCCTGTTTAAATTTAAGCAGTCTCCGGAAAATATCCGGGGACTGCTTTCTTAAAAATTGTTAAACTTCTCAGAGCATGGACAGCATTTATTAAAATGAACAGAGAATTTAATCTATTTATCATTTTACTTTCACTGGAATTTAGGAATGGGTATATAGAATATATCTAACGAAAGATTTTGGCACGTCCGGAAGGAAAGATATATATGTTATTTAAACTGTACAGCCGCACCTATCAGTGGATTATGAAAAATACAGCTCACTTATTGGACTGGCAGCCGCCGACGGTGATTAACTGTGTGGGATGTATTTCGAAACTTGCACCTAAATTAAATGAGAAGAATATAAAGAAAGTACTTATCGTGACTGATGAGGGAATCGTTAATGCAGGACTTCTCGATAAAATGCTCGAGAGTCTGAGTGAAGAAAATATTATTTATTTTATATATAAAGGAACGACGGCGAATCCGACGACACAAAATATTGAAGACGCAGTGAAGGTTTATAACGATCAGGAATGTGAAGGCATTATCGGTTTCGGCGGCGGCTCGGCAATCGACTGTGCAAAAGGCACAGGTATTGCGGCTGCAAAACAAACGACTGATTTCAGCCGTTTTAAAGGCGTGCTGAAAGTAAGAAAAAAACTGCCTTATTTCATTGCGGTGCCGACAACAGCCGGTACCGGGAGCGAAGCTACAATTGCAGCTGTTATCACAGACAGTAAGACAAAAGAAAAATATGCAGTGATTGATACAAAGCTGATGCCGGATGCTGCAGTGCTTGATCCGGAACTGCTGCTTGGCCTGCCGCAGGATATGACGGCATTTTCAGGTATGGATGCTTTAACGCATGCGGTTGAAGCCTACATTAACAGAGGCAATACAAAACAGACGAAAATGTTAAGTGAAGAAGCGATAGAATTGATTTACGGTAATTTATACCGGTCATATGAAAACGGTGAGGACATTCAGGCACGGACGAATATGCAGCGTGCGTCATATTTTGCAGGTAAAGCATTTACGAGAGCATACGTGGGTAATGTTCACGCTATGGCTCACGCGCTGGGTGCGAAATACAACGTACAGCACGGACAGGCAGTGTCAATTATTCTGCCGCACATATTGGAAGAATACGGTGAAGCAGTCCGTGATAAGCTCGCGCATCTCGGTGATATTGCACAAGTGACAGCGGAAGGGGACAGTCCCCGGATAAAGGCGGAGAAGTTTATTGAAAGTATTAAAGAGTTAAATGAGAAGATGAATGTAGGTACAAGCTTTCCGGAACTGAACAATGAGGATTTGAAAGTGCTGGCTGATGCTGCATATAAAGAAGCAAATCCTTTATATCCGGTACCGGTTATGTTCAGTAAATCGGATTTTATCAGAATGTATAAAAAAGTAATGGTCTCCAAACAGAAAGAAGGATAGTTCATCTGAACTATCCTTCTTTGTTATGCGTAGGCCTATGAAGCGAACCTTCAACTGCCGCACCGCCCGATATGCCGAGAGCCAGACCTGCGAGAATCCAAAATGCAGTGTGTCCGAAAATTAAACCAGTAATAATTCCGAGGATAATACCGATTACAGCACCGGCAGCCATAAAGCGGTAAACGGAATTAAAGTCGCGATGTCTGTATGCAGTCATACGATCATCCCCTTAACGGTATAATTTTTCTCTTTTTATTTATATACCACCAGAGTGAAATTCAAAACGGCATAGTATTATGTGATGGTGTAATTTATGCCATATTAAGGAAGAACTATTGACATTGGTTTCTATAAAGAATAAAATTCTACTGATAATGATTATCAGTGTCATGTTGGATTTTATTTAACAGAATGGAGAAAATAAATGAAAAAATTAGCAGCGTTAATGCTTGGAATATCAATTTTTGCAGCCGGATGTTCAAATGAAGAAGGGAATACATCTGAAGAAAACCCTGAAGAGAGCAAGAGTGAAGAACGTGTCTTGACGGATGACGCAGGCAACGAAGTGACAGTGCCAAAAAATCCGGAACGTATTATCGGACCATATCTGGAAGATGATTTACTGACATTGGACGAAACACCGTCAGCACAATGGTCAATCGGTGAAGGCGGAGTTCAGGAATATCTGCAGGCGGAAGGACTTGAAGGACTGCCGTTAATGCCATTTGACCTGCCTTTTGAAGCAGTTGTCGAGCAGGAACTGGATTTAATTCTGTTAAGTTCAGGTGATCTTGCTTCAGGAGAGAAATACGACAGCTACTCTAAAATTGCGCCGTCATTCGTCGTAGAGAGCGGCAATTATGACGACTGGAGAGACCGCCTGACACGTGTGTCGGAAGTCTTTGGCAAAGAAGAACTGGCAGCTGAAAAAGTGGCGGACTACGATGCTCTTGTTGAAGAGACTGCAGCAGAACTGGACAGTGAAGTCGGCGGAGAAACGGCAATCGCCATATGGTGGACGGGTGACTCGTACTTTATTTCAAACAAAGATAAATCAAGCGGTGAAGTGTTGTATAACGATTTAGGTTTAAGTGTTCCTTCACTCGTTGAAGAATTGTCAGCAGATAATGAAACACCATGGATTGAAGCGTCGCTTGAGAGTCTTGCAGAACTCGAGGCGGATCATATTTTCTTTATCGGTAATAAAGAAGGCGACAGCGAAACTGCTTTTGCGGACGATGTCTTTAAAAATATTCCGGCAGTGGAAAACGGAAATGTTTACGAGTATACATCGGAAGACAGCTGGTTATACAGCGGCTATATTGCCAACAGTTTAATTGTTGAAGATGTCGAAGAAGCGTTGAGCGCTAACTAAGGAGTGTATTTCTGATGACGGAAAACATATATGATGTCACGGTAATCGGCGGAGGCCCTGCCGGGTTGTTCAGTGCATTTTATGCCGGACTGCGTGAAATGAAAACTAAAATTATCGACGGACAGGACAAACTCGGCGGAAAAGTGCATCTTTATCCCCAGAAAATGATCTGGGATATCGGTGGTACAGAACCGCTCCCGGCCGGCCAGCTGATTGAAAAGTCGATTGCCCAGGGGCTGACGTTCGATCCGGAAGTTGTGCTGAATACAATAGTGACAAATATTCAAAAAGAAAACGATGAATATTTTACGATTGGAACGTCAAAAGGCGTCAAACATTATTCGAGAAGTGTCATTATTACTATCGGCGGCGGCGGAATGATTAAACCTGTAAAGCTGAATATAGAAAATGCGCATCTTTTTGAAAATAAGAATCTGCATTATGCTGTGCCGGACATTAAACGTTTTACTGATAAAAAGATACTCATTACAGGCGGAAGTTACTCAGCAGTGGACTGGGCAAATGATCTGTCGCCGATTGCACGGGAAATTCATATTATTTACCGCGGAGACGACTTAACAGCGCATGAAGCGGATGTCACACGGCTTGAAAGAAATGGTGTTAAAGTGATGACGCAGTCGGAAGTGACCGGTGTCAGCGGCGGCGAGCTCATGGAGTATGTGGAAATTACAAACAACCAGACAGGTGATATTACGAATGATGCATACGACGAACTGATCGTAAATCACGGTTACGACCAGGAGAACCTTCTGTTCAGAGAAAATAATCTCGGACTGGATCTCGAGAATGATTTCTTCGTTAAAGCAGCCCCGACAGGTATGACGAATGTGCCGGGGATATTTGCAGCGGGAGACTGCATCAGATATACAGGGAAAGTCAATCTTATTGCAGGTGCTTATGCAGATGCGGTGAACGCTGTAAATAATGCGAAAACGTATCTCGATCCGAAAGCGGACCAGTTTGCGATGGTATCATCGCATAACCAGCGGCTGAAAGATAAAAATAAAAAACTGATGTATTAATACAGACAACACCATCACTGAACTTCAGTGATGGTGTTTTTTGTCATTTTAGCTTGCAACAAATCAATACAGTAAGTAAAATTGTATGAATGAATAGATGTGTGAGGAGATAACAGTGGCTAAAATTAATAATGATCATATTGAAACATTTACAGTAACGATAGATGAGCTGGATAAAAAGGGTTCAGGCCGCGGTGTGGCACTCCGCGATCACGGCGGTCACAAGCCCCGCAAGCTGAAACTGACTGTACCGCAGACGCTGCGCGGTGAAACAGTAACAGTGGACGTGCCGAATCCGACGAGAAAACGTGCGCATGTTATGCCGAAGGAAATCGTAACAGCACATCCGGACAGAGTCACACCGCCGTGTCCGCACTTTGCATTATGCGGCGGCTGTGTATGGCAGCACTGGAGCTATGAAGCACAGCTGAAAGAAAAGACGGACTTTGTAAAACGTGAACTTGAAAAAAACAAGTTCGATGCTTCTGTAGTTAAAGATGCAATCGGCATGGAAAATCATCCGTTTGAATACCGTAACAAAATGGAATTTACATTTGGTAAAAACGGTGAACTGGGTATGCACGAACTCGGCAACTTCAAAAAAATTATCGACCTTGATACGTGCTTAATCGCAAATAATGAAATGGTCGATGCAATGCTTGTCGTGTCCAGATGGGCAGGAAAACATGAACTGCCGGGCTATGACAAAGAAAATCATGACGGTCTGCTCCGTCACCTGATGGTCCGACGCTCCCAGGAAACTGAAGAAATGATGCTGGCAGTATTTGCTACGGACAAGCCGGACGGGGAATTAAAGCCGTTAGTGGACGAACTCGTTGAAGAGCTGACATCATCATTTGATAATCTGAAGAGTTTAATGTGGATGGTAAATACAGATGTTGCGGACCGTACGCAGTCTGAAGATACACACCTTTTATTCGGCAGAGACTATATTCACGATGTAATGTATGGATATAAATACCGTACATGGTTCGATACATTCTTCCAGACGAACCCGACACAGGCAGAGAAGCTTGTTGAACTTGCACTTGAAATGGCAGACGCAAAAGAACATGAACGCATGATAGATCTGTTCTGCGGCGTAGGAACATTCTCACTGCCGTTTGCCGAGAAAGTAAAAGAGCTTGCCGGTATTGAAATCGTTGAGTCATCTATAGAATCCGCAAAACGCAATGCAACGGACAACGGTATCGGCAATACTTACTTCCTTGCAAAAGATGCGCGCCGCGGTATGGATGAAATACTTGAAACGTGGGGGACTCCGGACCTGCTGATGCTGGATCCGCCACGCTCGGGAGCTGGCGGTAAAGTCATGCGCCGTATCGGAAGACTCGGCACAGACAGAGTAGTTTATGTATCGTGTAATCCGGAAACATTCGCAGAAGATATTACATGGCTTCGTGAATTCGGCTACGAACTGCAGCAGGTACAGCCTGTGGACTTATTCCCGCATACTGCACACGTTGAAGTTGTCAGTCTGTTAGTGAAAACTGATTAATAAATAAAAAAACCGATTGAAGATTATTTTATCTTCAATCGGTTTTTTGTATTAGTCGGATGAATACGATGTCTTTTTTTAAAATTATTCTTCATCCGCCAGTCTCCGCAGTTCATCGCGTGTTTCTTTCGGCAGTCCCTCGCCGTAATCCATCATGCGGACAATATCCTTAAACGCGGCTTTCGGTATTTTTAAATCATCGAGTTCATCGATCGTAAACTGAAGATCGATATCATCTTCACGGCCGTCTCTCAATTTCGGGACGAAATCCGGTTCTGTAATAAACGGACTGGATGCACCGACCATGTCTGCATATTCCAGTGCTTCCAATGCCTTATCCGGTGTATTCACACCGCCCGTTGCCATCATCGGTATTTTCCCTTTAAGATGTTCGTAAACGACTTTGTTTACAGGCTGTCCCTGATGCGGGCCTTTGCCGCGTACTTCATTCTGATAAATGTTGCGTCCCCAGCTTGCAATCGCAACGTAGTGAATATTTGTAATTTCCCGGGCCCGGTCGATGAACTGTAAAAAATCATCCACGCTGTAGCCGGTATCCTCACCGCGCGTTTCTTCCGGTGTACCTCTGAAACCGAAAATAAAGTCTTCCGGTGCTTCTTTTTTAATGACATCACTGACAGCTTTAATTACTTCAAGGCCGAAGCGCGAACGGTTTTCAAGTGATCCCGCACCGTATTCGTCATCGCGTTCATTGGAAAAAGTGGAGAAGAACGTCTGAATTAACAGGCGCTGTGCTGCCGATACCTCTACACCGTCAAAGCCGGCTTCGATTGCACGTCTTGCTGCATCAGCATACTGCTGAATGACCATATTGATTTTACGTTTGGTCATCGGCAGTACCTGATGTTTAACCGGTGTATTCAGCTCCATAAAGCTCGGACCGTAGACGACACCGAGATCCAAAATAGCCTGATTGGAAAATCTGCCGGCATGTGTCAGCTGCAGTATTGCTTTGGCACCGTCTTTTTTCATCGCTGCTGCGAGTTTTTTCAGCCCCGGTACTGCACGGTCATCCGCGACGCTGAAGCCGTACTCAAACAGCTGGCCGTATGGTTCGATATACGCAGCACCTGTCACCTGAATCGGTGCAGATCCCGCACGCCGCGCGTGATACAGTTCATCTTCTTTAGTAACGTAACCGTCGGCCGTCGATGAGTTTGTAATCATCGGCGACAGGACAAAACGATTCGACAGTTCAATGCCGTTCGGCAATGTTAAAGGTTCAAATAAAGGCGAGTATTTTTTATTCATCATGCTGCTCCTTAATATGTACGTTCTTTATAATCATTACTTTCAAAGTAGCAAGGCCGCAAAATAATGTCAAACACTTGGTATAGCGAATTATTTTAATATTATTGCAATTACGTTGACGATAAAAATCAACACCGATATAATGAGTATGCTTTTGAATTATAATGAGCGGTAAAGGATATGTGCAGATGGTTAAATTAAACGTATTGGATTACGCCGTAATAGATGAAGGGCAGTCACCGGCTGAAGCACTTAAAGAGAGTGTCAGACTGGCCAGGCATGCCGAAGCACTCGGCTACTACAGGTTCTGGATGGCCGAGCATCATGATGTACATGCTTTTGCTTCGAGCAGTCCGGAAATGATGATGATGCACATACTGGGACAGACGTCATCCATCAGACTCGGCTCCGGGGGTGTCATGATTCCTCATTACAGTCCTTTAAAAGTTGCTGAGAACTTCAGGGTGATGGAAAACCTGTATCCGGGCAGAGTGGATCTTGGTATCGGCAATACTTTAGGTACGCCTATCGTAAATAAGTCGATGAATGAAATGCGTCCGAGAAAACAAAGATATGAAGAAAATATAAGTGATATAAAAAAATATGTCACGAACACGGATGATGAAACACATCGTTTTAACGATGTGACTGCAAACCCGACTGGCCGGTCGAACCCCGAAATGTGGGTGCTCAGCACGAGTGTCCGTACGGCTGAACTTGCTGCGCGCCAGGGCATCGGCTATACGTTCGGGCTGTTCCCGCACGCGTCAAAGGATAAAACAGCAGTCGGACAGGAAGCTGCACGGGTGTACAGAGAGAAGTTTGTACCTTCACCGGCAATGGAGCAGCCTCTCGTTATGGCGTCGCCGTTTGTCGTCGTTGCCGACACAGACAGTAAAGCGCAAGAACTCGCAAAAGCGCTTGATTTATGGCTGCTCGGAAAGATGAATTTCAGCGAATTTGAGCGTTTCCCATCAGTTGAAACTGCGGAGAAATACACTTATACTGTAGAGGAACTTCAAAAGCTGTCCGCTAACCGTTCGCGTATGGTTGTCGGGGATGTGAAAAGCGTCAAAAAACAGCTGGATACACTGGCGGAAACTCTGGATGCAGACGAACTGCTCCTGATACCGCTTATGCCGGGTGCTGCAAACAGACTGCGTGCACTGGAACTAATATCATCAGAATTTCAATTAAAAGAATAGAAAGAAGGATAACAATGAAAAAAGTTGCTAACTATTTATGGGTTGAAAAAAATGGCGAGGAGTACACGCTTATAATGACTCCTGAATTACAGGACGATATCGGTACTGTAGGATTCGTGGAATTTACAAAAGCTGAAGAAGTTGCTAAAAATGATTCACTGCTGGAACTTGAAGCATCTAAAACTGTACTTGATCTGGCATCACCGCTTGCTGGTAAAGTGGTAGCAGTTAACGAAAAAGCGACTGATGAACCAACTCTGTTAAATTCGGCAAAAGCTGAAGAGAGCTGGGTTGTTAAACTTACCGGTGTGGACGAAGCAGAATTCAATGCACTTGCTGATGCTTAATTAAAGCAAAATATATTTAAAGGCTTGCATTCATATGTATATACATTGGGTGTGAGTCTTTTTTTGGAATTGGGTGATGAATGGATGATGACACAGACAGACAGACTGCATTTTTTAATTTCATACATGCAGCAGGAAAAAAATATTGCACAGTCGGTCCCGGATACATTTGCTGAACGGTTTGAAGTCTTTCGCGGGCTGGCAAACGAACGGCCGGCACAAAAAGTAAGCCGGGAATTTCTCGATGTACAGGATGCTTTTTTGTCGGAGTATAACGCTGAAGGCATCACTGAGTTTGAATCACTGAGCCCGGGGGACAAGCAGCTTTACATATGGCAGGGAGATATTACGACGCTGAAAATTGAAGCGGTCGTCAATGCGGCGAATGCAGAAATGCTGGGCTGTCTCATTCCGAATCATAATTGCATCGATAACATTATTCATACGAAAGCGGGGGCGGAACTGCGTCTTGAATGTGCAGATATTATGAAGAATCAGGGCAGAAAAGAAGCAGTGGGCAGAGCGAAGATTACTTCAGCATATAACCTGCCGTCGGAATATATTATTCATACCGTCGGACCGGTTGTACAGGGTGGTAAAGTATCGCCGATGAAACAGGAGCTGCTGGCAAAATGCTACAGAAGCTGTCTCGAACTTGCCGATGAAAACAATATCCGCTCAATCGCATTCTGCAGCATTTCAACGGGCGTGTTCGGCTATCCGAAAGAAGAAGCGGCCGGGACTGCCGTTGAAACTGTAAAGCAGTATCTCGCAGAAACAGGGTCTGAAATCGATGTCGTATTTAACGTTTTCGGCACGGACGATTTAAAAATCTATGAAAATCTTTTGACTTAAGAGAGGTTGTATTGGCATGAATGCTTGGAAGACACTTGAACAAAACGGTACGGAAAGTGAAATACTGAAAGGACTGATCGACGAGGCGGATGCTGTTGTTGTCGGTATCGGCGCCGGTATGTCGGCAGCTGACGGATTTACATATATCGGTGACCGCTTTAAAAATAATTTTCCGGACTTTATCGAAAAATATAACTGGCTGGATATGCTGCAGGCAAGCCTTTTTAAATTCCCGACACTGGAAGAGTACTGGGCATTTCAAAGCCGTTTTATAGTGCTGAATTATTTGGAACAGCCGGCGGGAGAGGCGTATATCGCACTTAAGGAAATGATTGAAAATAAACCGTATCATGTCATTACGACAAATGCAGATAACGCATTTTATGCTGCGGATTATAACATGGATAAAGTGCTTTATTACCAGGGAGAATACGTGCGCATGCAGTGCTCCGATTTCTGTCACGACGAAACGTACCGCGATGATGAACTGATGCGTAAAATGGCAGCGGAGCAGGACGGCATGGAAATACCGTCCGAACTGATTCCGTATTGTCCAAAATGCGGTGCGCCGATGGAGAAAAACAAACGTACAGCAGAAAAGGGCATGGTGGAGGATGCGAAGTTTAACGCTCAACGTGATGACTATAATGCATTCCTAAAAGAACACAGCAAAGGCAAAGTCATGTATCTGGAAATCGGTGTCGGCCATACGACTCCGCAGTTTATCAAGCATCCGTTCTGGCGTCAGACAAGACAAAATGAAAATGCGCTGTTTGTGACGATGAATCAGAAAACTTACCGCATTCCTGAAGCAATTAAATCACAGACAGTATTTTTAACCGAAGATATCGGAGAAACAATTTTAAACGCACATAAAAAATAACAGGCAAAGGATGACTGAAATGTATTTAATCGAACCATACCGGAATGGAGAATATATTACAGACGGTGCATACGCACTTGCGATGCAGGTCTATGTTCAGGACAATATCTTTTTGGATGAAGGAATTATTTTTCCTTATTACTGTAAGCCGAAAGTAGAAATCGGGCGTTTCCAGAACGCAGTATCGGAAGTCAATCAGGATTATCTTGAAGACAACGATATTCTGCTCGTCAGACGTGATACAGGCGGCGGTGCAATTTTAGTTGACGATGGTGCAGTGAACGTCTGTTTCCTCGTTCCGGAAGACACAGGTGTGTACGGCGATTATAAAAAGATGTATGCACCGGTTATAAAAGCGTTAAACAATCTCGGTATTACAAATGTTGAACAGAGCGGCAGAAATGACCTCGTTATCGATGGCAAAAAAGTTTCCGGCGGGGCGATGACGATGTCGAACGGCCGTGTGTACGGCGGATTCTCGCTGCTTCTTGATATTAATGTTGAAGCGATGGTTGCGGTACTTAACCCGAACAGGAAGAAAATAGAATCCAAAGGCATCAAATCTGTTCAGAGCAGAGTGACAACTCTGCGTGAACACCTGGCACCCGGGTATAAAGATGTGACGACAGAAGAGTTTAAAGATTTAATTATTCAACAGCTGCTGTCAATCGATGATGTTAAAGATGCAAAACGCTATGAGCTGACAGACGAAGACTGGAAACAAATCGACAAGCTCGTTGAAGAGAAATATAAAAACTGGGACTGGAACTACGGTAAATCACCCCGCTATTCCTATAACAGAGACGGACGTTTATCGGCAGGCACAGTGGATATTTCACTGGAAATCGAAGGTGGAAGAATCGATAAATGTTCGATTTTCGGTGACTTTTTCGGTCAGGGAAATATCAATGAAGTGGAAGATGCTCTGAAAGGTACGAGAGTCGTTAAGGAAGACCTGCTTGATGCATTGAAGCCGCTCGATCTCGATCATTACTTCGGCAAATTGGAAGCATCTGAGCTGACAGATTTAATTTTAAGTTAAACTAAGAATAATTTTTAATGAATAAGGGTATCTTCATTTATGGGGATACTCTTTTCAATATAGATTATGGTAAAATAAAAGAAATGGAGTATGTGCGACAGGAGGGTGTTTTGTGCAGCAGTTATATGCCAAAGTTATCGACGAGGAACAACATCAGGGTGTAACAATTGTAGACAGTAATAATAACGTTGTCGGCGATGTTTTCGCTACGACGATATCAGGCTGTGATGAGAAAAATACTTACGGTTTTCAGCATGTGAACGGCACTGAAATTTTGCTCGGTCTTCAGATAAGAAGATTCAAAGACTTAAACGTGGCAAAATATACAGTTGAATATACAGGTAAACGGTTTACTTTTAAAGAACGTAAACTTCATAATTTTATGAACTTCCGGGCGGACGGCACTGTACTGGAAACCCCTTATGTGTTTAAAGATGATAAAGAGGTCACTTTAACGATGCACCGCGGTGATGATTTAATCGGATCGATGAACGATCATAAAATATTTGTTGATAATATTTCTGATATTGAAGCGGGTATGCTTATTTTAATGTACTTTATGTATAAATTATATAAGCGTGAGGATTACCATGTGGCGCGTATTCTGCACCGTAACTGGTAAAGCTGTCATAAGTTTTGTATAAATTATTTAAATATTGTAATATTGATGAAAATAATCGAGTTGAGGAGGCAGTATATGTTAAGAATATTTTGTGTCGCGATTCCGGTACTGGTACTGCTGTTGCCATTATTCATGGCCGACAACATCGTCTGGATATTAAATATACTGCTGACATCACTTGGAACGATATTCGGATACATTAATTACAAGTACCGTAAAGACAAAGTATGGCTCGCTGTAATGATTGTCAATATTATTCTGTTTCTGTATTACATATATGAAACAATTAATTTCTTCATATAAAAAAGACTTCCTTAAGGAAGTCTTTTTAATTTTGCGGTTCGATATAGTTGTAGTCGCTGAAGTCGAGTCCGACAGGCAGTCCGCTGATAAGGTGTGAGACTTCATGTCCGACATACGGACTTGCCGTCAGCCCTGTTGAGCCCATGCCGTTAATTACGAAAGTATTGTCATCGACATAACCGATAAACGGCAGGAAGTCACGTGTATACGGCTTTAAACCGACGCCCATTTCAGTAATTTCCACATCTTCTTTTTTGAAGTATTTATACAGTTCGCTCTGCAGATAGTTATAGCTTTCATCAGTCGGCGAGGTATCGAACGACCCGGTATCGATATGTGTCGTCCCGATCACATACTCATCTTTTTCAAGATGCACGATATACGTCGGTCCGAGCGCCATCACGACAGGGGACTGGATATCCTGCTGGTTTTTTAATTTAAAATGCATGATTTCCGCACGCTGATGCGCAATATCAGGTTTATACGTCTGTTCGGCACCCCAGGCGCCCGTCGTATAAATTTTAAGAGAACCGTCATCAGTTGTTTCATCATAGGACTCATTTTTCCACGTACCGCCATGATGAATGAACGCTTCTTTTAAAGCTGCGAGCAGTTTCCGGCCGCGGACCTGTCCGCCGCCTTCTACAATCAGCGCGGGATACTCTGTCGTTATGGACGGGTGCAGCGCCGAAAGTTCCTCTTTTGACAGTTGTCTGACTGCACCGACATCAGGATTGTCAATTCCTTTAGCGCTGATTCGTTTCGTTGCCTTGTCGAAGATATTTTCTTTAAACAGGCAGATTGCACCGCTGTTCTTATAACCGGTAGACATGCCGGTTTCCCGTTCAAGTGTACTGATAAATTCAGGATAATAATGCGCACTTTTAGTTACGAGACGGTACCACTTTTTGTTGCGGCGCTGACTGACCCACGGGCATATAATTCCGGCTGATGCGAAAGTTGCCTGGCCTTTGTCCTGCCGGTCGTATAGTGTGACATTGTGTCCAAGCTTTATGAGATGGTAACCGGCAGACGCTCCTGCAAGACCGCCGCCGATAATCGTTATATTCATTAAATCACTCCTGTGTAATGGCTGTTATAATTATGATATGTTATTTAAAGACGAATACGAAAGAGGCATGTACATGGACAAGCTCGAATTGAATATTTTTGAAAATAAATCTGCATTGAAAAGCATATCATGGATTCAAATTCTGGCAATGACAGGCACGTTTATCGTGCTGTATCTGCTCGAAGGATTTGTTATTAAACCGACAGGCAGTGCACTTGTCGGTAAAGAGCAGTTTGGTATTGTCGGTGCAGTATTTTTTATTATCGCACTATTTTTTATTATTATCATCGTTCATGAAGCAGTTCACGGCCTGTTTTTTAAAATTTTTAATCCGGATGGACGGGTTAAATTCGGATTTAAAGCCGGCATGGCCTACGCGACTTCACCCGGTACCGTGTATTCAAGAGGACAGTTCTTTATCATCATCGTTATGCCGTTTGTTATTCTGACGGCGATTATGCTCGGACTGATGTTTACGATACCGAATCCCGCATACAAATATTATATCGCACTGCATACCGGTGCGTGTGCCGGTGACTTCTACTATTTGTATTTAATAATGAAGCACAAACATTTAAAATACGCTGTAGATACGGAAGTGGGTATGAGCCTTTACGAAACGAAAGATCAGACAGTTTAAAGAGTAGAACGTGTGTTCGTTATTTGATATAATGGATATGGGTGAAGACGATGGAAAAACGAATCATTCATATAGATATGGACGCATTTTTTGCCCAGGTGGAACAGCGCGATAATCCGGAACTGAGAGGTAAACCGGTGATAGTCGGTGGACGTTCGTTCAACAGGGGTGTCGTTGCGACAGCAAGTTACGAGGCGAGGAAGTTCGGCGTGCATTCGGCAATGCCGACGAAAACCGCTCATAAACTGTGTCCCGACGGTATTTTCGTACATCCGCGTTTTGAACGTTACAAAGAAATCTCGGCACAGATCAGGGAAATATTTTTAAGCTATACAGAGCTCATTGAACCGCTGAGCCTTGATGAAGCCTATCTGGATATAACGGAACTTGTCAGCAGAGAAACGCCTTCAAAAGAGGTTGCATTATCCATTCAGAGAGATATTTTTGACAGGACCGGACTGACATCAAGCAGCGGCATTTCCTATAATAAGTACCTGGCTAAAATTGCTTCCGGCATGAACAAACCGAAAGCCACGACAGTGATACATTATGATAATGTTCTTAAAATACTCCATGAACTGCCGATAGGGAAATTTCCCGGTGTCGGTAAAGTAACAGAAGAAAAAATGCTCGGAATGGGTATAAAAAACGGCAAAGATTTATATGATATAAGCAGGAATGATTTAATACTGAAATTCGGTAAACGCGGCGAGAGTTTATATAACAAAGCCCGGGGCATTGGGACGAATGAACTGACAGTCCAGCGTGAACGGAAATCGGTCGGCAAGGAAACAACATTCAACTATGACAGAAACGATGACAAGGAAATACTCGGTGTACTGGAAGAACTGTCGGACAAAGTCAGTGTACGTCTTGAAGACAGGCAGCTTGCCGGAAGAGTCGTTACCGTTAAGATAAAAAACGGTGACTTTGAAACACACTCAAAACAAATGATGACGATGGACCCGGTGTTTAAAGGTGAAGACATTTATCATTATGCGTATAATCTGTATCATGAAGTGAAAGAACAGGATGTGCCAATCCGGTTAATCGGTGTGACGGTTTCCGGTATAGAAGAAAGGCTCTACAGAAATATGACCATATATGATTTTATAATGTAGCAACTTTGTTATACTGTTAAATAAGACTAAAAGTAAGAAGGTATAAAAAATGATAGTTAAAACACAGGAAGAATTACAAAAACTAGAAGAAATCGGTCAGATTTGCGGCCGTGTATTAAAAGCGACAGTTGAACATGCTAAAGTCGGCATGACGACTAAAGAGCTTGATGAATTTGCAGGCGGTCTGCTTGAAGAATACGGCGCAAAAAGTGCACCGATCAGCGAATACGATTTTCCGGGTTACACCTGCATCAGCATTAACGAAGAAGTGGCACACGGGATTCCCGGCAAACGTGTTATTAAAGACGGGGATATTGTTAACGTCGATGTATCAGCAGTCAAAGACGGCTTTTATTCTGATACGGGAATTTCTTTTATCGCAGGAGAAAATGACGACCCGTTAAAACAGAAAGTCATCGATGTAACTGAAATGGCATTCGAAGAAGCATTGAAAAAAATTAAACCCGGTGCGAAAGTAAGCCAGATTGGCCGCGCAGTATTTAACACAGCACGCCAGAATGGACTGACAGTCATTAAAAACTTAACAGGACACGGCGTAGGGAAAAGTCTGCACGATCAGCCGCAGCACATTATGAACTACTACGATCCGACAGACAGAACAATCCTTAAAGAAGGTATGGTTATTGCAGTAGAGCCGTTCGTATCATCAAAAGCAACAATCGTCACGGACGGTAAAGACGACTGGGCATTTGAAACAAAAGACGGCAGCTACGTTGCACAAAAAGAACACACAATCATGGTAACGAGCGAAGGCCCGAAACTGTTAACAAAAGTAGAAGACTAATAAATTAAGCAGTCCCCGGAACATCCTGACAGAGGATGATTCGGGGACTTTTTGTTTGGGAAAGTCAGGGTAACGGGGCTGGTTGGCTGGTTCTAAGTAACAATGAGAGCTGTTCATAGTAACGAAAGAGAGTTTAAGTAACAATGAGAGCTGTTCATAGTAACGAAAGAGAGTTTAAGTAACAATGAGAGCTGTTCATAGTAACGAAAAAGAGTTTAAGTAACAATGAGAGCTGTTCATAGTAACGAAAGACCGTTTAAGTAACAATGAGGGCCGTTCATAGTAACGAAAGACCGTTTAAGTAACAATGAGAGCTGTTCATAGTAACGAAAGACCGTTTAAGTAACAATGAGGGCCGTTCATAGTAACGCAGAACAATTCAGAGTGAGCCCAACACGTCTTCGAATATTCCGCGACGTCGTCCAGCAATACCGCACCAGCCCCAAGCCCCAAAAAAGCCGGACCCCTAAAGAGAATCCGGCTCACCATATTAAATATTCTATTCCGCTTTGTCATAACCGTTTATAACAAGATCAACTTTTCCTGTTTCTGGATCGATGATCATGCCGTGGACGGGTACTGATTTAGCCATCAACGGATGGTTCTTAACGGTACCGACTGTTTCCCTGACACTTTCTTCGACGCTGTCGAAACCTTTCAGCCAGTCAGAGACTTCGATGCCTGAGTATTTGAGTGTAGTGAATGTCTCGTCAGTGATTCCGCGTTTTTTCATTTCTTCTATAACCGGGTCGGGCTTCAATGCGCCGAATCCGCAGTCATGGTGTCCCATAATGTAGATTTCGTCCACACCGAGTGCGTATACAGCAACGAGCAGACTGCGCATCGTACTGCCGTATGGATGTGAAACAACAGCACCGGCATTTTTAATCTGCTTAATGTCGCCGTTTTTTAAACCCAATGCCTTAATAGACAATTCTGATAGTCTCGTATCCATACAAGTCAGGAAAACTGCTTTCTTGTTTGGTGTTTTATCGGTGGTAAAAGCTTTAAATTCTTCGTTTTTCACGAAAGCTTCATTTGCTGCGAGAAAATCTTCCAATAAAGTCATTTTAAACTGACACTTCCTCTTCATTACTTAGTGTTTTATCTTCTTCAAGAACAGTGCGCTTGTGAAGAATAGAGTTAATCTGCGCACCCAGTATTATTATAACACCAGTAATGTACAACCAGAAAATTAAAATAATCACACCGGCAATTGAACCGTAAGTGGCCGAGTAGTTGCTGAAGTTCGATACGTAAAAGCTGAAGCCCCATGATGCAGCGAGGAACGCTATCGTCGTAAAGATTGTACCCGGAATTACCGATTTAATTTTCAGCTTAATGTTCGGTGCTGTCATGTACATAATGAAGAACACTACGAACACGAGCAGTACCGGTAAAATACTTCTGACCAGGTTCCAGAGAACCGAGAACTGATCATCGAGGCCGATAATGCCAAACATTAAGTTACCGATCTGTTCACCGAACACAATCAGTACAAATGTCAGGATAACGGACAGTGATAAGATTACTGTAAAGAATACAGAAAGTAGTTTTGCCACAACAAAATTACGGCTGTCTTCCACGTCGTACGCTACGTTAAATGCGTTCATGAGAGCTGTCATACCGTTGGATGCTGACCACAATGTCAGAATTAAACCGATAGACAGAATGCCGCCGCCGGAGTTGTTCAGCACATCATTAATAATGCCTTCAAGAAGCCCCGAAATTTGGGACGGTGCGTAATCCTGAATGAATCCTGTAATCATCCCGGGTTCGATTTTGAAGAGCGGAACGATGGATAACAGGAAAATCAGAAGCGGGAATATCGCAAGCAGGAAGTAGTATGCAAGCTGTGCTGCCATTCCCGTCGTATTATCGTGAGAAAAACGGAATAAAAGACGTTTTAGAAATCCTGCCTCTTCCTTTAATTTTGCAGGTTTGTTAATTTTGGAAACATAAATATGTTCGCCCGATTTTTTAGCATTTTTTGATTTGAAATTAATCTTGTCGACGAACACATCGCCTTTTTTCTTCTTCTCTTTTTCGTCTTTAATCTGATTTAAGAGTTTCGATGATGATTCATTTTTAGTCATAATTTCACCTCACCTAAAATAACAGGACTATACTTGTATAGTCCTGTTTAATTTTAATTTAATTTTTTCTCGCGCTTAGCCTGGAACGTATCTTTTGCGTCCATAATTGCACGCTCAAGTTCCGGGTTGTTGCGTCGGATTTCTTCAATAGTGTCTTTCCAGAACAGAACTTCGTCTTTAATCATTTCTACTTTTGAAGGTTCTCCCGACGGTTCGTTGAAACGCTGTTTAAGGTCATCAGGGTTCGATGCGTAATGTTTAATGCTCTTAGTATTTGAAACTACAGAGTCGCGCGTGCCTTTATCGATTAATGCAATTAATCCGCCGACAGCGGCTCCAATTACTATAGCTGGTACTAATTTGTTTTTCATAACTGATTCTCCTTTGAATTAGCTTTCTATTAAATATAACCTATCTGCATCAAGTATAAACTTTTTATCTTAAGAAATTAAGCGTAATGACAACAGAAAAGTGTTTTTCCCGACTTTACCAAGATGATATATATTTTTATTATAATTTGTTAAGATGGATTATAAGGAAAAGAAAGGGGATCACCATGGATAAAGAGCAGATTTTAAACGATATAATTAAACAGTTAAACGTTGTAAATAAAGGTGTATTTAAAGCTGAAGATTACAGCGATGAAAAAATCAGCGAACTGAATGATATCAAGGTAATGCTTGAGTCACGCCGCCAGATTTCAGCAGGCGAACAGTCAGCGATTATCGAAGAATTATCAAAAATGAGAAAGTAGTGATTATATGATGGATATTGAAGAAAAATTATATAAATACGCAGAACTCCTCGTTGACGTCGGCATTAATATTACTGACGGTAAAAGATTATACATCCGTGCGACAACGGATGCACTGCCACTTGTCAGACTTGTAACGAAAATTGCTTATGAGCGCGGTTCAAAAGAAGTGAAAGTATCATTAGGGGACGATACGGTTTCAAGACTGAATGCAACATACCGCGATGAGGATGAACTGTCGGTTGTACATGACTTCCAGGTGGATGAGCGCATGTACTACAGCGATCAGAAAGCAGGATTCCTCAGTATTATTTCAAGCTCTCCCGAACTGTTAAAAGATGTTTCACCGAGCAAACTGCAGGCAATGCAGGTTGCAGCAGGGAAAGCATTTAAAGAATTCTCAAGCCGTACACAGAGCGATTTTCATTCGTGGTGTGTGGCGGGATATCCGTCGGTGGAGTGGGCCCGTCTTGTGTATCCGGAACTGTCGGATGACGAAGCGGTAAATGCACTGCTTGAGCTGATTCTCTATACCGTGCGTGCGGACGTTGAAAATCCGGTTGAAGCATGGCATGAACATGATAAACTGCTTCACGAAAAAGTGGATTACTTAAACGATAAGCAGTTTACCGCTTTACGCTATGAAGCACCGGGTACGGATTTAACAGTCGGGCTGCCTGGCAATCATCTGTGGGCAGGAGCATCGAGTACGGATTCAAACGGCGATTCATTTATGGCGAATATGCCGACGGAAGAAGTATTCACGGCGCCCGATAAGAACCGCGTCAACGGATACGTGACGAACACGCTGCCGTTAAGCCACGGCGGCAACATTATCGATGACTTTAAACTGACGTTTAAAGATGGGGAAGTTGTCGAATACTCAGCGGACAGAGGCTATGATATATTGAAGAACATTATCGATACTGATGCCGGGGCGAAGCGTCTTGGGGAAGTCGCACTTGTACCGTTTGATTCACCGATTTCCAACAAAGGTATTTTATTCTACAATACATTGTTCGATGAAAATGCGTCATGTCACCTCGCACTCGGCAGTGCATATGCATTCTCGCTGCAGGGCGGCAAGGCAATGTCCCGCGATGAACTGGATGCGGCAGGCTTAAACGATTCGATTACTCACGTGGACTTTATGATCGGCTCGGAAAAGATGAATATTTACGGTGTGGATAAAGAAGGAAACGAAACACCTGTATTCCTTGAAGGTAACTGGGCATTTTAATAAAATAAGCATACAATTCATTTGAAAATATGATACAATTTAACTAATGTTATATTGGAAAATTCTGTTGAGGAGGATTTTTATGGGCAGCTGGCTAATGCTTTTAGTCGTATTATCATTTGTATTTGCAATTCTTGCTTTTGCAGCGGTGCTTTATTACTTCCTGGCACAAGCGTTCCACAGTAAAGATGCACTTGTGGTTGACACACCGGAAGAAGCGCTTGAGCGCAAAATATAGGAAACTTACTAGAGGGGATGCAAATCTCCTCTATTTTTATTCATAAAGGGGAGTTTATCAATGAAAAAACTAATGTCTGAATCTTATGCGGTAAAAACAGCAAACGTTCTGCCGCCCGATTCCAATTCTCACGGTACACTTTTTGGGGGGAGACTGCTTCAGTATGTAGATGATATCGCAGCCATCAGTGCACGCCGTCACTGCCGGGAAGCGGTCGTTACAGCTTCTATCGACTCGATGGATTTTCTGCGTCCGATACATGTAGGGGAAATAGTTATTCTTGAAGCGATGGTTACTCATACGGGCCGTAGTTCGATGGAAGTAATGGTTAAAATTTCAAAGGAAGATTTAACGAGAGAATCCGGCAAGGAACTCGCAGCGTTTTCATTTCTGACGTTTGTCGCACTGGATGAAAACAACAACACTGTTGAAGTACCGAAAATAGAACCGGATACAGAACGCCTTCAGTGGCTGAACGACACAGGTAAAGAGCGTGCTGAACGCAGACTTGAAAGAAAAGAACGCAGCAAATCACTGAGCAACTTTTTCGCATCTGATTTATTGGAGTGAGATAAATGAAAATCAAACGCATTGTAAAACTGAAGCGGGAAATGTACGACGTATTATTCGATGACGGGCAGTCCATTAAAGTGCACGAGGAATCACTCGTGCGTTATGTATTGATTCCCGGCAAAGAACTGGATGAAGATGAGTTCAATGAAATCGTCCGGAATATACAATACGACCAGGCATACGTTGCCGCGATTAAATATATCAGTTATAAAATACGTTCGATTAGGGAAATGGGAGACTATCTCAATGGGGACTATGAAGATGAGGTAGTCAGCCGGACACTGCTGCGTCTTCAGGATGAAGGCTATTTGAACGACGAAAATTACGCCCGCTCATTAAGAAATACACTTTTGAATACGACGGACAAAGGGCCGGGGCACCTTCAGCGTGAACTGAAGAAACACAGTATTCCCGAAAACACCATATATGAGGAAACTGAGGCTTTTGATGAACTGATAGACAGTGAACGCATGAATAAGTTAAAGGATAAATTTCTGCGCACCCACAGAGGTTCATATTCCCAGTTTAAACAAAAGCTGCGTGAAAAGCTGACACAGCGGGGTTACAGAAGCCATCACTTTGAACTGATAGACTTTGATGATGACTTTGATGAAGATTCTTATTTTGAGAAAGACTTTGAAAAATATTATAATAGATATCAGAAAAAAGAAAGCGGATTTAAGCTCAAACAGAAAATGATTGCGGCGATGCTGAGCAAAGGGTACGCTTATGATAAAATCAGTGAAAAGTTAGGCGGAATGAACGATGGATGAATCATTAAGTAAAATGACTCGCAAAGAGTTAAACCATTATATACAAACTAAACGCGAAGCGATGAGACGTGCGGAAATGATGGGTGTCGAAAACGAATACCGCGTACTGGAGCGCCAGGTTATTATTGCAGAATGCTATCTGATTGATCTGTCTCAAATTGAGAACGGCAAAATTTATAAAGTGATCAGCAATGAGGATCACTACTTTAAAGTGGAGTATATGAAAGGGATATTTGTCTGGGGCTTTTTTGTGAATGGTGATGAAAAAGAGTCGGCTATTCCTGTCAGTATGCTGCAGCTTCCTAAACAGGTCAGATAATGAAAAACAAAATTTTGTTAAAAGGGCTGGATTTATCTTATAGCAAAGAAGCAAAAGATTTTAAAAAACGCATGCTCGGCGACGCAGGAACCGTACATCTTAAAAATATTAATATCCATTTATATGAAGGTGAAGTACTCGGGCTTCTGAGCGATGCCGACACTTTGTTTTATATTAAGGAAGTTCTGTCCGGCACACTGAATCCGGTTACGGGTAAAGTGAAGGCAAACGGCGGTATTCTGAGTCTCGATGTTATGGATCATATTAACAATCCGTTCACCCTTAACTTCTTTATTGAAGAACTGCTTGAAGAATACAAAAGCGGAAAACAGTTTGCAGATACCATTGAGCATCTGCACAATAAAGCGGTTATCCGCAACAATCTGAATAAAAAAATTAAGGATTTAAGCCGCAAGCAGCTGGCTCACATTCTGCTGGAGATTTCGGCGCTGATCGATGTGGAAGTGATTATTTATACGAACTTCCATGAACACCTCGACGATTTAATGAAATTCCGCAGCGTTGTGAACATGCATGAAAATCAGGGCAGAGGTGTGCTGCTTCTTGAAACATCACTTGAACCGATAGAAAAAATGGCAAACTATTTCACGTGGGTCAGTTACGGTCAAACCCGCTTTGAAGGCAGTGTGGAGCAGGGCGTCGAAAATTACAACAAATACTTACGCGAGAAGAGCATGATTAAGAATGTTGAACAGGAAGCGCTGTTTGATCTCGAGTGGAAACGCCGGGTTTACGAAGATGAGATGTACAGTGAAAACTTTAAACGTCTCGGCAAACAGCAGGCTTCGATACTGGACAATATCAATATTAGAAAAATCATCGTTACACTTGTGCTCGCATTTATTATGGTACTGTCGGCACTTGTTATATTTATGAACATATCTTTTATTGGAGAATCCCCTACATTTACAGAGGAACAGCAGAACTTAGAAAAAACGGTGACGTCGGATCGTCTGTCATATGCATTCGTCGACAGAGACGGTCTCGAAGTTGGCGGAACACTGCTGCCGCAATATACGCTGCTTGAAGTGACTGCATCCGATGAAACAACATACACTGTCAGTCATAACGGTGAGGAAACAACAGTCAGCCGCGACGATGTAATTTATTTCAACCCTGCGAGTCTGTATACAGAAGAAGCCTTTATGACACTGCTTGAGTATACGAGTCCGGTCATTCAGAACAACTACATGTTCTATTCGAACTATTTAAACGGCAGCCGGGAATTCCTGGAACAGAATATTACATTCGATGTACTAGATGAAAACCACGGCAGTGTCGCGGGCATTCCGATTACTTACCATTTCAGCGGGGAAACAGTTTTTTCCATGGAGTTTGAAGGGGCGGAAAATAACAGTATCGCGGAAGATTTAAGTCTTACAGGTGAAGTGACTGTTTTCAGAGTCGGCGATGGCTTTATGATTTACGACAGTGTCGAGAACAACTGGAATTACTTGATAAGGTAGGCGGGCGCATATGAACTACAGATTTAAATATTTGCTGAGACGTGTATTCAGACAGGCGGACAGGTTTACACTGTTTAACTTATCGCCGGTGCTCATCTACATTACCGGTCTCGTGCTGTTGTTTATCGGCTTTATGACGATGGAAGATAGTACGATGGTCCGGGTACTCTACGGAACGGTCGGATTTATGGCCACGGTGTGGATATTCAGCATGGTAATTCTGAATAAGAACGAAGCGTACGTGAAAGATTCTATTTTAAAAGTAAATTATATACCGCTGTATTTACGAATACTGCCTACGATGATTTACCAGACAATCATGTTTATGATTTTTATTACGATGTACAGCGCATTTACAGCGCTCTTTGTAGATAACTGGATGATGAATATATACTCGCTGCTGTATTATATAATACTTGGTGTGATACTGGTCATCCCGTTTACAATGTTGTTTTTAGGTGTTTCAATGCACGTCAACACTAATAAAATCAACCCGGTGCTGTTCGTCATTGTCCTGCTTATTGTTCCGGTATTTTACTTGCCGGAAGAGCTGCCGACAGTGATTGAAAATATATTCAGTCTAAATCCATTTTATTATGTAATTAACGGTCTGCAGAATAATTCGATTCATCAGGCATGGACTGTGAACCGTCTGCCGTTTGATGTACTGTATGTAACCCAGGTTGCAATATTATATTTATGGATGTTTGAGTCGTACAACAAAATGAAAATTCAATTATACAATGAAAAAAACAGCATGCCTGAATCTTAGGCATGCTGTCTCTCTAATTATTGGCAACTTTTCGCTGCAGTTTAGACTCAGAGTATACCCAGCCGGTGTAGCTGGACTGAACTTCATAATCATCCTTGTCGAGATGCATAATACAGACGAATGGATAATGTCCGTCTTTTAAATACCTGAGATCGATATATCTGACTTCTACAGTATCTTCCGGCAGTTCCTTAATTTCATATCTGTAAATCGAAGAGAAGAATGTAAAGGACATAAAGTTTTTATCATCTTTAACTGCCTCGAACAGTTCACCTTCAAGCGGACCGATTTTCTCAAAGCGGTCGTAAAATACAACCTGTCCTTTAAATGTCCGGCCGACATAATATGCTTTTTCTGCAACGACGACGACACGCCATTCATTGAAGCGGAGAGTCGGCAGGCAGAATACGCGTGTGATATTATCATCAGGCAGACGTTCCTTAATTTTATTCACTAAAAATTTCTGGTAGGCAAATCGTGCGACATAGTAAAGTGCCATCGCGGAATATAATATAATGAACAGCGTGACGGGGTTAAACCCGATGAACCATAAAATGAAGTACGCGATGTGCATGACGATAATTGGAATATCAATCGTATTTATAAAGCCAAGCTGCAGCCAGGTATGATTAAACGGCCGGAGTACCTGGGTGCCGTATGCGTTGAATATATCCGAGAATACATGGAGGGAAACAGCAAACAGCGACCACAAATACATATTGATAAAGGGCAGCCCGAAAAACACGCTGCTTAACACAGCGAGGAGCAGCGGCCAGATAATTAATGTAAACGGCAGGGAATGTGTAATACCTCTGTGGTTTTTAATGTATACTGCATTATTTTTCATTTTTAAAACAGTATCGAGGTCGGGAATTAAAGAAGCACCGACAACGGTCGTAATGAATCCGGCAGAGACCGGATCGACAGCAGGATCGATATGGGCGAGACCGACTATCGTGCCGCCCATTAATGTATGTGTTAATGTATCCATGATTTCACTCCGTTTCAATACGGCATATATTATTATAATTATTTTTAAAAAGGTGAGTTGTACAATGTTCAAAAGACCGGAATTTAATAATACATTACTGAATTGGTACCAGGCAAACAAACGGAATCTGCCCTGGCGTGAGACGTCGGATCCTTTTAAAATATGGCTGAGCGAGGTCATGCTTCAGCAAACTCAGGTCATTACTGTTATACCCTATTATGAGAAATTTATAACAAAATATAGTAATCTCGATGCACTTGCGGATGCCGATGAACAGTCGCTTTTAAAGGACTGGGAAGGTCTTGGGTATTACAACAGAATCCGTAATTTTCAGCACGCAGTTAAAGAGGTTCAGGAAAAATATGATTCACAGGTGCCGGATCGTCCGGACGAATTTTTCAGTCTGAAAGGTGTCGGACCGTATATCGGCGGGGCAGTACAGAGTATTGCATTTAACAATCAGCTTGCTGCAGTGGACGGTAACGTACTCCGTGTCATGTCGAGACTGAATCGGGACGGACGCGATATGACAAAAGCATCTGTCCAAAAAGATGTGAAACGTTACATCGAAGAAGACATGCCTCTTGAAGCGGGGGATTTTAACCAGGCGCTGATGGAACTCGGGGCAACGATATGTACGCCGCGTACACCTAAATGTGTCATCTGTCCGGTTAAAGAACATTGTGAGGCGCTGAAAGCGAATGAAGTGATGCAGTATCCGCTGAAAAAGAAACAAAAAGCGAAGCAGGAATACTATTACAACGTGTACTTTATACTGAATGACAAAGGCGAAATTCTCCTGACTAAACAGGAGGACGATCTGTTAAAAGGAATGTATGAACTGCCGAGATATGATGTCGATACATCGCTCGAGTCAATCGAAGATGAATATAATATTCAGCTCAGTCAGCCGGGATCACCGGTCGGTGATCATAAACATGTCTTTACTCATAAAATATGGTACATGGAAGGCTATATTGTATATACAGTCAACGACAATGAGAATTTTATCCCGCTGCAGGACGTTAAAAATCTTCCGATGAGTGTAGCAATGCAGAAAATGATGAATTTAATTAATACTGCTTCGGAATCCGAACTGTAAATTTTTAAAACACATGGCGCTGTGCTATACTGTTTACGTAAATAATAAAGGTGGTGGCAGTAATATGGTGATGGAATCCATCCCAAAAGAGGGAAGTAAAATGAGGATTCAGAGCTATAAACATGATGGGAAAATCCACCGCGTATGGAGTGAAACGACGATTCTTAAAGGGACGGATCACGTCGTGATTGGTGGAAATAACCGCACGCTTGTAACAGAGAGCGACGGACGAAAATGGGTAACAAGAGAGCCCGCTATCGTTTATTTCCATAAAGATTTCTGGTTTAATGTCATCTGTATGTTTAGAGATGACGGAGTTTATTATTACTGCAACTTATCTTCACCATATGCCTGTGATGACGAAGCGATTAAGTATATCGACTATGATCTGGATATTAAAGTGTATCCGGACGGCAAATATCATCTTCTCGATGAAGATGAATACAAAGTGCACCGCAGTAAAATGAACTATCCCGACAGCATCGACGAGATATTAAAACATCAGGTCGATGAACTGCAGCAGTGGATAGAACACAAAAAAGGACCATTTGCTCCGGATTTTATAAAGGTATGGCACCATCGTTTTAATAGTGAACATTAACCAATCGGCCGAGCGTTGATTGGTTTTACTAATTTATTGGAGGAACGCTCATAAATGATCAGACGTTATATGCAATTTGTTAAGCCGTACTACGGTATAATCGGTTTAACCATTTTAATCGGTGTACTGAAGTTTGGTATTCCGCTCCTTATTCCTTTACTCGTCGCTTATGCCATCGACAGCATTATTCTTGCTGACGGTCTTGCATACGACGAACGTATTTCGATGCTTATTGAGATACTGATTGTATTCGCGGTAGTATTTATAGTTTTAAGACCCCCGGTTGAATTCTTCAGACAATATTTAGCCCAGCGTACCAGCAACAAGATTCTGTACGACATAAGAAAAAAACTATACGGGCACCTGCAGATGCTGAGTGCAAAGTTTTACTCAAATAACAAAGTCGGCGAAGTTATTTCCCGCGTGATTAATGATGTCGAGCAGACGAAGGACTTTATTATGACCGGTCTGATGAACGTCTGGCTGGATCTTGTGACGATAATTATCGCACTGATTATTATCTTCAGCTTAAACGTGCAGCTTGCCTTTGCATCTATTTTAATATTCCCGTTTTATATTTTCGGTGTCTGGTTCTTCTTCGGACGTTTAAGAGAGAAGACGAGAAACCGTTCGCAGGCACTTGCCGAAGTACAGGGGTTCCTGCATGAAAGAGTGCAGGGGATTAACGTCGTAAAAAGCTTTGCGATAGAAAATCATGAAGAAGAAAGATTCGATAATACAAACAATAACTTCCTGACAAAAGCGCTGGAGCATTCGCGCTGGACTGCATACAGTTTTATGGTCGTCAATACGATTACGGATATCGGTCCCCTGATTGTTATCGGATACGGTACTTACCTCGTATTGAACGGAGACCTGACAGTAGGGGTGCTTGCTGCATTCGTTGCGTACCTTGAAAGATTATACGGTCCGCTCCGCAGACTCGTTTCATCATCGACTTCACTCACTCAGAGTATTGCATCGATGGACCGTGTGTTCGGATTGTTCGATGTACCGTACGATGTAAAAGATAAAGAAGGCGCACAGCCTATCAAAGATGTTAAAGGACAAATTGAAATCAGTAATGTCGGTTTTAAATACGATGAAAATGACAACGATGTCCTGAAGAATATTAATCTCGATATAGAAATCGGACAGACAGTTGCATTTGTCGGCATGAGCGGGGGCGGAAAGTCGTCACTTGTCTCACTGATTCCGAGATTTTACGATGTGACGGCCGGCAGTATTAAAATAGACGGTCAGGATATTAGAGACGTATCCGTCCGTTCACTGAGAGATAATCTTGGAATCGTCATGCAGGACAATATATTATTCTCGGATTCAATCAGAGAAAATATACTGCTTGCAAAACCGGAGGCAACGGAAGAAGAAGTGATTCTTGCCGCACAGCGTGCCAATGCTCACGAATTCATTATGAATCTGGAAGAAGGGTATGATACAACAGTAGGAGAGCGCGGAGTGAAATTATCCGGGGGACAGAAGCAGCGCATTGCAATTGCACGTGTTTTCCTTAAAAACCCGCCGATTCTTATTCTGGACGAGGCGACAAGTGCACTGGATCTTGAAAGTGAAAGTATTATTCAGGATACACTGGACAAGCTGTCATCGGACAGAACGACACTGGTCGTTGCCCACAGGTTATCAACAGTGACTCATGCAGATAAAATTGTCGTCATTGAAAACGGGGAAATTACAGAAACAGGTACTCATAGTGAACTGATGTCTAAAAAAGGTGCATACAAGAACCTGTATGATATTCAGGGACTGTAAAGGACTGATATGTTAAATGAACTATTTGAATATAGATTTTTTAAGTGACAATACGCTGGAAGCAGCAAAGCAGCTGCTCGGCGTCGAAGTAGTCACAGAAATAAATGGTGAGAAAACGAGCGGCTTTATAACTGAAGTTGAGGCGTATCTAGGTTTGAGCGACAGAGCAGCACATACATTCAACGGCAAAGTAACAAAAAAGAATGCTATGATGTTTGAACCGTATGGTCATATTTATGTGTATACAATGCACGGCCACAACTGCATGAATTTTGTTACGACGACCGACCGGCCGGAAGGAATTCTGATCCGGGGTATTGAACCGCATCAGGGTATCGATATTATGAAAGAACGGAGAGGGAAAGAAACCGATTTAACTTCGGGTCCCGGTAAGCTGACGAAAGCACTTGGTATTACACGTGCCGAACATAACGGGGCAAAAATTAACGGTGACACTCTTCATGTACTGCCGGGCAGAAACCCCGCAGCTATTGAAGAAACGAAACGAATCGGCATTGATAATAAAGAAGAAGCGGTGGATTATCTGTACCGTTTTATCGTTAAAGGCAATCCGAACGTCAGTCGTTTTAAAGGCAAACCAGGCATTAATAATGGATGGCAATAAAAAAACTGCGGAGAATATTCTCCGCAGTTTTTTTATATATCCAAAGTCTCATCCTGTATATCGATTTTATTTTTATCAATATGGTAGCTGAAGAAACTGTTTGTCAGTCTGTCTACCCGGTCAATCGCGCGTGAGTATTCATGCATTGATGTAATGATTTCCAGTATGTTTTCATATTGGAGTTTATCATCTTCTTCAGTAAGGCGGGAATACTCTTTCAGGAAATGAGTCATAAGACTCTCTTCAAAGTAATGGGAACCTTCGACGTATAGTTCCGAAGTTTCCGGTTTAATCTTTTCCGTGAACTTCATAAACACCTGTTCGTGATAAGCCATCATTTCATCCATTTCTATACGGATATGATACTTTAAATCGTCAGGCAGATGTTTGTAATCATTTTCGTACCGGTTAATCCGCTTAAGCAGATTGTACGCCTGTCTCGTCGAAGCAATCATGTGTTTAAACAGTACTTTACGTCTGTGGTCGCCGAAGCGCTGTTTTTTGAACAGGTTGCGCTCTTCTTTATACCAGGAATACATCGTTTCAAGTTTCGTTACACGTTTTTGCAGCTGTTCGAGATCTTTTTTAACATTTTGTGATTCCGTTACCGCATTCAGTTCGAGACGCATCCATTTAAAAATGTCATTTGCGATATTAAAACAGTTATGATACATCTTCGTTTCATAACGCGGCGGGATAAAGACCAGATTGACGAGAAGTGATACAAGAACACCAATCATCACAAGCGAGAAACGTGTGCCGGCAACAATAAGGAAATCAGACGTTTCAAGATCGGCGCCGAAAGGCACATCCATTATGGCAACGACGGTAATAACCGCAAGTGTCGACACGCTCTGCAGTTTAAAGAACAGAAGCATTGCCAGTACCAGTATGACAGTCAACCCGATAATAAGGATGTTGCTGCCGAACAGAAGTACCATGACTATGGCTGATATCGCACCGATTGTGTTACCTCTGAATTGGTTCCATGTTGTTTCAAGAGAACGGTAGACATTGGGCTGCAGTGCGTTGACCGCAGCGATTCCCGCAATCAGGGCGGGTGTCAGGCCAATTTGATTTGTAATTAAGAAAGTTAATACAACGGCTATACCCGTTTTTAATACTCTAGCACCAAAACGCATGGCACCAACTCCTAAAGGTCATTTTTGAACACATCTTCAACTATTGCAAGTGTATCATCAATATCTTTTTCTGTATGTTCTGTCGTTAAGAACCAGGCTTCATATTTTGAAGGTGCGATATTGATACCGCGGCTGATCAGTCCTCTGAAGAACTTAGCGAAGACTTCGCCGTCACTTGCTTCAGCCTGAGTGTAGTTGGTCACAGTTTCATCGGTAAAGTAAATTGTCAGTGCACCGACGAGACGGTTAATCTTAGCTGTAACATTATATTTTTCAATCAGAGCGTTAAGACCGTCTTCCAGTTTTGCACCCAGTCTGTCGAGCTCTTCGTATACACCCGGTTTTTCAAGAACTTCAAGACATGCAATACCTGCAGCCATCGACAGCGGATTTCCTGCCATGGTTCCGGCCTGATAAGCGGCACCGAGTGGTGCGACACTTTCCATAATATCCAGACGCCCGCCGTATGCGCCAATTGGTGTTCCACCGCCGATGATTTTACCCATCGCAGTTAAATCCGGAGTGACACCCACGATGTCAGTCGCCGAACCGTAGCCGAAACGGAATGCTGTAATGACTTCGTCGTAAATGACAAGTGATCCATTATCGTGTGCAATATCGTTTACCGCCTGTAAAAATCCGTCTTCAGCTTCAACGATACCGAAGTTCCCGACGATTGGTTCAACAAGTACTGCAGCAATTTCATCACCGAAATGGTTAATAGCTTCTTTAAAATCTTCCAGGTTGTTGAAAGGAACGGTAATTACATCCTGTGCAACACTTTCTGGCACTCCAGCAGAGTCCGGAGTGCCGAGCTGTGAAGGGCCGCTGCCCGCTGCAACAAGTACAAGGTCCGAATGACCGTGATAGCAGCCTTCGAATTTAATTACTTTATTGCGGCCCGTGTATGCACGTGCGACACGAATCGTCGTCATCACTGCTTCAGTTCCCGAGTTGACGAAACGGACACGCTCCAGTGAAGGAACAGCCTTTTGAAGTTTTCTTGCAAAATCTATTTCGAGCTGTGTTGAAGTACCGTACAGTATGCCTTTACTTGACTGTTCTGTAATGGCTTCATGGATTCTCGGGTGGGCATGTCCTGTAATAATCGGACCGTATGCCGCGAGATAGTCGATATATTTGTTGCCGTCGACATCGTAGAAGTATGGACCTTCTGCTCTTTCCATAACTACCGGTGCTCCACCGCCTACTGCTTTGTACGATCTTGATGGTGAATTGACGCCGCCGAGAATAACTTCCTCAGCATCGATTTGCAATTTCTTTGAATTCGTATGAGTATACATAATTTCATCCTTACTTTTCGTCAGTTTTATTCATTCAATATAATACCATACATCAGACAATTATTTAAGAAACTAGAATGGTTTGCACTCATGCCGATAAAGGGTATTATAGATATACAGACTAATTAATGATGAAAAGGATGACTCATAAATGGAAAAATTTCCACAGTTCGAACTAGAAAATCAGAATGGTGAAATCGTATCTAATAATTCATTAACAGGACGCACGGTAATTTACTTTTACCCGAAAGACAATACACCCGGCTGTACTACACAGGCTTGTGACATGAGAGACAGTATGGCGACGCTTAACGATCTTGGTGTTACAGTATACGGCGTAAGCGGTGACAGCAAAAAGAAACATCAGAACTTTATCGAAAAACACGGTTTAAACTTCGATCTTTTAGTGGATGAAGACTTTAAGCTGTCGGAAGCTCTTGGAGTATACGGTCCGAAGAAAGCATTCGGCAAAGAATTTAACGGTATCACACGTACGACATTTGTCGTTGACGAAAACTCAAACATTCTTAAACGCTTTGACAAAGTTAAAGCTGCTGCACATGCTGATGAACTTCAGGACTTTCTTAAAGAGGGGTAACTACTATGAAAATCACTTCAACAGTTAAGTTAAAAGACTACATGGTGGAACAACTGGATGAACAGTATAACTACTTATATGTAGAAAAAGAAAACATGACAGATGAAATTAAAGCAGAAACTGATATTTTTGTAACGTACGGCGGGGATTTAACAGACGGTGAGGCGGCTCAGTTTGAAAATCTCAAATGGGTGCATGTAATGAGTGCCGGCATTGATGAGATTCCAAAAGATATCTTTGATAAGGCTCTCGTAACGAACTCTACAGGTATACATAAAATACCTATGACCGAATATGCAGTCGGCATACTGATGCAGTATTATAAAAACTTTACAAAACTGCATGAAGCCCAGAAAAATAATGAATGGATCAAATATTCACGATCGGAAGAACTCTATGGAAAAGAGGCACACATTCTCGGAACAGGGAGCATCGGCAGCCATCTTGCAAAAGCTCTGCAGGTTTTCGGTGTGAAAACTGTCGGTTATAATACAAACGGCCGTTCTATAGAAGGTTTTGATCAGACTTATGAAATTGGAAAGCTGAACGAGCAGGTTCAAAGTGCGGATATAATGGTAAATATTTTACCGAGCACGCCGGGTACAACAAATTTCCTGGAGACTGAAACATTTAAACTGATGAAAGACGAAGCGGTCTTTCTGAATATCGGTCGTGGGACCGTGATGACTGATGAAGTGCTGCTGGAGGTACTCGAAGAAAAATATATTGCCCAGGTGTTATCAGATGTATTTAATGAAGAACCGCTGCCTGAAGACAGCCCGCTGTATAACTATGATAATCTGACAATTACGCCGCATTGTTCAGCGAAGACAAGAATGTATAATGTGAGAGCGTTCGATATATTCATATATAATCTTGCTCGAATGAATAATGAATCGGATATGCAAAATGTTATCGACTATAACAAAGGTTATTAATATATAGTTTGACAATGATTTTGTATTCAAAGTACAATGTATATATTAGGTATATATAAACAGAAGGAAGGATCAGTCATATGAAGATGATAGATAATAATCATCATGACCATTTCGCAGAGTCTCTTGAGGCGCTAAAAAATACGGGCGTGAGAATCACACCTCAAAGAAAAGCAGTCCTCAGCTATCTCGTTGAAAGTGAAGTGCATCCGACTGCCGATGATATATTTCAAGCACTGTCCGGCGATTTTCCGAACATGAGTGTCGCTACAGTATATAATAACTTAAAATTATTTAAACAAACGGGGCTTGTTAAAGAGCTGACTTACGGTGATTCATCAAGCCGATTCGATTTTAACTCAGTACCTCATTATCATATCATCTGCAGCGAATGCGGAAAGATTACGGATTTCCAATATCCGGCATTAGAAGAAGTGGAGCACCTTGCTGGTCTAGTAACAGATTACGACGTAAGTCATCATCGTCTTGAGATTTACGGCGTATGTCCCGACTGCAGTGGAAATACAGAAAGTAATTCCAACAGCTAAATCCAGTTCCTTCTATATAAAGGATACAAAAGAAGTTCAAAAAATCCACGGTGCGTAATTGCACCGTGGATTTTTGTTTTAGTCTTTACTGTTACGCTGTTCGCGTAATTCTGCAATTTTTTTCTCCCTGCGGTGTTTTACATTGTAATCAACAGTGAATTCTTCACCTTCAAGTTCCTGATCGAGTGTCAGGGGTTCTTTACAATGCTGGCAGTAATCGACTCTGCCGAGTATCTTCGTATGACGCTCGCAGTTCGGACATTGAACAGTAACTGTACGTGCGCTGATCATGCCGACCCAGAAGTAAATAACGAAACTCAGCAGAATAGGTATGATTCCTAATATTAGGAAAATCAGCATTACCCATGGGATTTCTCTGAAGAACACACCAAGGTACATGACTGCCATACCGATGAAGATCATTGCAAGTGCCCAGCCGCGAATACGGAGTATTTTATTACCGGGTTTTCTCATATATGTCACCTCTAAAATTATTCTATACTTTCTTATCCTTATATGATAGTATATATCAAGTATTCGATTTACATATTTAACACGACGTTACGAAGTTGTAACATTTCTAAATAACATGTTAAAAAAGTTTAGAAAAAGTGTTGACGAAGAAGCGGATACTTGATAAGATATAAAAGTCGTCAAAACACGACGTCAACAACTAAGAGAACATCCTGAAAAGATTTTAAAATAGTTGTTGCAACTGAAACAGAGAAGTGTTAAGATAATAAATGTCGCTTAACAACGACACAACATTACTTAACAAAACAATAAAAACTTTTAAAATAGTTGTTGCATTCAAAACTTGGATGTGTTAAGATAGTAAATGTCGTCAAAACAACGGCGTAACACAAACTTAACAAAACTTTAAAATAGTTGTTGCATCTGTAAATCAGACATGTTAAGATAATTAAGCAGTCAACAAGAGCTTAACACAAACGAAACAAAGCTTTACATAAAGAACATTGAAAACTGAATGACAATATGTCAACGTTTAATTCCGAATACAAAGTCTTCTATTATATAGGAGCACAGGTTGAGGCGAACAACACAAACGCAAACGAGATACTGTCAGCAGTATCACACAGAGCTTATTATTAAGCTTTCCAATCATGGAGAGTTTGATCCTGGCTCAGGATGAACGCTGGCGGCGTGCCTAATACATGCAAGTCGAGCGCGAGATTGAGGAGCTTGCTCCTCATGATCGAGCGGCGGACGGGTGAGTAACACGTAGGCAACCTACCCTTGAGATTGGGATAACTACCGGAAACGGTAGCTAATACCGGATACGACATAGTCACAAAAGTGATTGTGTTAAAAGGCGGATTTATCTGCCGCTCATGGATGGGCCTGCGGTGCATTAGCTAGTTGGTGAGATAGAAGCTCACCAAGGCGACGATGCATAGCCGACCTGAGAGGGTGATCGGCCACACTGGGACTGAGACACGGCCCAGACTCCTACGGGAGGCAGCAGTAGGGAATCTTCCGCAATGGACGAAAGTCTGACGGAGCAACGCCGCGTGAGTGATGAAGGGTTTCGGCTCGTAAAACTCTGTTGTTAAGGAAGAATACTTGAGGTAGTAACTGGCCTTGAGATGACGGTACTTAACCAGAAAGCCACGGCTAACTACGTGCCAGCAGCCGCGGTAATACGTAGGTGGCAAGCGTTATCCGGAATTATTGGGCGTAAAGCGCGCGTAGGCGGTAAAATAAGTCTGATGTGAAAGCCCCCGGCTCAACCGGGGAGGGTCATTGGAAACTGTTTTACTTGAGTACAGAAGAGGAGAGTGGAATTCCATGTGTAGCGGTGAAATGCGCAGAGATATGGAGGAACACCAGTGGCGAAGGCGGCTCTCTGGTCTGTAACTGACGCTGAGGTGCGAAAGCGTGGGGATCAAACAGGATTAGATACCCTGGTAGTCCACGCCGTAAACGATGAGTGCTAAGTGTTGGGGGGTTTCCGCCCCTCAGTGCTGCAGCTAACGCATTAAGCACTCCGCCTGGGGAGTACGGCCGCAAGGCTGAAACTCAAAGGAATTGACGGGGACCCGCACAAGCGGTGGAGCATGTGGTTTAATTCGAAGCAACGCGAAGAACCTTACCAAATCTTGACATCCTCTGACAACTGTAGAGATACAGCTTCCCTTCGGGGCAGAGTGACAGGTGGTGCATGGTTGTCGTCAGCTCGTGTCGTGAGATGTTGGGTTAAGTCCCGCAACGAGCGCAACCCTTAAGTTTAGTTGCCATCATTAAGTTGGGCACTCTAGACTGACTGCCGGTGACAAACCGGAGGAAGGTGGGGACGACGTCAAATCATCATGCCCCTTATGATTTGGGCTACACACGTGCTACAATGGACAGGTTACAAAGGGCAGCAACGCCGCGAGGCCAAGCGAATCCCATAAAACTGTTCTCAGTTCGGATTGGAGTCTGCAACTCGACTCCATGAAGCTGGAATCGCTAGTAATCGTAGATCAGCATGCTACGGTGAATACGTTCCCGGGTCTTGTACACACCGCCCGTCACACCACGGAAGTCGATAACACCTGAAGCCGGTGGGCCAACCTTTTGGAGGCAGCCGTCGAAGGTGGGATTGATGACTGGGGTGAAGTCGTAACAAGGTAGCCGTATCGGAAGGTGCGGCTGGATCACCTCCTTTCTAAGGATAATAACGGAATCGGAGTAAGCGTTTGACATATTGTATTCAGTTTTGAATGTTTCTTTATAGAGATATTCACTTGTTAATAATAAAATAACTCATATATTATTTAATGGGCCTATAGCTCAGCTGGTTAGAGCGCACGCCTGATAAGCGTGAGGTCGGTGGTTCGAGTCCACTTAGGCCCACCATTAAATAGAAAATATGGGGGCTTAGCTCAGCTGGGAGAGCGCCTGCCTTGCACGCAGGAGGTCAGCGGTTCGATCCCGCTAGTCTCCACCATTTTATTATTCAGTTATGTACATTGAAAACCGTATAGAAGTAAAGAAAAGAGTAAAAAGATTTCAAATCGAGAAAAAGAATTGAAAACGAGAACGCAAACGTATCTATAAGATACACTCACACAAATTTCATTACGATTAAGTAGTGAAGGGCGCATGGCGGATGCCTAGGTAGCAAGAGCCGATGAAGGACGGAACAAACACCGATATGCTTCGGGGAGCTGTAAGTAAGCTTTGAACCGGAGATTTCCGAATGGGGAAACCCAATACCGCGAGGTATTACCACGACATGAATACATAGTGTCGTTGGAGGACACCTGGAGAACTGAAACATCTTAGTATCCAGAGGAAGAGAAAGAAACATCGATTCCCTAAGTAGCGGCGAGCGAACGGGGAAGAGCCCAAACCAGCTTCGGCTGGGGTTGTAGGACATTCACAACGGATTTAAAGACTTAGACGAATGGTCTGGGAAGGCCAACCGCAGGGGGTAAGAGTCCCGTAGTTAAAAAGTTGATAAATTTAGAATGTATCCTGAGTACGACGGAACACGAGGAATTCCGTCGGAATCCGGGAGGACCATCTCCCAAGGCTAAATACTCCTTGCTGACCGATAGTGAACCAGTACCGTGAGGGAAAGGTGAAAAGCACCCCGGGAGGGGAGTGAAATAGAACCTGAAACCATGCGCTTACAAGTAGTCAGAGCCCGTTAATGGGTGATGGCGTGCCTTTTGTAGAATGAACCGGCGAGTTACGAATATATGCAAGGTTAAGCAGCGAATGTGGAGCCGCAGCGAAAGCGAGTCTGAATAGGGCGACTGAGTATATGTTTGTAGACGCGAAACCAGGTGATCTACCCATGACCAGGCTGAAGTTCAGGTAACACTGAATGGAGGGCCGAACCGACTTACGTTGAAAAGTGACCGGATGAGTTGTGGGTAGGGGTGAAATTCCAATCGAACCTGGAGATAGCTCGTTCTCTCCGAAATATATTTAGGTATAGCCTCATATTAGCATCGTGGAGGTAGAGCACTGTTTGGATGAGGGGCCCATCCCGGGTTACCGAGTTCAGACAAACTCCGAATGCCACAGATGTGATGTATGGGAGTCAGACAGTGGGTGATAAGGTCCATTGTCGAGAGGGAAACAGCCCAGACCACCAGTTAAGGTCCCCAAATATATGTTAAGTGGAAAAGGATGTGGCGTTGCACAGACAACTAGGATGTTGGCTTAGAAGCAGCCATCATTTAAAGAGTGCGTAATAGCTCACTAGTCGAGTGACGCTGCGCCGAAAATGTACCGGGGCTAAACATATTACCGAAACTGTGGATTAAAATTTATTTTAATGGTAGGAGAGCGTTCTAAGTGCGGCGAAGCATGATCGTAAGGACATGTGGAGCGCTTAGAAGTGAGAATGCCGGTGTGAGTAGCGAAAGACGGGTGAGAATCCCGTCCACCGAACGACTAAGGTTTCCAGAGGTAGGCTCGTCCGCTCTGGGTAAGTCGGGACCTAAGCCGAGGCGAAAAGCGTAGGCGATGGACAACAGGTAGAAATTCCTGTACCAGTAAGATTGCATTTGAGTGATGGAGTGACGCAGAAGGAAAAGATGAGCGCGCGGAAGGAAGAGCGCGTCCAAGCCATAAGGCTGCATGTTAGGCAAATCCGGCATGCATTAAAGCTGAGTGGTGATGGGGAGCCGAAAATAGTAGGCGAAGCATACGGACTCACACTGCCAAGAAAAGCTTCTAGCAAGTAATCCTACTGCCCGTACCGTAAACCGACACAGGTAGTTGGGAAGAGAATTCTAAGGTGAGCGAGCGAACTCTCGTTAAGGAACTCGGCAAAATGACCCCGTAACTTCGGGAGAAGGGGTGCTTATAGAAATATAAGCCGCAGTGAATAGGCCCAAGCGACTGTTTACCAAAAACACAGGTCTCTGCCAAACCGAAAGGTGAAGTATAGGGGCTGACGCCTGCCCGGTGCTGGAAGGTTAAGAGGAGTGCTTAGCGCAAGCGAAGGTACGAATTGAAGCCCCAGTAAACGGCGGCCGTAACTATAACGGTCCTAAGGTAGCGAAATTCCTTGTCAGGTAAGTTCTGACCCGCACGAAAGGCGTAACGATTTGGGCACTGTCTCAACGAGAGGCTCGGTGAAATCATAGTACCTGTGAAGATGCAGGTTACCCGCGACAGGACGGAAAGACCCCGTGGAGCTTTACTGTAATTTGATATTGAATCTTGACTCCACCTGTACAGGATAGGTGGGAGCCAATGAAGCATGGACGTCAGTCTATGTGGAGGCACTGGTGGGATACCACCCTGGTGTGGTTGAGATTCTAACCCGCAGCCGTGATCCGGCTGGGAGACAGTGTCAGATGGACAGTTTGACTGGGGCGGTCGCCTCCTAAAGAGTAACGGAGGCGCTCAAAGGTACCCTCAGAATGGTTGGAAATCATTCACAGAGTGTAAAGGCATAAGGGTGCTTGACTGCGAGACCTACAAGTCGAGCAGGGTCGAAAGACGGACTTAGTGATCCGGTGGTTCCGCATGGAAGGGCCATCGCTCAACGGATAAAAGCTACCCCGGGGATAACAGGCTTATCTCCCCCAAGAGTTCACATCGACGGGGAGGTTTGGCACCTCGATGTCGGCTCATCGCATCCTGGGGCTGTAGTCGGTCCCAAGGGTTGGGCTGTTCGCCCATTAAAGCGGTACGCGAGCTGGGTTCAGAACGTCGTGAGACAGTTCGGTCCCTATCCGTCGTGGGCGTAGGAAATTTGAGAGGCGCTGTCCTTAGTACGAGAGGACCGGGATGGACATACCACTGGTGTACCAGTTGTCGTGCCAACGGCATAGCTGGGTAGCTACGTATGGACGGGATAAATGCTGAAAGCATCTAAGCATGAAGCCCCCCTCAAGATGAGATTTCCCCAATAGATGCCTCAGAGACTATGAGGTTGATAGGTTTGGCGTGTAAGTGTGGTAACACATTCAGCGGACAAATACTAATCCATCGATGACTTATTCAAGTAAATAATGAACAATTTAAAGAGTGCGTTCACTCTTTTCGATACTTCTATCCGGTTTTGAATGTATATGACATTCAACCAAATAGTC